>JAUWPQ010000182.1 GCA_030611515.1 Planctomycetota bacterium | reverse complement strand
GCCCCTGCACGTATAAAGTGGAATCCACCGCTGGCGGCTACCTTGCGCTGGCAAACTGACCGCGCTGGTGGAGAAGAGGGGCGGAAAAGGTTCAAGGTCCAAGGTCCAAGGTCCAAGGCCGAGCCTTCATCCTTCATCCTTCATCCTTCATCCTTCATCCCTATTCTCCATCCGCACTCCCACCGCCATCGTCACCGACCTGGGCACGGAGTTCGGCGTGGAGGTCAGCGACGAAGGAAACACCACGTCGCGCGTCTTCCGCGGATCGGTGAAGGTGCAGGTGGTCGGCGATGGTCGGCAAGATGGCGTGGTGCTGCGCGAGAACGAGTCGGCGCGGGTGGAGAAGGGCGAAGGCGGTCCGCGATTGGTGATGCCCGGCAAGGTTGGCGATCCGCTGACCTTTGTTCGGCAACTGGTCCGGCCGCCGAGGGTGCTGGACTTGTTGGACATCGTCGCCGGCGGTAACGGCATGGGCTGGGGCCGCGAGCGCGGCATCGACCCGAGCACCGGCATGGAAGACCCGGTGTTCGCCGCGCGGGACCGCGGCGGCGACCGCCAATACCGGCCGGTCGGCTGGCACAAGCTCATCGATGGCGTGTTCATGCCGGACGGCAAGGCGGGCCCGGTGCAGCTCGATTCGGCCGGCCACACGTTCGCCGGGTTCCCCGGCACCGACGGCCGCGTGTTCGGCAGCATCTGGGCGCGGGCGGCGGAGGTCAAACCGAACGATCGACGTGCGGAGATCATCAACAATTGGGTATACGCGATGGGGCCCGGCAAGCAGTTCATGCCGGACCATCGCGGCCTGTTGGGTCTAAGCCCAAACGTGGGCATCACCTTCAACCTGGAGGCGATGCGCCGTGCCCATCCCGGCACCGTGCCGAGCAGGTTTCGCGCCGTGGCCGGACTGGCCGACGCCCGCCGCGTCTTTGCCGAGCACGGCCAGGATCCCGACCGCCTTCCCGCCAGCGTGGCCGCCGATCTGTGGGTCTTTGTCGATGGCCGGCTGAAGTTCAAGCGGCTGCAACTGCGCCCCGAAAGCGGTACGCTCAAGGTGGACGTGGAGCTTGCTCCCGGCGACCGGTTCCTGACGCTGGCCGTTACCGACGGCGGCGACAAGATTGTGGCGGACTGGTTCGTCCTCGGCGATCCGGTGCTGGAAATGGTTTCAACGTTGTCGGAGAATCAGGAGTAAAGGAGGTCAAACCATGAATGGTCCGTAAAAAGCCGCGACCGGTGGTCGCGCCCCGATGCGAAGCCACCAGCGGCCGTCGCACGGGCTGTAGGGTGCGTACAACGCACCACGAAAAACCACGAGTCCGAGCGGTGCGAACGGTGCGTTCCACGCACCCTACGACGTTCGGAACATGTTGGGGTGGCAGTTGTACTGCCGCCCCAGCGAGAGTGTGTGGAGCAGAGAGGAGTGAGGACCGTCATATCGAGATTCATACTGCCGGCATGTCGCCGGCGGCTCGACGACGGTCAAGGTGATTCTATTTTTTGGAGTAGATACCATGAAGACGTTATTGAGTGTATTGGTCGTTCTGGCGATGGCTTGCCCGCTGTCTGCCGACGTGATCCTCCTTTCCGAGGACTTTGACGGCAACGGCGGCACGCCGCCCGCCCCTGGCACAGCCGTGAACGGGTACAACGGCTGGGTTGGACATACTGCCCCGATAATCTCCGCCACGACTATCGACGCGGGACAATCCTTAGGGTTCACCACCGCGGACGGCAAACCTTGGACTGGGGTGTACAAGGCATTTTCCAACGTTCCCGGCGTCGGAGAGGTGTACACGTATACCGGGACGATCCAGCCCGGCACTGGCCCCGGTGTGGTGGGTGTGGTGGGTACGGGTTTTACTATTGCCTCCACGGGTCCGATGACCAACTGGGGCGATGGTATTGTCATGTTTGCTTCCGGGCATGGTTATGGAGATTACATTTGGGCCGGCATTAATGGTAGCTCGATGACCTACCAATCGCCGACTATTACCTTCGGATCGCCGTACGACGTCAAGGCCGAGTTTAGCGCAACCTCTACGGTATTCTCGTACAAGGCGCACGACGGCATAGACACGTGGCACGTGATGGGAAATGCCGGCGGGATAACTAATTTCTCCTCGCTCGCATACGTGAGGGTCTGGGGCATGGTCTCTGTGATGGGCTACGCCAGCGGTGGTTCGCTTGCCGATACGCCTCTGCTGACGAGCAACGTTCCGGAGCCGTCCTCCTTGGCGCTGTTGGCCACGGGCCTGATCGGCCTGCTCTGCTACGCATGGAGGAAGCGCAAGTAAAGTTTAGTGGCCGGTGGTCAGTGGCCAGTAAACAAGAAAAACTCCCCTCTCCCTTTGGGAGAGGGGACAAATAAATGTTGGATGGCGGATGGTGGATGTGTCCGAATAGGCAGGGGCGCGTCCACCATCCAAAATCCACCGTACTAGGACTTGATTCCCAACGCCGCCTTGAGGCACCCGTCGATACGTTTCATGAGGGTGTCGGGCAGGCGGCCGATGGTGCGAAGGACAAAGGATTGGTCAATGGTCACCAGATTTTCGCATTGCACGACCGACGGCAACCGCAGTCCGGTCGCTCGTCCTTCGGGAGTTGAAATGTCGATGGGCAATTGGGCAGCAGCGCCGACAAAGCGAGACTGGCTGCTTGTGATCAAGGCAATGATCGTATCCGACAGACGCGCATTGAAGTCGTCGGCCTGCACGATCAGAGCGGGACGCACCTTGCTTCCCGTTCGATCGCTGAAGGGAAAATCGACGATGATAACGTTGCCGCGCTTCATTTGCGGGGGTCAAGATCGTTGTAGACGTCCATTGTCGGATCGTCCCAGCCTGCCCGTTTGCCCGCCTCTTGGAGCAGGAATTTCTGTTCCCGTTCCGAGAGCGATCCCTGGTCGAATAAGACATGCAGGCGTTCGTACACCTCGGCCCGAAGGAGAACGTACCGCTCGCTTGTCTCCGGGTCGATAATGGGGACAGGCTGCTCCCCTGCGGCGTCTACAGCTTGGCGTAGTTCTGGAGTGAGTATACTCATAACATTATCATGACATCAAACAAAATCGATGGCAAGGCGTATCCATCATGACATCAAACAAAATCGATGGCAAGGCATATCCGTCAATCCGCAAGTCATGGCGAGGACAGCAGATTGCATCGAACCACCCACGCGAGGGGTTTACCCTCGTCGAATTGCTCGTCGTCATCACGATCATCGGGATTTTGATCGCGTTGTTGCTTCCGGCGGTGCAAGCGGCCCGCGAGGCGGCTCGGAGGTTGCAGTGCGGCAACAACCTCAAACAACTCGGCCTGGCCATGCTCGGCCATGAGGAAGTTCACAAGTTCTTTCCGACGGGCGGGTGGGGTGTCTATTGGGTGGGCGATCCGGATCGCGGCACGGGCCTCGAACAGCCGGGGGCCTGGACCTACGCCATTCTTCCGTTCGTCGAGCAGCTTGCCCTCCATCAACTCGGCAGCGACGGCGACGCGAATAACTGGACCCAGACCCAACTCGTCGGCGGGGCACAACGGGAAGGCACTCCGCTCAGTGTCCAGATATGCCCATCGCGCCGCAGCCCGGTGTCCTATCCGGCAGGTTGCCTGGGTAGCGGGTTCTCTGGCGGCTACTGGAACCCGTACGGGGCCAACCGGGTGAACTTTCTTGCCCACGGCGATTATGCCGCGTGCGCCGGCGACCAAGCCCTCCCTTACGCTACTCATTGGCCTTCCACTCTCGCGCAAGCCGCCACTTGGACCCAAAATCGCCAGTGGCCGAATCTCGTCAACGGAAATAACGCCTATCCGGGTACTTATCCCGCCACGGGTATTTGTTACCAGCGTAGCGAGGTCGCCATGTGCGACATCAGCGACGGCGCCAGCAACACGTACATGCTAGGCGAGAAGTACCTCACACCAGACAACTACTTCAATGGTGTCGACGCCGCAGACAACGAGACCATGTACTCCGGCGCTAACAATGACAATCACCGCAGCACGTACTACAATCCCTCCAGCGGTCCCACCCACACGCCGATGCAAGATCAAAACGGCTACGGGGATGGTGCGAGGTTCGGCAGCGCTCATCCGACCTCCTGCAACATGGTTTTCTGCGACGGCTCGGTGCAGTCAATTTCCTACTCGATCGACCCGGAAACGCACCGTCGGCTGGGCAACCGCGAGGACGGCCTGACGATCGACGCGAAAAAGTTCTGAGCGAAGCCCTTCTTTCATCCCTTACCCATTAACTCCAAGTGAGATCATCATGCGTAGCCGAACCTTACCGTGGACTTCGATGTGTTTCATCCTGATTGCGGGCTGGACCGCCGTCGCGGCGGCGGTCGAATGGAAGCCGCAGGCGGTGCGGCAACTCAACGGCGCCGTGCCGGAGATCCGTATCCCGGCCAAGCTGCAAATCGTCACCGAGCAGTGGAACCGGGTGGTGGCCGTGCCCTATCTCGTCTACATGCCGGAGAAAGATCGACTCTTGATGCTTGTCAACTGCGATTACGGCCCGAAGCTCAAGCCGGCTCATTATGCGATGGTGATGTCCAGCGACGACCGCGGCACGACCTGGACCAAGCCAAATTATCTCCACGTGGACGCGAAGGGAAAATCCGACGCCGGATTATGTACGGGACTGACTTACCTGGGCCAGGGCAAAGTTGTGGCGTTTGGCAGTGATCGCCGCTGGTTCAGCCGGGATTACGGCGCGAGCTGGAGCGATCTGTCGCCACTCGGCCCCACGCCGGACGGAAAACGTTGGTACGTTTGGGACCCGATGTTGGTCGAACGCAACGCCCAGACGGGTGCCGTGACTCGGCTGGTGGAGACCGGCTACACCGTCAGTAGTCCAGGGCACCAACGGGGCTATCTCCGTTTCAGCGCCGACGAGGGGCGCACCTGGGGCGATGGCGTTCGCGTACCGCAATGGGAGGGAGTGAGCGAAGTCGCCCTCCTTCGCGCCCAGAACGGCGATTTGGTGGCGGCATGCCGCACCGACCCCCCGGCCAGGATCAAGGGAACCATCGATCACTACGGGGGCCTGGGGGTTTCCATCTCGAACGACCGCGGCGCCACCTGGTCGGAAGTCAGGAAACTCTACGACTGGGGCCGGCACCACCCTTCGATGCTCTTGATGCCCAACCACGACATCGTCATGACCTACGTGGTGCGGAAGGGCTACGTGGACACGCCGGATGGCTATCCGCAGTTCGGAATCGAAGCCGTCGTCAGCCACGATAACGGCCAGACCTGGGATATCGATCACCGTTATCTACTTCACACGTGGGCGGGCAACCGAAAAGGCTCGAACGAGGATCGGCCCGGCCCTCAAGCCTGGTGGGCGAGCAGCCAAGCCACATCCTCCGTTCTCTTGCCCGACGGCGCCATTATCACCGCGTTCGGCACGGGATACCGCTCGCAACCCGGACCACCGGGGCAAGAACACCTTTTCCGCCCAAGGGACGTAGGACTTGTGCTCTGGCAATTGGGGAACCAGCCGCTCGACGATGACCGGACCATCCGCGACGCCCCGTTCGATTCGGATATCCGCAACGTTCTCGATCCCGCAACCGGCAAACATGGTCTGGCCATCTCCCAGAAGGAAAGGGAACCAATTTCGGCGGCGCACGCCGGCGACGTCCTGGCGTCCCTCGAACTGGGCCAAGTCAAAGTCGGCGGTGAAATCGGTCGGCGCATCGACGTGACCGTCAACAACAACCTGCTCGTGCTGGACGCCGAGAAGGATTTCCTCGCGGCCTTCCGCGACAAGACTACTCCCGGCGGGTATGGCGCGTATACCGGCCTGGGCAAACTGATCGACTCGGCCGTCCGGTTCGCCGTGTATACCAAGAACGAGAAGGTGATTGCCCTGAAAAAACATCTCGTGGAGGAGACGATCAAGGCACAGGAGCCAGACGGTTATATAGGCATGATGGCGGCCCCGGACCGCATGCGGGGCCTGTGGGACGTTCATGAGATGGGCTACATCATCTTCGGCCTGACAAGCGACTATCGGTACTTCGGCGAGAAGCGTTCGCTGGAAGCGGCGAAGAAGACGGCCGATTACATCCTCCAACATTGGGCGACGCTGCCCGCCGACTGGCCCAAGCAAATCCGCGGCGATGGGGGTTTGCGCGGGGTCGCCACCGATATGGCCGCCACCGGCCTGGAACGGACGCTGCTGACGCTCTACCGCGAGACCGGCGACCAACGTTACCTGGACTTCTGCACCCGGCAGCGCGCGTTGTCCGAGTGGAATCTGGGTATCGTCATCGGGCGGCGCGACTTGCTCGAAGGCCACATATACGCCTATCTCGCCCGATGCCTGGCGCAACTTGAGTTGTACCGCCTCCAACCGGACGAGAAACTTCTGCGGCCGACCCGGCGCGTGCTCCACTTTCAGACCGCTCGGGATGGGATGGGCATTACCGGCGCGGGCGGCCAGTGGGAATGTTGGACCGACGACCAGGACGGACGAGGGGCCGTGCAGGAAACCTGCGCGACCGTGTATCAGCTTTTCGTCTACGATAGCCTGCTGCGGTTGGAAGGCAAACCGCGCTACGGCGACCTCATCGAACGCACGGTCTACAACACCTTGTTTGCCGCCCAGTCGCCAGACGGGCGGCGGATTCGCTATTACACGCCTCTGGAAGGCAACCGCATCTATCATCCGGGCGACAACTATTGCTGCCCGTGCAACTACCGGCGGGCTATCGCGAACTTGCCGACGATGGTCTACTATCGCTCGGGGGCAGGAGTGGCCGTCAGTCTCTACACTCCATCCGAGGCAACGATTGAGTTGGCCGGCGGCGTGTCGTTGAATATCCGGCAAGAGACCGATTATCCGACTTCGGGCCACGTCGTGGTCCGTCTCGATCCGTCAAAGCCGGCCACATTCCCGCTCCAACTCCGGATTCCGCGATGGTGCAACAAGGCCGCCGTGGCGATCAATGGCCAGCCGTGGGAAAAGCCGATCGTTTCCGGCGCCTTCCTGACGATTGAGCGGCAGTGGACCGCGGGCGACCAAGTGACGCTCGACATGCCGATGACGTGGCGGTTGGTGCTCGGCCGCAAGCGCCAGTCCGGTCGCGCCGCCGTCATGCGAGGCCCCGTCGTCTTCTGTTTGAACCCCGCCCGGCAAGACTCGCCCCGGAACCAGGACGCCGCCGATCTGACCCGCATCATGCTCGATCCGACCTCGCTAAAGGATTTGCCCAGCAACGCCGTCCGGCCTGGCGGTATGGCTTGTGCGGTTCGGGCCGGCCGGGAAGGGTACGCAATGGGAGTCGCCGGCGACTTGTCGCTTAGGCTGACCGAGTTTCCCGATCCTCAGGGCAAGTGCGTCTACTTCCGCCTACCCGATCTGAGTGCGGCGGTACCGGACGAACTGCTGGGCGACGAGTGATTGGCGGTGTGCCGCCAGGACGGTTTTACGATTGACGGCAAGAAGTTCTAGTTGCCTACTATAGGAAGGGGTCAATCCTTCCACTGCCACGGCGGCTGGTTTTTCAACGGTCCGTCAAGTCGCCCGGGCGCGTAGCGGTCATTCTTTCCGCGATTCATCTTCCAACCTCTCGATAGCCCTGAGGACTTGGCGGAAGAAATCGATAATTAATTCCGTCACTCGCTCGGCTCGCCAATTCCGCGCAGATATCCCGCCAGCAGGTCTTGCAAGTCGATCAAGTTCTGCCACTTGTGTTGCTCCAAGGTAACCCGATCGCTTTTGCCTTTCGAGTGGACGGATTGAATCAGCCCGCGCATCCGCAGATGAAGGTATTGTAGAATCTCGGCCATTTGCGCGGCTTGGCCGGGGCTTAGCCCCTCGGGCAACTCGGGCGGGGCAAGCGTGTGCAGAATGACTTCCGCGTCGGGATCATCGGCGAAGTTCAACTCGAAGTCCAACGAAGCCGCGCTCGGCTCCTCGGCAAACTCGTCGGTGTCGAGCGTCACGCCGGCTGAAAGGTTTTCTTCCTTTAACGCGGCCAACCGCTGGGCAATCTGCTCTCGCGATCCGAAGACCAACACGGTATGCCCCAGCGAGATCACGTCGCCGGGCCGTAGCACCCAAAGCTGCGCCGGCTCGCCGTTGACCTTCGTGCCGTTGGTGCTTTGCAGGTCGGTCAGCACGATCTTGTCCTGGTCTTCCTGGATTTTCAGGTGGAAGCGGCTGATCCGGTCGTCGTTCAGTTGGATGGGATTGCCTTCTTCTCGGCCGATGGTCAGCGGGGCGGGCGCGTCGGCAAAGACCCGGCCCCGGTCGGCCCCGTCGATCACCCTTAATGTGATAAGTGCCATAACCCCCCCTTTTTATCCTCGTCCGCATAATCGGTCAAGCCGTCGCACGCCAAGCATGGTACAATAATAGGATGCGATATGCTCGGCGGCATTGCTCCGTGAAGGACTACGCGAATGAACGATGAACAAAGCCCGAAAAAAACACCCCCACCGGAGCGCAAGCCCCCCTCGACGGGCATGAACACGGGCATGAATGTCGCCTGGTATCTGCTCATTTTCGCCGTTGGGGCATTGTTCCTGTACGGCCTGATGGACGGCGGCGGCCGGGTCAAATTGAAAATCGTCGACTTGCAAAGGCTGATCGAGCAAGGCCCGGAAGGCGCCATCGACGTGCGCGAAAAAGTGTCCGGCAAGGAAACGGAAGTCTTCTACTCGTACTTGGACGATCTGAAGTTCGGCCCGCAACAAATCACCGGCACCGTGATCCGCGAGGTAATCTCGCCCGCGGACAAACGCGAAAAAGTGAAACCGCAAGTTCCCTTCCATACCCCGCGGTGGGGACTCGAAAACGACAAAAATGAATTGTTCAATCTGGCGAAGGCGAAGGGTTTTACGAACATCGACGCCGAGGAAGCGCCCAGCGGGTGGCGCGGCATGGGGCTGATGTTCGCCATGATGGTTCTGATCATGGTGATTTTCTTCTTCATGATGCGCCGGCGCGGAGGCGCGGGATCGGCGATGG
>JAUWPQ010000277.1 GCA_030611515.1 Planctomycetota bacterium | reverse complement strand
GCCGGTGCTGATCTTCGACGAAGCCACGGTGGGGTTGGACGTTCTGGTTGCCCGCGCGCTGCTGGAAACCGTGGCCGAGCTACGCGACGGTGGCAAGTGCATTGTATATTCCACGCACATCATGCGCGAGGCGGAGAAACTCTGCGACCGGATCGCCATCCTGCACCGCGGAACGATCCTGACCGAAGGGACGCTGGAAGAGGTGCGCGAGCGGCACGGGCAACACGACATTGAGGAATTGTTTTTCCAGTTGATATCGCAACACGACCAACAGTCCCTCGAACATTTTCTTAGCTGATGAAACTGGCCAACGTCAAACTGATCTTTGCCCGCGAGGTCCGCGACCAGTTGCGCGACCGTCGGACGCTGTTCGTGATCGCGGTTCTGCCGATCCTGCTCTACCCGCTGTTGGGAATGAGTCTGTTCCAGATGTCGCAATTCATGCACGTTCGACCGGCCCGCGTGCTGGTGGTCGGCGGCTGTGACTTGGGCATTTCGCCGGCATTGATCGAGAAGGAGCGTTTCGCGGCGTCGTTGTTTTCCGATGCCGAGGGCGCAAAGAGACTGAAATTGTATTTTCCTCCGACGGATAACAGACTGTTGAAAAAGGGTGCCACTGCCGGCTTGCCCAGCAGTGCAGGGAGAAACTCCCGGAAAAACACTGCTGGACAAGCCAGCAGTGGCACCCAAACTCCCGAAATCCGACTTTTTCAACGGACGGATAAGGAGGAGTCGGACCAGTGGGACGAGGCCCGCAGTTTGGTTCAAGCCGGGGCCTACGAGGCGGCGCTCTACTTCCCTTCGGATTTCGCCGTCCGGCTCGAGGAGTTCCGTAAGTCGATCACTCTCCGGCGCGAAGCGCTTGCGGCCGGCGAAGCGGCGGACGGGGCGTTTTCACCCGACATTCCCCAGCCGAAGATTTTCTACAACGGCGGCAACGAGAAATCGCTGATCGCCTCGGTGCGGCTCACCGAGGTGTTGCGGCGTTGGACGCAGCGGATCGGCGACGAAAACTTGAAGGCCAGCGGCTTCTCGGCCCGAACCGCGCGCCCCTTTACGGTCGATACCGACGACGTGTCCGGCAAGAAAAGCCGCGAAGGAGTCAAGTGGTCCAGCATCCTGCCCGTGCTGCTTTTGCTCTGGGCTTTGACCGGGGCGTTCTACCCGGCCGTGGACCTCTGCGCCGGCGAGAAGGAGCGCGGCACACTCGAGACGCTGCTGAGCAGCCCGGCCGGTCGCGGCGAGATCGTGCTGGGTAAACTGCTGACGATCATGCTCTTCAGCATCATCACGGCCGTTCTGAATCTGGTCAGCATCGGCGCCACCGGCTGGATCGTGCTGTCGCGTTTGCCCGGCTTCGGCCTGCCGCCGCCGGTGGCGTTGGTTTCGCTGGCGATAGCCTTGATTCCGATGGCCGCGCTGTTTAGCGCGTTGTGCCTGGCCCTGGCGGCGTTGGCCCGCAGCACCAAGGAAGGACAATACTATCTGATGCCGCTGCTGTTGCTGACCATGCCGCTGGTGGTTCTGCCGATGTCGCCCGGGGTGGAGTTGAACCTGGGAAACAGCCTGATCCCCGTTACCGGCGTGGCGTTGATTTTGCGGAGTATGTTGGAGGGCGAGTATTGGCGGGCGCTTCAATTCGCGCCGGTCGTGGCCGCGGTGACCTTGATGGTCTGTCTGATGTCGATCCGCTGGGCGGTGGACCAGTTCAATCGCGAGTCGGTGCTGTTCCGCGAGAGCGAGCGGTTTGACGTTGGGCTGTGGCTGCGCCATCTGTTGCGCGATCGCCGGCCAACCCCGACCGTGGGCGCGGCCGTCTGTTGCTGCATGCTGATCTTGTTGATTAAGTTCTACCTCGGTTCCTTCTTCGACGTACCGAAGTTTTTCGGGGGTTTTGCCCGCACGTTAATAATCACCCAAGTCGCGGTCTTTATCGTCCCGACGTTGTTGTTGACGTTCCTGTTGACGAGCAGCCCCCGACAGACCTTGCTGTTGAAATGGCCTTCCTGGTTTGCGATTCCGGCGGCGGCGCTGCTGGCCGTTGCGTTGCATCCGGCGGTCCACCTGCTGCAACTCCTCGTGCAGCGTCTTTATCCGGTGAGCGAGAGCCTCCGGCCGTCGCTGGAGCAGATACAAGGGCTGATAAATCAGTCGGACTTCTGGTCGCTGGTGCTGCTGATCGCGGTTGTGCCCGCCGTCTGCGAGGAACTCGCCTGCCGTGGTTTCATTCTCTCCGGTTTCAGGCATCTGGGGCACAAGTGGCGGGCGATCATCTACAGTTCGCTGCTGTTCGGCCTGGCCCACGGAATCCTTCAGCAATCGTTGCTGGCCTCCCTGATCGGCGTGGTCATCGCTTACCTGGCCGTGCAAAGCGGCAGCATTCTGCCCGGCATGGTCTTTCACGCGGTCCACAACACGCTGGCTCTTGCCAACATCCGAATCACGCCGGAAGTGTTCGCCCGGTGGCCGATTGCAAAGGCGTTTGCAACCCCCGGCGACGGCGGCGGATGCACGTTCATCTGGCCGGTGGTGGTCGGCGGAACGCTTGTCGGCTTGTTGTTGTTGAGCTTGTTCGCCAGGATTCCTTGCCCTAAGTCGCCCGAGGAGTCGCTCGAAGAAGCGATCGAACGCGGCCAGCACGCGGATAAGCCGCTCGAAGCCGAAAAGGCCGCTTGTGGATTGGCGACGGATCGCTGATACTGCGTACATCTTGTTCCCACGCTCCGCGTGGGAACACATTGTCGGGACGCTCCGCGTCCGAGCGGTCTGAAAACGTGTCAAGTTCGGGAGTTACGCTTCAGGACGCGGAGCGTCCAGCAAGTGCGTTCCCACGCAGAGCATGGGAACGAGAAAAAAGACAAAATGTCCCGAAACACACTCCGCCGACTCGTGCTGAAAGGCCGCTACGTCTTCCCGGTGACGAGCAAGCCGGTTGCCGATGGTTTCGTCGTCGTCGAAGGCGATCGGATCGTTTCGGCGGGCGCCGGCGACGTGGGTACGCAGTCCAAAGGGGAAAAGGTTTTCGATTTGGGGAACGTCGCCATCCTTCCGGGGCTGGTCAACGCCCACGCTCATCTCGATTTCAGCGAATTCGACTCGCCGCTGGGCGAGCGAGGGATCGGGTTCGTGGATTGGATTAAACTTGCGTTCGACCACCGGCGGCGGACGACGACGTCCATGCGGCAAGTCGTCGCTCTGGGTCTGGAGGAGAGCGTCCGGTGCGGCGTAACCACGTTGGGCGACATCACCCAGTCCGAACTGCCGCCGGTCGACGACCTGTTGAAAAAGGGTGCCACTGCTGGCTCGCCCAGCAGTGCAGGGAGAAATCCCCGGAAATTCACTGCTGGACAAGCCAGCAGTGGCACCCAAATCCCGCCGGAAGTGACGAGCTTTCTGGAGCTGAAAGCCCTCTCCATCGATCGGGTGGCCGGCGAAATGGAACGGGCACGGTCGCACGTCCAGCGCGATCTCGCCGGGCTAAGCCCCCACGCCCCGTTCAGCGTCCATCCCGAATTGCTGACGGCCGTCGTCGAGCTTTCCGCCGCCGAGCGGATTCCCGTGGCCATGCATCTGGCCGAATCGTCGGAGGAAATGGAATTTCTGCGGGACGGCGGCGGTCCGTTCAGGGCGTTTTTGGAAGGTCTTGGTTATGGGGCGTCGGGCGGAACGCTCACGGCTCATTTTGCGCGTCCGATGGATTACCTGCGGCGGTTGGCGACGGCCCACCGTGCGTTGGTCGTTCACGGCAACTATCTGGACGACGAGGAGATCGCCTTTCTGGGAGCGAACGCCTCGCGGATGAGCGTGGTCTATTGTCCCAGGAGCCACGACTGGTTTGCCCACGCCGAATATCCGTTGCGAAAAATGCTGGCGGTCGGGGCGACGGTCGCGCTCGGGACCGACGGCCGATGTTCGACGCCCGATCTGAGCCTGTTGGAGGAAATGCGTTTTGTCGCCCGGCGTCATCCGAGCGTCCGTCTGGACACGATTCTGCGGATGGGAACATTGTACGGCGCGAGGGCGTTGGGACGCGAGGAAGAGATCGGCTCCCTCTCGCCCGGCAAGCGAGCCGATCTGGCGATCGTGGCGTTGCCCGAGCGCGACGCGGCGGATCCGCACGAGTTGATATTCGATTCGACCGAGCCGGTCGTGGGGTGTTACTGCCGGGGCGTTGCGTGGAGCAACGATGCCGGCGACCGCTAAACGTGTAATATTCTTATGCACATCAACTTCGTCCGCGATTGCTGGTTCCTGAGCGGGCCGACGGCCTCCGGCAAGTCGGCCGTGGGCGTGGAGCTTGCTCGTCGGATCGACGCGGAAATCGTCTCGCTCGACTCGATGGCGCTCTATCGCGGCATGGACATCGGCACGGCAAAACCGACCGAAGAACAGCGACGCAGCGTTCCTCATCATCTGATCGACGTTATCGAGCCGTGGGAAGAATTCAGTCTGGCGAAGTACGTCGAGGCGGCCGAACGTATTACGGCCGAAATCGCTGATCGGGGACGCCGAACGCTGTTCGTCGGCGGCACGCCGTTGTACCTGAAAGGTCTGCTGCGGGGTATTTTTCGGGGTCCGCCGGCCGATTGGCAACTCCGCCGCCGGCTGGCCGACCAGTCCCAAGCCGGCGGCGGCGATTGGCTCCACCGGCGGCTGCTGGAAGTCGATCCGGCTTCGGCCGCGCGGCTGCACCCGAACGACACCCGGCGGCTTATCCGCGCGTTGGAAGTATTCGAGAAGACGGGCCACCCGATCAGCGAGTTGCAGCGGCAGTTCGACGCCGGCCGCCCGGCCGAGGAGTGCCGGGTGTTCGTGCTCGATTGGCCCCGTGCGGAGCTTTACGCCCGGATCGAGCGGCGCGTGGAGGAGATGTTCGCCGCCGGATTGGTCGATGAGGTCCGCCGTTTGTTGGCGCGTGGTCCCCTCTCCCAAAGGGAGAGGGGAGACATTCTCAGCCGCACCGCGCGTCAGGCGGTCGGATACCACGAGGCGATCGAGCATCTCGAAGGCC
>JAUWPQ010000276.1 GCA_030611515.1 Planctomycetota bacterium | reverse complement strand
TGCCGGTAATCAGCAGCGTGTGGCGCGAATCGACCACGGCCATCATCGCCTCGAGCCGGCGCAGTACGCGGTCGGTGCGCCACTCCTTGGCCAGTTCGGTTGCCGCCCGGGGTACGTTCTCCGGATAGTCTTTGAGCTTCGTCTCGAATCGTTCGAGCAGTGCGAAGGCGTCGGCCGTCGCGCCGGCGAATCCGACCATCACCCGTCCGTCCATCAGGTGGCGGATTTTATTGACGTCGGCCTTCATGATCGTATTGGCCACGGTCACTTGTCCGTCGCCGCCCATGGCGACCACCCCCCGGTGGCGAACGGTCAGAATCGTCGTCGAATGAGATTTCATGTCTATATGTCCAATTTGGTTTTCGGCTGTCCTGTTTGGCGATCGGTCTTGAATCCTCGCAATATGGCGTAAACTTGCCGTTTGTGCTAGGGGTGGGAGGGGTGCTGCGATCCTCGATATTCGGCGGATTGCGCCAAATATCCTACGCACCATGCCTTCTGCGCAGCCGAGCGAGCAACGCCACCAGCAGATAAGCCGCGCCGGCGATCAGCACGATCACCGGACCGCTGGGCAAGTTCATCGGGTAGCTTAGCGCCAAGCCCGAGACCACGAAAACCATCGAGCATAGCACGGCCGCGATCATCATCTGCCAGAGCTGTCGGGCGAAATGGCCCGCGATGGCCGCCGGCAGCGTCACCAACGCAATCACCAGCACGATGCCCACCACGCGGACCAGCAACACCACGGTAATCGCAGTCAGGCACAACAGCAGCAAGTAGTAGAGCTTGACCCGCACGCCGCGCAGCGCCGCGAACTCCTCGTCGAAACAGACGGCCAGCAGCTTGTTGTAGAACCCAAGCCCCAACGCCACGACCACCGCGCCCATCGCCGCAACCAGCCACACGTCGCGGGCGGAGATCAACAGAATGTTGCCGAACAGGTAGCTCATCGGGTTGATGTAGCCGGGCGTCTTGGCGAAAAACAACAGCCCCGTCGACATGCCGATCACCCAAACCGCGCTGATTACGGTGTCCTCGCGCTCTCGGGCGTAGAGGCTCACCAATCCGATGACCACCGCCGCCATCAGTGCCGCGACCGTCGCGCCGAGCATCGGATCGCACCAGTGCCAATGCTTCACGACGTTCAGATACACTGCGACTCCGATACCCCCGAGCACGCTGTGAGCGATGGCGGCGGCGATGTAGGTGATCCGCCGCGTGACGACGTACGAGCCGACCACTCCCAATGACACGCTCGCCAGCAGGCCCGCCAAAAGTGCGTATCGCAGGAACGCGGTCGCCGGATCGTTCAGGGCTTGAATGAAATCAACCATAAATCGTTCGTAGGACAGGTTGTCAACCTGTCCCGTGTGCTTGAGACAGGTTGACAACCTGTCCTACATGTCTAATGAAAAAACTCGTCGTGGCGGACCATGCGGACCTCGCTGCCGTAGAGGTCGCGGATCGTCTCGCCGGTCAGTTCGCTGGTCGGATGGACCACGACCCGCCGGTTCACGCAGATCACGCGCTCCACCAGCCCGGAAACGAATCCCAAATCGTGCGAAACCAGTACGATGGCCATTCTGGTATTCAACTCGCCGAGCAATTTCAACAGCCGGGCCTCGACCAGGGTGTCGATGTTCGAGGTCGGCTCGTCCAGCAGCAACAGGTCCGGTCCGCAGCACACCGCCCGGGCGATCAACACCCGCTGTCGCTCGCCGCCGGAAAGCGAACCGAACGGCCGCCGCCGAAACTCCTTCATTCCGACCTGTTCGAGGGCGTCGAGCGCGGCGTGGCGGTCGGCCCGGCCGTACCAGCCGGTCAGGCCCCGGAGACCTCCCTGACCCAGCCGGCCCATCAATACGACGTCCATTACGCTGACCGGGAACCGCGGATCGTATTGGACGTGCTGGGGCATGTAGCCGGCGCGACGCCGCGAGCTGCGCGGCGGCTGGCCGAAGAGCCGGACCTCGCCTCGCCGGGGCGTCAACAGACCGAGAATCAACTTGACCAGCGTTGTCTTTCCGCCGCCGTTCGGCCCGACCAGACAGACCGCCTCGCGCGGACCGACCGAAAAACCAACGTCCTCCAACACCGGCGCCGCGCCGTAGGAAAACGTAACGTTTCGCAATGTAATTGCCGGTTCGGTCGGCATGATTTATCGTTCGCTCAATCCCGGCGTGGACGCCGGGGCTAAACCAGCGAAAGATCGCTCGATCTTCGCCGCGATGTTCTCCAAGTTTTGCAACACGTTTTTCGCCAGTCCGTCGATCGGGACGATCTGGCCGCCGATCGCTTCGGCGATTGTTCTCGCACCGTGCGGGTCGAATTGCGGTTGCACGAAGACGGTTTTCGCGCCCTCCGCCCTGGCCCTTTCGATCAAAGCTCTAAGCTGCTTTGGCGCGGGCGAGCGACCGCCGGTCTCGATCGCCTCCTCCTCCAACCCGTATGCGTCGGCAAAATAGCCGAAGCCCGGATGGAAGACGTAAAACGATCGGCCTCGATATGGGGCCAACATCCGCTCGATGCGTCGATGCACAGCGTCGATCCGCCCGAGCAGCGCGGCCAGGTTCCGCTCGTAATCGTCCGCATGCGCGGGATCGGCCCGAACCAACGCGGCGGCGACGTTCTCCGCTTGTACCTTCAACAGCGGCGGCGAGAGCCAGACGTGCGGGTCGGGCGTTCCTCGATGACCCGAATGATCGTGTTCAAAGCACGGCTGATCCATTGCCCGCTTCTCGACTCCGGCGGCACAGTCGATGACCGTCATTCGCGGAGTGCTTTGCCGCAGCTTCGCCAAGAGCGCGTTCTCGAAGGGCATACCGATTTGGAAAAACAGCTTGGCCCGACTCAACGCCGATACCTGTCGGGGCGTCGGCTCAAAGGTGTGCGGGTCTTGGCCCGGCTGAACCAGCACCTCGACGGCGACGTGCGGGCCGCCGATCTGCTCGACCAAATACGCCAGCGGCGGAATTCCCGCGAACACCGGCAGACGGCCGTCGTCCGATCGGTCGGCCGAGGTCTGACCGCAACCGGCGAAAAGAACGACCAGACCGACGAGCCAGAGCGGGCAATAGAGTCGTTTAGCGGCCGCCGGCACGGCGGCCCCGGCTGATCCGCAAGCCGCCGTGCCGGCGGCTGCTAAACAACTATCGCAAAACGCCCGTTCGATCAAACGCATCGGTTACGTCCTTTTTCGTCCGCGCCGGCGTCGCACACCAGATGCACGGCATGGCAATCGTCGCATTCGGCCAACGCGTGATGCTGGGCGAACTCGAGCCAGTGGTTCCGCTGGTCGGGCGTCAGGATGCCGCTCCCTTTGCACAACGGGCAGACGCTATCCAGCGCCGAAAGGATCGCGGCGCGGATGAACTCCGACCGGTTGGGGATACCGCTCATCGCCTTCAGTAGGGGTTCGTCCACCTTAAACGTGACGATTTCCCGCTTATTTCGTCGATTTGTCATCGTGCGCCAACCTCCCGGGGTCTTAATACATTGTATTACCCAGTTTTGATTAGTCTACCCACGGGCGGAAAATTCGACTAAATTGGGCCGGCGGTATCCAACCAGGCGAGGTTACACCAACCGGGAGTTTGTCATGGGAACCAGCCGGATCGTCATTCCCGCCCGGCTGGCATCGACCAGGTTGCCGCGAAAGCTGTTGCTGCGCGAGACGGGCAAGACGCTGATTCAACACGTCTACGAGGCCGCGCAACGCTCCGTCCGTGCATCAGGCGTTTGCGTGGCCGCCGACTGCGACGAAATCTTCGACGAGGTTCGTTCGTTCGGCGGTCAGGCGGAACTGACCGATCCGGCGGCCCCCAGCGGCACCGACCGGGTGGCCGAGGTTGCCCGGCGGATGACCGACGCCGATATCATCGTTAACCTCCAAGGCGACGAACCGGAGGTCGCCGGATCGTCGATCGATCTGGCCATCGAACTGCTGGAGAAAAATCCAGAGGCCGCGATGAGCACGTTGGCCACGCCGATCCGCAGCCGCCGGCAACTCGATGATCCGGCGTGTGTGAAGGTCGTTTTCGACACCGCGGGCCGGGCGCTTTATTTCAGCCGCAGCGTGATCCCGCATCCCCGGCGGTGGAGCGATGATCTATTGTTGTCCGATCCTCCGCTTTTCCATCAGCACGTCGGTCTGTACGCCTACCGCCGCGATTTTTTGCTGAAACTGGCCGCCATGCCCCCCTCGTCGTTGGAGCAGACCGAACGGCTCGAACAACTCCGCGTCCTTCAGGCGGGCCATTCAATCCTGGTTGGGGTGATCGACGAACCGACCTTCGGCATCGACACGCCGGAGGACTATCGGGCGTTCGTGGAAAAGCAGCGCCAGCAACGGCCTTGACATTGCCTGCCATTAAGATACAATGTAATTACAGAGCTTACGGATTCGGACAAATCTACGAAGGGACAAAATGGGCAGCGTCGCAAAAACGCACGTCGTCCGCATCGGCAACTCACGCGGCGTGAGGATTCCGAAAGTCTGGCTGGAGCAACTCGACTTGATCGACGAAGTGGAAATGTCCATCCAGGCAGATCGGCTTGTCATCCGCTCGGCGCGCCGGCCACGCATGGACTGGGAAGATCGGTTTATCGCCATGCACGAGTGTGGCGACGACCGGCCGATCGAAGATATTCCCGCTTCTTCATGGGATGAGCAAGAGTGGGAGTGGTGATGAAGCGGTTTGACGTCTACTTGGTGGCCCTCGATCCCACGCTGGGCAGCGAGATCAAAAAGACACGCCCGTGTGTTATCGTTTCTCCCGATGAGATAAACCGGCACATCGCCACGGTAATTGTGGCGCCGATGACGACCAAAGGGCGCGAGTATCCCAGCCGTGTTTCGTGCCGCTTTCAAGGAAAGCGAGGGCAAATCGTTCTCGACCAGTTGCGCACGGTGGACAAAGTCCGGTTGGTCAAGCGCTTGGGGCGGATCGGCCCTTCGGTTCAGAACACGGTTTTGGAAATGCTGGCCGAAATGTTCGCTTAGCGGTCGGCCGCTTCGGGCCATTGATCGTCCTCGATCAG
>JAUWPQ010000126.1 GCA_030611515.1 Planctomycetota bacterium | reverse complement strand
GTACTGCACAGCGTCATCCTGGAACAAACAATTACCACCACGTCGGCCACCAAAGCCGACCTACATGAATTACTGCGACAGTTGGGGAATTACCTAAGCCTCGCTGTTTGAACAGCGTGAAATCTGCGAAAGTTTAGTCAGAATGACAATGTTTTCCCGACACGTGAACAGTTACACTACTCACTACCCACTATCTTCCGAAACGCTTCCTTGGCGTGCTCCAAGAGAGAGGAGTATTCGTCCGTTTCGATCTCCTCGCCAAGCAGTTCCACGTCGTAGTAGCCGTCGTAGCCGGCGGTCTTCAGTGCGGCAACGATCTCGCCGAGCGGCACGATGCCCTCGCCCAGCCGGCAGCGGTTCTGTTCTCCCTCGGGTGGCTGCCGGGCATCGCCGAGCTGGACCAAGGCGATCCTCGCCGCCGCCTGGGCAATCCGCTCCACCAGGCCGCCGTCCAGGCCGAGATGGTAGGTGTCTAGCACCATCTTGACATGTGGATGGGCAACGCTGTCGAGCAATCCGAGCGCGTCGTCGAGCGAGTTTAGGAAGGTCCATTGCGCGGCGCAGCCGGGGTGCATCGGTTCGATGGCCAACGTCAGCCCCAGTTCGGCGGCTTGGGGCGCCAACTCGATCAATGCCCCCTGGGCCAGCCGCCGGGCATGATTGTAGGTGTGTCCGGCACGAGGACCGCTGTAAATCAACAATGTGGGACAATCCAGCGCGGCGGCGGTCCGAATTGCTTCCGCGGCGTCTTCGATGCTCTCTCGATAGCTGCGGCCGTCGTTGCCGGTGAATCCGCCGGCCCAAAACAAGTGCGAAACCTTCATGCCGTTGTGGCGCAAGAGATCCCGCGCCTTCGACACGCCGCAATCGGAGAGTTTGTGACGCCAGAGGCCGATGGCGGGTATGCCCGCGGCCGAGTACCGCGCCACGTCCTCTTCCAAAGACCATCGAAAGGTGGTCGTTTCACTGATCGAGAGTTCCGCCATCCGTGTTCGCTCCGTCGTGAAGTCAAATCGAGTCGCGGCCGACGGTCTCGGCGCTAAGGTTCGAGATCCCAAGCGACCAGCCAGCGGGTGCTAACCGGCGCCAGGGCGAAGTCGTCGCGCAGCCGCCTAAGCAAATCCGGCATGTGCCCCGCACCGTAAAAAATGGCGATCTTCTTCTTGCCGGCGTCTAACTCTTTTTTCAGCACGTCGAGGGCCACCTGGTTGCGACCGCTGATAAGCGTCGAGCCGGCAGGCCCATCCAAGGCCGCCAGCGCGTCTTCGCTGTCTGAAAATTGCTCGGCTAGGATCCGTTTCAGCGCCAGCGCGCGGTTTTTGTCGAACAGCGCGGCCAGCAATTGGGCGTTGCCGGAGCCGACGGAAGATTGATTCGGCTTCGACAAGGCGTATCCCAACATCCGCACGAACATGGTCATCATGCTTTCGCCTCGCTGTCGCATGGAACGGGCAAACTGCTCGGGCGACATGTCGGCGTGAACCATATTCTTTCGGGTATAGTCTATCCCCTTCAGTTGAAACTCCAACTCCAAAAGATTTTTCATGCCACTCTGCAAAAGTGATATCGGATGGTTTCCAATCGAACTTTCCGGGCGAGGCGTCTTGGATTCGTCCGTAGCCACCAACTCGTAGAGCACCGCGTCATATCCGCTAAACTCGCGGTTCAGTTGTCGGTAGTATTCCGGATCGGCGATGTGAACGGCGGCCACGAGATCCACCGTGGGCGTGCGGCGATCGCCTCCGACGGGCGCGCAACGGACGATCGCCGTATCCAGGGACACCGGACGGTCGGCCTGGTCGCGCTTAAGACGTAGGAATTGGCACTTCGCCTTGTCGCCCTCCAGCTTGGCTGGAGACGGCTCCACCGCCACCGACAACCCTGCCAGTAGCAGCAATATCAATAGTGCGGCAGATACAGGTCTGGCAAGCAATCTCATCTTCGCCCTTCCCCATAAACCATGAAACGGAACTGGAAGTATCCCTGATTGCAAAATAAGAGTATGACCTTGTGCAGGAAAAATAAAAAGCAGTAAGTGTGGATACCTCCGCGATTCCTGCAGCTACCCACATTATCCCCCACCAGGGAATGTGGATATGCACACTCGATCTATAATAAGTTTAGGCCAAAACGGTAATTATTAACAAGCGGACTTGCATTTGTCGAGTTATTCAACATACTTTCGATACTTCCGCGGGGCGAAAGCCCTATCGGACAGGCTTCTGCAGGTTCCTGCCCCACCTGTGGAGGCCTTTTTTCATTTCACCCCGCAGTGAGCAGAGTGAAATGAAAAGGGACACGAATCGCCGTTGTGGCCCCTAGCGGTTTAGTATGTTGCCATCACGGCGTCCACGGCGCTGCTCGAGTTGCCTTCCTCCTTGTCCGACCCTACCTCGAACTCATCGATATCATAGAGCCAATCCAGCTTGGCCGAGGTCTCCAGACCAGACTTGAACGACCGTCCGAGACCGCTGTACACGGCCTTTCTGGCCACGAGGGAAGAAGAGCCGGTTAGGGTGAACGAGCCGGGCAGTTGCGAGGAGTTTCCGGCATTGTCCACGGCGGTGATGGTGTAATTGTAGGTGCCGGCCGAAAGTGCCGAAATCGGCACCGAGTAGTTCACGCCCGAGGCGTCTGGATAAGGACCGTTGCCGGTGTAGTTAACGCCCTCGATCACGATGGAGGAACTGGCCACTCCGTCGGCGTCCAAGGTGTTCCAGGACATGAAGCCCATAGCCTGGGAGACCGCCACGCGGCCGATCGTCGGGCCTTGGGCGCCGGCGACGGCGGTCACGTTGAAGGAGTCGGTGAACTGCGAACTGCCGGCATTATCGGTGGCGGTGATCGTGTAGGAGTGGATGCCTGCCGAGAGTGCCCCCAGCGGCGAGGCGAAGTTTACGCCCGAGGCCGCCGTGTACGGACCGTAGATAGTGGACACACTCACCCCGTCAATCGTGAGCGTGGTGGTGGCCGCTCCGTCGGCGTCCGCGATGTTCCACGTCAAGACGAGGCTTTCGTCGGTCTTCAGAGTTCCGTCACGTTGTCCGACGGACTCAGCGACAACGTTGCCGGAGATAACCAGCCCTTGAGAAACGGTCGGCGTCGAACTTGTGGAGATCACTCGCGAGAAAATGTCGGTGGCAACGGGGATTTGCGGTTCCGTCCCATCTGTTTGGTCCGGTCCGGTCCACGCCACGACGATGTCTCCGTCGTCGGAGAGTGCAATCGCCGGATCAAATTGGTTGCCGCGTGTGGTTGCGTTGACGCGGAACTCGCCCAACGCCGTTCCGGTCGCCGTGCTCACGAAGTCGGAACCGTCGGGGTTGAACATCCGGGCATAGATGCCGTAATCGTAGGTCGGATCGTTGACGGCGATGTTGTCTTGCCCGAAGGCGGACCAGGTGACCGCAAAACTGCCGTCGGCGGCCATGGCCACGTCGGGCGTGACCTGCCAATTGACCGTCGTCTGGTTGACGCGGAACTCGCTTGCCGTTTTGGCAACGCCGGCGGGATTGTAACGTCGAGCGTAGATGCCGTAACCGCTGCCGTCCTGGCCCATGCTTGACCAGGCGACGATGAAGTCGCCGTCGGCGTCCATGGCCACGACCGGATCGATCTGGTCGTCGAGGGTGTAGGTGTTGGCGCGGAACTCGCCGCCGAGTGTAGCGCCCGTGGCGGCAAACCGCTGACCGTAGATGCCCCAGGAGTTTCCGTCCTGTTGGTCGCTCCGCCAGACGACGACGAAGTTGCCGGCGTCGTCCATAGCGATGTCGGAGTTGTCCTGGCGGTAGGCCCAGGTGGTGTTGACCAGGATTTCTCCGCTCTCGGTTACTCCCTGCACGTTGAACCGTCGGGCATAGATGCCATCCAGGTCGCCGTCCTGCCCGTAGCTGGTCCAGGTGACGACGAAGTCGCCGTCGGCGTCCATGGCCACGGCCGGCTCGTCCTGGACATTGGTGACGGTTTGATTCACGCGGAAGTCATCGCCGATGGCCCGGCCAAACTTGTCATAAGTGCGGCCGAACACGCCGGCTTGGTCGCCTTCTCCTTGCCCCGACCAGACCACGACGAAGTTGCCGTAGCTGTCCATTGCCACGGCCGGATCGATCTGATCGCCGTCGGTGAATTTATTGACCGTAAACTCCATACCCGCCGACTGACCTGTGCTGTCGAACAGTTGTCCCTTAATGTTGACGTTGATGAGAATAATAGGTTCATCGTCCTCGCCGGCGTCGGGATCGACTACCTCGATCTGGTCGTAAGACACCCAGACAACCACGTGATTTCCTTCGGCGTCGGAAGCCACGGCCGGGCTGTCCTGGTCGCCGATCGTAGTGGTGTTGACGATCGGATCGGGAATGTCCGGATCGGGATCGCCCGGCGGGGTGATCGGACCGGGGTCGTCCGGGTCGCCGCCCGGCGTGCCGCCGAGAACGGTGAACGACCGGTTGAAGTTGATGCTCGGCTTGCCGTCATAGTTGCCGTCGAACTTGTTACCGAAGAGGTCTTCCACGCTGTCCTTGATGGTCAGCACGTAAGAACCTTGTCCCAACGCCTGATCGCCGGCAAGGGCCGAATCGCCGTCGAAAGTAACGACGGCCTCGTATTTGTTGCTTGCTTCGGAAGCCAGACCCAAGTTGAAGGCCATGTTCAGACCGTACTGTACATCGGCGATCGCGCCGGAAAGGACCGCGCCGTCCTTGGTCAACTGCCAGTTTGATGGGTTCAATACGCTGTTGGCGCCGCTGGCGCCGCTGGCGGTCGAGATGTCCTCGCCGAAGGTAAGGACAAACTGCGAGACCTCGGCGCCGATGTCCGTGCCGTTGACGATCCGCTCGAAGGCGGCGCCGCCGACGCTTTGTTCGACGTTCAGCATGTCGGCCACGATGGGGCCGGCGTCGTCATCGCTCTGGGCAAAGCGCTGGAAGAAGACGCCTTGCGTGTCCTCCTGTCCGGGAACTTCTCCGTTGCCGCTCCAAACAATCACCGCGTCTCCGGTGTCGTCCATTGCCACGCCGGGAAAGCGTTGGTCGCCGTTTTTGGTGGTGTTGACCGCGAACTCGCCGCCCATCTCGCCGTTTGGCCCGAGCAAGGGATTTGTACCCAAGATCGCAAGCGGTATGGCCTCGTTCACCCCCATCGCGTATTGGACCTTTTCGGTGGAAGCGTAGTAGCGGGCATAGATGCCGTAACTGGTGGCGGGATCGCCGTCCTGGAAGCTCTCCCACGCGACGATGAAGTCGCCGTCGGCGTCCATGGCCACCCGCGCGTTCTGCTGGTTGTTCTCGGCGGTCTGGTTCACCTGGAATACGTCGCTAGCTATGATGCCGTCGTTGTGATAGCGTCGGGCATAGACGCCGTTTAGTCCGTCGACGCCGGCGCCGTAGCCGCTGCCTATTCCGTCTTGACCGTAGCTGGTCCAGACGATGACGAAGTCGCCGTCGGCGTCCATGGCGACCGAGGAATGCTCTTGGATTCCCGACTGATTGTCGTAGAAGAGTGTCGTGTTTCCGTCATCGTCAACCGCGAGCACGTCGTCGGCGTTTACGAGGAACTCTGCCCCGTTGCCGATGGTAATGTCATCGATCCAGTCGGAGAAGTAGGAGACGAGAGTGTCGAGGCTGAACTCGCCATAGCTGGAGTTGTTGCCGGAGACCGCGTCCCACGGTCCGGGAACGGCCAAGCCGAAGGAGACGATGGCGGCGATCTTGCCGTCCACCAACATCGGTCCGCCGGAATCGCCGCTGGCGGCGGAGGCTTCGTTGATCCCCAACCCCAGGTCATGGATGCCGTAAAGGATACCCAAGGCGTCGTTTTCGGCTGCTCCACTATCGAAGTCGGAAACCACCAGAGAATCGGGATACCCCAACAGGCTGCCGGTAGCCTCGAAGAGGTTCTGTCCGGCGAGCTTAAGGTCGTCTTCGTTGAAGTCCGTCGCGCCGGTGTCGCCGGTGCCGATCATGCCATATCCATAGAGGGCGTAAACTTCGCCAATCGGGTCGCCTTCGTAAATCTCGAAACCGACAACTCCGGCGGGCACGGAGTCGAGTCTGATCAGTGCGAGGTCGTTGCCGTACGCCACATCGCCGTTGTAGCCGGGATGGACGATGATCTGGTTGGCCAGCACCAGGACCGGATCATCTGACGTGGAAACGTCGAAGTATACACCCACGGCCTCCGCCGGAAGCGGCATGCCCAGTTCATCCAACCATACGACGTGCGCGGCGGTGAGTATATAGCTGGTGCCGGCCAGCAAGACGCCGGAGCCGGACGTTTCCAGCGAGGTCACCACTTGCACGACGCCGTCGTAGCCGGTCCCCGGATCGACCACGTGGTTTTCCGGATCGTCGACGGTGACGACTTTAGCCTCGGTGCGATTGTTGCCCGAGTTGCTTACCGCAGTCGAACTGCCGTTGTCGGTCCAATAGGCGTAGTTGCCGACGAACTGCTTGGCGTAGATGTTGGACTCGGTCGCGAAGTCGCCGTCTTGGCCGAAAGAGGTCCAAGTGACGACGAAATCGCCGTTGGCGTCCATGGCGACGTCGGGATACATCTGATTGCCGGCGGTGGTGTCGTTGACGATGAACTCGCCCGACTGTCCGTTGCCGACGGTATTGGTGGTGATCTCGGCACTGGCGTCGCCGCCGGTTTTCACGACGTCGGAATTGGAAACCCAAAGAGATTGAACGTCGCCGCCGCCGTTCAGACCGGTGAAGCGGACAGTCAGGGTAGTCACGCTGGAGGCTTCCACCTCGACCTCGGCACCGATGGCTTTCAGTGCGTTTTCAACGTTTTCCGCTATCGCAAAGGCGTTGCCCGTATAACTAATTGCGCTCGTCACCTTGTCGGGCGTGGCCGGATTGCCGTCGTCGTCCCAGCGGATCTTGAAGGTACCGGTGAAACCGCCGGTGAAGGTGATTTGCTGCATCTCGTCGGCGCCGTTTACGATTTCTCCCGTATTGGAGAAGCGTTTTGCGTATATACCGTAACCGCTGCCGTCTTGGTCGAGGCTCTGCCAGGTGACGACAAAGTCGCCGTCGACGTCAATCGCCACTGCGGAGTACCGCTGGACGTTGTCGGTGAAGGAGTTAACTCTAAAGATGTCTCCCTCGGCCTGCCCGGCGGCGTTGAACCGCTGGGCGTACACGTCCCAATTGGTATCGGAGTCCAAAGCCGACCAGGTGACGACGAAGTCGCCGTCGGCGTCGCGGGCGACGGAGATGTCGGTGGCCGTGGCGTCCGAGGAGACGCGAATTTCGTTGCCCGCGACGACCGACGTCGTCCGGGCCCCGTCGGTTTCGAGCGTCGTGACCTGCTCGTACATTCTGATCCACACGCCTTCTTGGCCCGGAGTTTCGTCGGTCCAGGCGACCACGTAGTCCCCATCGGAGTCCGAAGCAACGGAGTCGGCGGTCGTGGCGTAGGTGTGCTGCCCCTGGGGCGGAATCTGGTCCGTGCCGTCGCTGACGAGCGTCTCCTGCCCGGTGGGTACGTTGACGTAAATCACGCTCGACATCGTGCCACCGTTGGGAAACATGCCGGTACTGTAGAGCGGGTTGCCGGCCACGTCGCGGAGAGTTGCCTTCACGACGATTTGGTACTGACCGTTGGTCAGGGCCTCGACGCCCTCGGCCGCGCCGTTGGCGTCGACGATCAAAACGGCCTGGTACTTGTTGGTCTGCTTTGCGTTCAATCCGTACTGGGGGCTTAGATCGTAGGCCTTGTCCAAACCGAAGAAGACTTGGCTGATGCCGCCGGCGATCTCCACGCCGTCGATCAGCAAGGCGTAGTTGGCCGGATTGGTCGCGGCGTCGCCGGTGAACGTGATGTTGTCGAACATATCCTCGTCGAAGCTGACCACAACGGCGTAGAGCGGCTGCATGATCTGGCCGGAGTCGGCGACCGGGGTACCGTCGGGCAGCAGGAAGTCGGTCACCATGGGACCGGCCGTGTCGGTCGGTTCGTCGACGATCTTGGCGTAGACGCCCCGCGTGTCGCCGGAGCCATTGCCCGACCATACGACCACGGCGTCGCCGGCGGTCGTCATGCCCACGCTGGCAAGCCCCTGATAGCCCGCCGAAGTGACGTTGATTCGCTCCTGCGTACTGGTGGCGGCGAACATGGTGAACGTGCGGGCCCACACGCCTTGCGTGTCGGCGTTGGCAATGTCCAACGCATTCGCGGGATCGAGCGCGTTGGTTTCGACGCCGTTGCCGTTCCACGTGATGATGAAGTTGTCGTTCGCGTCGATGGCGACCGAGGCATTCACCTGATCTCCGGCATAAAGGCTGTAGTTCTGCGCATCCGTGTCGCCGATCGTGACGTTCGCCTGGAATTGACCCGAGGCCGTCAGCGCACCATCGGTGGCGATCTGATAGTACAGATAGTAGATGTCGTAGTCTCCGTTGTCCTCGCTGTATCCTTCCCAGGCGACGACGGCCAGATCGCCGGTGCGGTTGACCACCACCTGAGCGTTGCGGGCGCTGCGGAGCGTCGCGCTGTTGAGACCGCTGGCGCCCGTGCTGGTGTTCACTTGTGCTTCGGTACCCAGGGCGGCGCCGTTAAGGCCGATAAGCTTCATCATGATGCCAGTGTCGGTGACGACGCCGTTGGTCGTGACCGTCGGGACCGACCACGTCACCACGAAGCGCCCGGAGTCGCTCAAGGCGACCTGGGGGTGGGCCTCGCTCACGTCGCTCATGGCGTTGTCGTTCACGGCGATCTCGCTGGTAAGCATGTCGCCGTCGGAGTTGTACGTCTGGGCGCGGATCGTGTGGTAGAAGGCGCTGCCGGCTTGTCCCACGCTGGCCCAGGCGACGACGAAGTTTCCGTGGCTGTCCATGGCCACGGAGGGGCTGATCTGATCGCCGTTGACGTTGGTGTTCACCTGGAACTCGCCGCCGAGCTTCCACCCCATCGAGTCGAACCGCTGGCCGTAGATTCCCGAACTGCCGTCGGAGTCCTGGCCCTCGCCGACCCAGACGACCACGAAGTCGCCGTCGGCGTCGATGGCCACGGCGCAGTCGGTCTGGTCGCCGATGGTGTAGGTGTTCACGAGCGTCTCGGGGGTCAGGGCGTGGCCCTCGCTGTCGAACAACTGCATGTAGACGCCGGCGCTCGTGGCGTAATTTCCGTCGTAGTTGTCGCTCGTGCTGTCGGAATCGCCGTCCTGGCCGTAGCTGATCCAAACGACCACGTAGTCACCGTCGTTGTCGACGGCCACGGTGCGATTGTTGTACTGCGTGCCGGCCGGCAAGTTGTAGGTGGAACTGGTGGTTTGAACGCCCGTGGTGGTGTCGTTGACCAGAATCTCGGTTCCGGTCAAGTCGGGGTCGTCGCTGCCGACGACGAGCGAGAAGGTGATGCTGGTGTTTTCGCCGTCCGGCACGTAACCCGTGCGGTTCAACGGGGTGCCCGCGGCGTCGCGCAACCCGCTATAGCCGATGGTGCTGGCGGTCGAGTCGACCGGCGAGAGCAGTTCGAGCGTGTAGGTGCCGGTGCCCAGCGAGGTAACGCCGGCGGCGGTGCCGTTGGCGTCGATCACCAACACGATTTCATACTTGTTGCTCGGCAAGCTGCTCAGGACCGAAAAGCTCCCGTAAGTCGCCGGATCGTCGACCGCCCTTTGGGCCAGATTGTCCACCTCGTTCAACCCATAATAGGCGGTGGTCACCGCGCCCTCGATAACATCGCCGCTCGCGTCGTACAGAACGTAGTTGTCCGTGTTGGTGACGGCGTCGCCGGTACTCGTGGCGTTGTCGTACATCTTCTCGGACATCGTGAGTACGATGTACGTGACACCGTCGGACTGGTAGACCTGGGTGCCGTCGAGGCTTTGGCCGTCGGTGGTTTCCACGCTGGCCACGGTGGGACCGGCTGTCTCGGTGCTTTCGTCGTAAAAGCGATAGTAGATGTTTTGGTTCGTCACGGTCCCGAACGCGTCCTTTTCGTCCTCGGTATAGACGACGACGAAATCTCCGTCGGCGGTAATGGCGACCGACGAATCGTGCTGCACCGTGCCGGTCTGCAGGCCGGTCGTGGTATATACGGGCATCCCGACAAACTCCGGCGGGGGAATGCCAAGATCGTCCAAGAGGTCGCCGTCGGCGTTCGCCAGGGTGTTGGAATCATAAACCATCGAGATCGACGTGTCGTGAATCTCGCCCTGGAACGTGAATTCCCAGATATGCTGCGTAGCCGGGTTGATGGAGTGCATCATGCCGCCGTAAAAATCCTGCAGCGGCCAGTAACTAGCGTTTCGAGCCGTGGCCTCGGCGGCTGTCATGTAGCGGACGTCGATCAGCCCCTCGAAGTCCGTTCGATTCCAATTGATGCCCCACGCCGAGAGTGCGTCCTCCATTTGCTCCTCGAACGCGATGGTGGTTAAGGGGGGGATTAGCACGTCGTTTATGTACACCGGCTCAAGGGTGACGGTCATGGTTTGGCCGGTGACGTCGTTGGTTATCTGGAACGTGAAGTCCCCATCCGCGGCCATCAAACTTAACGAGACCGCGAACCGCGTGTTGTTCCCGTCGCGCAAGCTGTTGACGATGGTGTCGCTGTTGAGGATATTCGACTGCGCCAGGTTCGGATCGGTGTCGAACTGCGAGTACATGATGCCGTCGGCCTCGCCGCGCAACAGCCCGACCGCGCCGTTGAAAATGGCGTACATGCGGCCGATCTGCGATTGGGTGGCCCCGTTGTTGAAGGCCATGATCAGCATTTCCTCGATCACGCCGTCGGTGTCGCCGCTGGTGTTGCCGCCCCCGAGCGCCATGGGCAAAGGCAAGGTAAACGCAGGACTAAGCACGACGGGCAGCACCGCCACCAAGTCCGCGTTTTCCTCCAGCAAGAACAAATCCTGAATCAACAGCACGGCCCTCGACATGGGGGCGCCGAGGCCGGAATTTTCCGAGACGTCCGGCCCGAATCCCTCGTAGATGATCGTCAGGTCGCCGTCCGCGTCCATGACCACTTGGCCGTTATACTGATCCAACGGCCATGAGGTGAGCGTGTTCGCGTTCAGGTTTGCGCTGTTGGCGCGGAGCGTGTCGCGGATCTGTACGCCGGTGACGTCGTACTCGCAGGCGTAATAGCCGATGGACCTGAGGCCGTTGTTGTCCTGGTCGGCGCTCACTTGGGTCCAGCCGACGAAAAAGTTGTCCGCCGTGTCGAACGCGGCGCTCGGGCCGACGATTTGGCCGCTGCCGGCCGTAACGACCACGAATTGGTCGAGGGCCACGGTGCAGTCGGGGTCGTAGAGCTTGACGTCCAAGCGGCTGGATGCGGTATTGCTCTGGACCCAGGCCACCGCGTAGTAGCCGTTGTCGCTCAGCGCCACGAAGGAGTCGTCGTTCTCGTCCGTGACCTCCGCGTTGACCATCACTTCGACGGCGTTGATGGGCGCGCCGTCGCTGCTGAACGAGCGCACGTAAATGCTGTTGAAGTAGCTGATGTCCTGCCCGCCGCTCGACCAGGAAATCGCGAAATTGCCCTTCGCGTCCATCGCCACCGACGGGTTGCTCTGGGCGTTCGTCGTGTACTCGTTCGCGCGGAACGTGTAGACGTCGTCGGCCACCTTAAACGGGCTGGTGTCCGACAGCAGCGTGGAGTAGGGAACCGCCACCTCGACCGGCCGCACACCTTGGATTTGCGTCTCGGCCACGCCGTCGTTGTCCAAGTCCACCTCCCAAATACCCAGCCCGTGTTCGGCATCGCCGGGGTCCACGATCCCCACCGGCTGGAACAACCGCGCGAAAATGTCGGTGACGCTGCCGCTGTTATGCGCGTTGGGTATCTCGCCCTCCCACGCGATGATGAAATCGCCGTCGGCGTCCATCCCCACGCACGCATTATATTGGTCGTACTTGTCGGGAAGCGCCGTGAACGGATTGTCTGGCTCCTCGGGATTTACCCGGAACTCGGGACTCGGCTCCTTGATCGTCGTCGCCTGGAAGGCGGTCGCGGCCGACACCAACACGTTGCCGACCTCGTCCACCACGCTGGAGACCACCATCGTGGGCACGTCGGTCAGGGCGGAGTCGCCCGTGAACTCGATATTGAACGTCCGCAGGCCATCGGGGTTGTCGGCCGTCTTCAAGGAGGTCACCGAGACGGTCGGTATCGCGGTGCGCATGACGTTCACGCCGTCGTTGTCGGGCGCGGAAGTGTTCGTTGTCGCCTGGAAACGGTTGGCGTACAGCACCTGGAACGCGTCCTCGATGGAGTGGGCCGTCAGCGACGGATCGTCGGGCGAAATGACGAACGTTATGGTGAACGGTTCCAACACGGTGGATACCGACGCCGACGCCAAATTGCCGCCGCCAAAAGCTTGGTCGACCACTACCAACAGGTCTTGATCGACCCCGCCGGAGGCGTCGCCGAAACTGAT
>JAUWPQ010000376.1 GCA_030611515.1 Planctomycetota bacterium | reverse complement strand
CTTCTGAAGCTGGTACAACCGGTATCCCCGCCCTTTGCCGATTTCCCGCACGCGGATGGCGACGTTGAATCGGTCGCTCAGATGAATACGGAGTTGTTCGGCCAACTCGGCGGCTCGCGGGCTGGCAATGTCCACGGCCTGCGTCATCCGCGGTTCGTCCACGTAGGCGTTGACCGCCTGCGCGCCGAAAAGGACAGCGTCGTCCGTGCCCTGCAAAAACTCCAGCACCGCGCGATGAATGGTCGCCAACAGAAGCGGCTCCTGCATGACAAACTCCTTGAACGTCAAAGCTTCATCGACCAACATGTCCGCTCTCCTCGGCCGTACGCGAAAAGTCTTCCCTCAATTTAGCGGGCTGCCCTCGCCTGTCAAGCTGCTTTCCAGTTCCGGCGTTTCGATCTTCACGGATGCGGAGCATCCGGGCAGTGTGTTCCCACGCGGAGCATGGGAACAAGTATGCATTACGCATATCCAGGGGCTGCTAGGCAACCCCGCGGTTTTCTGTTACCCTGCTGGCTTGTTTCCGTTCAGCAGAACAGAAGGATTTAGCCATGAAAGTATTAATCGCGGACAAGCTGTCCAGTGAAGCCGTAACGTCGCTCGAAAAGCTGAACCTTGAGGTGGAGGTGCGCAGCGAACTGAAGGCGGATACCCTTTCCGGCGCAATGGCCGACGTGGGCATCCTTGTCGTCCGCTCCACCAAGGTGACGGCCGCCGCCATCCAGGCGGCGCCGCAGCTTTCGCTGATCATCCGCGCCGGGGCGGGCTACGACACCATCGACCTGGCCGCCGCCAGCTCGCGGGGCATCTACGTCGCCAACTGCCCCGGCAAAAACACCGCCGCCGTCGCCGAACTGGCCATCGGCCTGATGGTGGCCGCCGACCGGAGGATCGTCAATGCCTCCACGTCGATGCGCGAAGGAAAATGGATGAAAAAGGAGTATGGCAATTCGCGCGGACTGGCCGGCCGCACGTTGGGAGTTCTCGGCTTCGGGGCGATCGGTCGGGCGGTGGCTGAGCGCGCACGCGGTCTGGAAATGAAGATTATCACCTGGTCGCCGCTGGACCTCACGCCCGAGCAGGCCGAGGCCCAAGGAATCGGCTACTGCAATACGCCCGAGGAGCTTGCCGCGGAAGCCGACGCGGTGACAATCCACATGGCCTCGAACGCCGAGACCAAGCACATCGTAGGCAAAAAATTCCTCGATGCCATGAAACCCGGCGCGATCCTGGTCAACACCTCGCGCGGGCCGCTGGTCGATACCGAGGCGTTGCGGACGGCTATCGTCGAGAAGAAACTCCGCGTGGGACTCGACGTGTACGAAGGCGAGCCGGCCGCGGGCGACAAAGAGTTTCCCGACACGGAACTGGCTTCAATGGTGACTTGTACGCCGCACATCGGCGCCTCGACCGACCAGGCCGCCGATGCCGTTGCCGCCGAGGTGGTGCGGATCGTCGATCTGTTTCTCAAGACGGGCCATCCGGCCGGTACCGTTAATCTCTGCGCCCGCTCCTCGGCGGCCTATCGGTTGGTGATGCGGCATTTGAACCGCGTCGGCGTGCTGGCCTTCGTCCTTGACGGACTCCGCGAGGAAGGCATCAACGTCGAGGAGATCGAGAACACGATTTTCGACGGGGCCGAGGCCGGCTGTTGCTCGATGTTGCTCGACCAACAGCCCTCCGAGAAGCTCATCGAATTCTTCCGCGGCAATCAAAGCATCCTGCACGTGATGCTTAATTCATGTGCCTGATACATCTACCTCGTTTCAGTCGATTTTGTCATCTGGGTGGCACACCCACTGCCTCCTACAATTGCGAGTAGTGCTCCGGTCCAATGGGCGAGGTTCGTCGCGCGCGGATCAAATTGCCCAACGATAGCTGGAAAGCGTTACACCCTGCCGGGGGGCAGAGCCGCCTGGAAGTGCGTCCTTTCTTTGCCTGCAAGGGCTGATTGCCTTGATCGGATCGGCTATAATGACGATTGAAATTTGGCAGGATCCTAATAGTCGGCGTAGTCGGCGTAGTCGGCGCCACGGTCGTTTTCGCGGCATCGCGGCAAGCTACATTCGTGGTGTGGGACAGGTTGACAACCTGTCCTACAATTTGTGAGACGACGATTGCTCGACACCCCGAATCGGTCCCTGGGAGGGAACACGTAATGCCCTGTATGGCTCTTCGCGCCTTCGTGCTGGCCTTCAGCTATGCGGTGGTCTGCGCGACGTGCA
>JAUWPQ010000081.1 GCA_030611515.1 Planctomycetota bacterium | reverse complement strand
CGTTTTGACCTCTTTCTTGAGTATGCTGGCGATGTGGGCAAGCTGGTCGATCGACAAGAGCGTCCGCGCGTATTGCGCCCTGTTCCTGTTGCTGGAGACCGGCATGTTGGGCGTCTTCATGTCCCTGGACTTCTTCCTGTTTTACGTGTTCTGGGAAGTGATGCTGCTGCCGATGTACTTCCTGATCGGCGTCTGGGGCGGGCCGAGACGCGAGTACGCCGCGATAAAGTTTTTCCTGTTCACACTGGCCGGCAGCGTGCTGATTCTGATTGCCATTCTCGTGCTTTACTTCACCAGCAACCCGCATACGTTCAACATGCTGGAGTTGGCCAAGATCGGACAAATGCACGACTCGCCGTTCCACCAAACGCTGCTTTGGGGCAAGTCGGTCTCTTGGTGGGCGTTTGTGCTGCTGTTTATCGGGTTCGCGGTCAAACTGCCGGCGGTTCCGGTCCATACCTGGTTGCCCGACGCCCACGTCGAGGCCCCCACGCCGGTCTCGATGATCCTGGCCGGCGTGTTGCTGAAGATGGGCGGCTACGGCATCATTCGCATCTGTTACCCGATCTGTCCCGACGCCGGCTACGAGTTGGCTTGGTGGGTCTGCGGACTGGGTACGGTCAGCATGGTTTACGGGGCGCTGGCCGCGATGGCCCAAAAGGACTTCAAGCGGCTGGTGGCCTACAGTTCGGTCAGCCACATGGGCTACGTGCTGCTGGGACTGGGGGTGTGGAGCGCCACGGCCGAGTTCCAATACAATACCGACTATTGGACGATGGGTATGAGCGGGGCCATGTTCCAGATGATCGCCCACGGCATCAGTTCCGCCGGCATGTTCTTCCTGGTCGGCGTCTTGTACGAACGGGTTCATCACCGGAACCTCGATCAGTTCGGCGGGCTGTTCGCGCGAATGCCCGTCTTCAGCGGCATCTCGATGATAATTTTCTTCGCCGCCCTGGGACTGCCGGGCTTGTGCGGCTTCTGGGGTGAGTTGTTCGTCATCCTGGGCGCGTGGAGCTTCAGCAAGGTGCTGGCGGTGGTGGCGGCTTCCGTGGTGATCCTGACCGCCGGTTACATCCTCTGGACGATCCAGCGAGTCTATCTCGGGCCGGAGTACAAGGGACCGCACGGCGACGCCCTGACGCCCATGACCCGCCGCGAAAAATACATCGCCGCCCCACTGGTGGCGCTGGCGATCCTGTTGGGCGTCTATCCGAAGGTACTGTTCGACTACGTGACCCCGACCGTTGAGAAGACGGTGGTCGAGATGAAGGACTGGACTCAGAATGTAGCACAGCCGCCCTCGGCTGTGCCGAATCGCCAAGGACAGCCGGGGGCGACTGTCCCACAAGCGGAGACCGAACAGCCGTGAACTTCGATCAACTGCTCCAAAACGTCGTTGGTGATACGATCGGCCCTGGCGGGTCGCTCTGGGCGTTCCGGCCCGAGATGACGCTGTGCGCGACGATCATCGCCGTGCTGCTGGCCAAGATCATTCTGCCCGGCTGGAAGTCCAGCGCTTACTACATTACCTTGGCGGGGCTTCTGGCGGCCTGCTTCTTCGCATTTCCCTGGAGTTGGCAGCAAGGAGATATGCCGGCCGCAAAGACGATCTTCACCGGCATGCTGATCGCCGACAGCTTCACCGTGGTGGTGCGAGGGTTGCTGCTGGGGTTCGCGGTCCTCTTTACCACGTTCACTCAAATGACCGGCGTCTGGGACCGCGACGATCAGGCGGAGTTCTTCGTGCTGATGCTCGGCTCGCTGGTGGGTATGTGCCTGATGATCTCGGCAAACCACATACTGGTGGTCATGCTGGGCGTCGAGATGGCCAGCGTCCCCTGTTACGTGCTGGCAGGCATGAAGCGGAACCAGCCCGTAAGCAGCGAAGCGGCCCTGAAATACGCGGTATTCGGCGCAGGCGCGGCCGGCGTGATGCTCTTCGGGCTAAGTCTCCTGGCCGGCGTGCTCGGCTCCGCTCAGTTGCCGACCATGACCGCCCGGCTCATCCAAATCATCCACCAAGGCGTTTCGCCCGATCAGACCCTGGTCTTGTCCCTGGGCGGGCTGATGCTGATGGTCGGCGTGGCCTTCAAGCTCTCGGCCGTCCCCTTCCACTTCTGGGCGCCGGACGTTTTCGAGGGGGCCACGGCCGAAGTGGCCGCGTTCATCTCGGTCGCCTCGAAGGCCGCCGCGCTCGGCCTGCTGGTCCGGCTGGTCGCCGTGTTCTCGATGCCCTCCGGCCTGACGTTTCCCGAGGGGATTTCGCTGCCTCCCGATCAGTTGGCGGCGGTCGCCGACCTGGGCGCCGTGCGGCAGTACATCGTGGCGATCGTCTCGCTGTTGGCGGCCGTGACCTGCACGTTCGGCAATCTGGCCGCTTACGGACAGACGAACATGAAGCGGCTGCTGGCCTATTCGACCATCGCACACGCCGGATACATGATGATGCCGGTGGCGGCCGCCGCCGCGTTGGTCGGCAGTGACGTGCTGGGAGCACGCGAAGCCGTGGCCGCCCTGGTGATCTACATCGCAATCTACCTATTCATGAATCTGGCGGCGTTCGCCATCGTGGCCTTCCTGCGAAACGCCACGGGCAGCGAGGAGATAGCCGACTACGCCGGTCTGGCCCGCCGCTCGCCGGGGCTTGCCGTCTGCATGGCGATCGTGATGTTCAGTCTGGTCGGCTTGCCGCCGCTGGCAGGTTTTCCGGCCAAGATGACCGTATTTCTCGCCCTGATCGACGCCAAACTCTGGGCGCTGCTGTTTGTCGGTGCGTTGAACACGCTGCTGAGCCTGTTCTACTACTTGCGGGTAGTGAAGGTGATGGTCATATCGCCCGAACCTTTGCATCGAGAGGCGCCGACGATCCCGCTTACCTCTATGGTAGGTTCCTACTGTGCGTTGCTGACCGTGCCGGTGGTGGCGTTGTTTTTCCTTTTCGGCGGGGTGCTGTATTGGGCCAGGGCGGCCGCCCACACTCTCTTCAATTGACCACATGAAGAACCACGAAGCCATCTCGACGCTCAACCAACTGCTCGGCGTTCTCTGCCGTTCGTTGCCGGCCTATCTGTCAGACGCGCGGCCCTGGTCGCGGCTGGGAAGTTGGAAAGCTCAGACGGCGATCGACCGGCTGGTGGCCGATCTGCGGATGTACGTCCGGCGCGTGGCCGAGCAGATCGACTCGCTCGGCGGATGCCCCGATTCCGGCCGCTTTCCCACGGAGTTCACCGCGAAAAACGATCTGGCCGTTCAATTCCTCCTCGGCGAGATCATCGACTATCTCGATCGAGACGCGGCGACGATCGAGCGCATTGCCGCCCGGCTCGAAAACATCCCGGCCGCACACGCCCTGGCCGAGGAAATCCTCGGGAACGTTAAGGGACACTTGGACGTTCTCAAAGGAAGGATGAGGGATGAAGGATGAAGGATGAATTGACTACTGCCGAACACAATTCATCATTCATAATTCATCATTCTACATTCATCGACTCCCACGCCCATCTCGATCAAGATGAGTTCGACGCCGACCGCGCCGCGGTGATTGCCCGGGCGCGTGAGGCGGGAGTGGAGGCGATTGTCTGTCCAGCCGTCTCGGCCCTCTCGGCCGAGGCCGTAGTGCGATTGGCCGGAATAAAGGGGTCGGGAGTCTTTGATTCTGCTCTCGCTTCCAGTTACGTCCAATTCAACCCAGAACAAAGACTCCCGACCCCTTTATTTGCCGCCGTGGGAATACATCCGAATTACACGGCCGAAGCCGCACCGGACGATTGGGAACGGATCGTCGAGTTGGCCGGCAATCCTCGTGTCGTGGCGATCGGCGAAACCGGTTTGGACCGCTATCGGGATTACTCGCCGCTTAGGCTTCAACAAGAGTATTTCGACCGCCATCTCCAATTGGCCCGTTCGCGCGACTTGCCGGTAATCATCCATTGCCGCGACGCGCGGGAGGAGATGCTGCCGATGCTCCGCGCGGCGGCGGCCGAAGGTCCGTTGGTCGGCGTGTTGCACGCCTTCAGCGGCACGGCCGATTTCGCCGCCGAGTGTCTTTCCCTGGGGCTGCACGTCGGCTTCGCCGGCAACGTGACTTACTCGAACCGAAAAAACGACTACTTGAGAGACGTTGCCCGAGAGATTCCCGAGGACCGGCTGTTGATCGAGACCGACAGCCCTTATCTTGTGCCGCAAGCGTTTCGTGGGCGAAAAAAACGCAACGAGCCGTCCTACGTGGTCCGAACGGCGGCGTTTCTGGCCGAGCTGCGCGGGGTGTCGGTGGAGCAGTTGGCGGCCGCCACGACGGCCAACGCCCGGCGGCTGTTCCGATTGCCAATTTCTCGGGAATGAATTACACTACGTGTTGTTCGACGTGACAACATTGCACCGGGGAGCGGGCGTAATGATCTCCGAGCCGGAAATTCCCCGCGATTGGTTGGAGGAGTTTGAGGCGGCCGCGCGCCGGCCTTTGCCGTTGCGGTTCCGCTACGCCTTCATTCACACTTACAAGCCGGTGTTGGACGACGCCCCTTTCCGTAGTTTCGAGAAGATGCAAGACTATCGCCGCTGGTGCGAAGAGAACCTTCCCGATTGGTTGGGTTATGGCCGCGTTTGAGTATCGACAAGCCGAAGAGATTCGAGACGCGCTCGGCACCCGCGGCGTTCGGTATCTTTTCATCGGCAAGTCGGGGGCCATTTTGCTGGGCTTTCCCGACACCACGCAAGACGCGGACCTGTTCGTCGATCGAGGGGGCGAGAACTGCCGCAAGATGACGGCGGCGTTGCGGGAAGTCGGTTTCGATCTAACCGACGATCAAGCCGCTGAGATCGAGCGCGGGAAGGATTTCGTTCAACTTCGCAACGGTCCCTTCGATCTGGACTTGGTTTTCGCGCCGGACGGCATCGAACGGTTCTCCGACGCCTGGCAACGTCGCGTGGAAGTAGAAGGGTTCCCCGTATGCCATCTGGACGACATCATCGCCAGCAAAGCGGCCACGAACCGCGTCAAGGACCGCGAATCGCTGCCGCGATTGCGGTCGTTCCGCCAGTACTGGATGAAGAAGCAGAGAGAATGTTGACAAGTCTGCTCGCTCCACTCCTATCGCTTGTCTTGCCGCCGGCGGTATAATCCATCAGTCAAGATAACCAAGGAGATTTGTGATGGTCAAAACAGCCAGTACGATGGTCGATTTGGGTGTGAAGGCGCCCGATTTCTCGCTGCCCGACGTCAGCGGAAAAATGGTTTCGCTGTCCGATTTCGCCGACTCGCCGGCGCTTTTGGTCGTCTTTATGTGCAACCACTGCCCCTACGTGATCCACGTGGCCGAGGGCCTTGCCCGGCTGGCCGCGGATTATCAACAGCGGGGAGTGGCCGTGGTGGGGATCAATTCCAACGACACGGCCACCTATCCCGAGGACTCACCCGAAAATATGGCCAAGGAAGCCAAACGTCGCCGCTACAGTTTTCCCTATCTGTACGACGAGAGCCAGGAAGTCGCCAAGGCGTATCGAGCGGCCTGCACTCCGGATTACTACGTGTTCGACAGGCAGCGGAAGCTCGTCTACCGGGGCCAGATGGACTCGAGCCGGCCCGGCGGCGGCGAAGTGACCGGCGAGGACCTCCGCGCGGCCTTGGACGCCGTGTTGGAAAACCGGCCTGTCTCGGCCAATCAGAAGCCAAGCCTCGGCTGCAACATCAAGTGGCGGCCGGGCAACGAACCGGATTATTTCTAGTAATCAAATGAGCCGCTTTTCTCGTTCCCACGCGGAGCATGGGAACCAGGAAAACGTCCTACTCTACGAACTCCGGCACGACGAGCCGTGGAATGACTCCGGCGGCGTGCCCCTCGGCCAACAATCGGGCGACGGCCTGACGTCCGACCGGCCCGAGATCCAACGTCCACCGGTTGACGTACATGTCGACGAACCGGTCGGCCTTCGAGCGATCCAACCCGCGCGAGAAACTCATGGCGTAATCCAACGCCTCCTCGCGGTGCTCCAGGCCATACGCGATGCTTTCGCGCAGCAGTCGATGTACGTCGCCAATCGCTTTCGCGCCCAGGTCGCGGCGAATCGCGTTTGCCCCCAGCGGCAAGGGCAGGCCGGTCCGCTCAAACCACCACTTGCCCGTGTCGACGATCAATTGCAACCGTTGGTCGGCGTAGGTCAGTTGCCCTTCGTGGATTATCAGTCCGGCGTCGATGCGCCGGCCCTGATATTCGCCCCCGGCCACGGCGTCTAGAATCCGGTCGAAGGGAACGACTACGTGCCGGAAATCGACGCCCAGGCAAAGCCGCAGCGCGAGATAGGCGGTGGTGCGTAGCCCCGGCACGGCCGTTTCCGCTCCGGCCAACTCGCCGAGCGTCATACTTCGCCGTGCGACGACCATCGGGCCGTATTGGTCGCCTATGCTCGCCCCGCACGAACAGAGGGTATAGATGTCGTCCAGATAGGCGTAGGCGTGGAGACTGACGGCTGTCAGTTCCAACTCTCCATCGAGCGCCCGGCGGTTGAGCGTCTCGATGTCGACCAGTTCATGCTCGAAGCGATACCGACCCGTGTCGATCTTGCCCTTGGCCAGGGCGTAGAACATGAATGCGTCGTCGGCGTCGGGACTATGGCCGACGCGAATTCGCAGTTCGGACGTGTTCACCGTGATTCACTCCGCTGGCCCGACTTGCGATTTTCTCGCTGGATCGCCTCGTATACCTCCTGACGGTGGACCGGAATCTCGCTGGGGGCATCGATTCCCAAGCGGACCTTGTCGCCCCGAATATCGACGATCGTCACCACGACATTGTCGCCGATCACGATGCTTTCATCACGCTGTCGGGATAAAACAAGCATCGGCGGCTCCTTCCGAATTGTTGGGCGTTGGCCTCGGTCGGTGTCGGTTGGTCGGATACTGATCCGAACCACCTGCTTGGCCAACGACAATACACACAAGATATATCGAACCGGAGAAGCACGGCAAACTAGCAAAAAGACCTCGGCGGGGGCTTATGGGTCAAAAAATCTGTCTGGAAATGTGTCGCGGATTCCATTTCGGCAAGATGTAGCGACCCTGGCAGCCCGTTGAAAAAGTTGGATATGGGAGTTTGGGTGCCACTGGCTCTGCCAGTGCCTTGGAATGCCGTGAATGCCGGCACTGGCAGAGCCAGTGGCACCCATAATTTTCCAAAAATCACTTTTTCAACGGGCTGATGGACGACGTCGCCCTGAATAGTCACCGGCGCTGCTCGTTGCGATTGGAGATCAACGGCTGGTCGTCGGCTTTGTCGAAGATCGTCCACACCGGAGTTTGGGCATTGAGTTTGGCCATGTACTCGCGGAACTGATCTTCCGTTTTCTTGCGGACGATTTTTTCGCGGATTCCAACCTGGGCCTCCCGGAACGGCGTGACGCTTGCCTCTTCGCGCTCGACCACGCGGACTATATGCCACCCGCTGGGACCTTCGATGATCGGGCTAAGCTGGCCGATCGGCAGACTGAACAGCGCCCGATCGAGTTCTTCGCAGACCAGGCTTCCCTTGGTGGTCCATCGGCGTCGGCCGCCGTCGGCCGCGGTTGGTCCGCCGGAGCCGCGTTTGGCCACTTCGGCCAGCGGCGCGCCGGCCAACACCTGGTTGCCCAGCCGCGCCAGCGCATCGCGGGCCGCGGCCTTGCTGGGACAATCCGAGTAGCGGACAATCAGTTCTTCCCACCGCGCCCTGGCCGGATGAGCGAACTCGTCCAGGTGCGTGTGATAGTAACCGATCATCCGCTCGTAGGTGATTTCCTTGTTGCGTTTGACTTGCTGTTGGATCCACTGCTGCGCCAAGGTGCGTTCGCAGAAGGCCCGCTTTTCCTGATCCAACGAGGTGCCCAGCGCACGGAGCTTCAGATCCAACTCATGCCGGGTGTTGACCCCGGCGCTTTGGATCATCTTTTTCAATTGGTTTTCCTCGAATTCCTTTTTCAATTGCTCCTGGACGCGTACCCATCCCTCGGGCGGAATCGTGCGTTTGGCGTCCTGAAGGATCAGCTTGGCCTCGATGTGGCTTTTCAGCCTTTGTGTAATCAGCATCGTGCGCTGCGCCTCCAATTGGTCGGGCGGGATGCTGTCCTTGTTCTTTTCGATCACTTCGTTGACCGCGCCGAGGACGTCGCTCTCCAAAATCACCTCCGAACCGACGCGGGCAATAATCGTCGTGCCAGGACACCGCTTTAGATTGTTCTCCGGTGTTGTTTCGGTTTGCGGCTGCCGTATCCTCTTCTCGGGCGGAACCCACGGCGACGATTCGCCTTCCCTGCCAGGCCAGGAAGGAGGCCGCGACGCAGGCGCGGGCCGCTCGGGAGGCGCGGGAACAACCGAGCGCTGGTCGCTCTCCCGTCCGGTGTTCGGCCAAGATTGGGCCGCGCACCATTGTCCGGAGAATGCGGCAATCAGAAACGCGACGAAGTGTATCCAAGAAGATGTATGATGGCGACGCACGGAATCTCACCTATTAAGCATTTTTCGGAATGGTGTAGCGGGCGGGATTATAAACACAGTATCACTCCCGCTGCAACAGCGATTTCACGCGATCGAAAATTGCCGCCGGTTCCGTAACTTCTTTCCCCAGCGGGAGATAGGCGCTGCGGCGATCGACTACTCGAAGTCTCCCGCCGGCGGCGGCCGCCAACCGGCGGATCCGTTGCTCGGACGAATACCAAAATACCACGTAATTGTCCTCCAAATTGATCGAAGTGATTCCCCAGCGATGGGCGGCGATGCGGACCTCGGCCAATTGCAACGAGTGCCGCACCGGCGGGGGTGGATTTCCGAATCGGTCCACCAACTCGGCCTCGATGTCCGCCAGTTCCGAACCGTCCGAAACCCGCTCCATGCGCCGATAAAGGTCGAGCTTCAGCCGCATGTCGGGTACGTAGGAGCGGGGAATGTAGCCCTCGCCGGGCAGATCAATGTTCACCTCGATCGTGCTTCGCGGCGGCAATCGTTTCAGACTCCGCACGGCGTTTTCCAGCAGATTGCAATACAACTCGTATCCGACCGCGGCGATGTGCCCACTCTGTTCCGAGCCGAGGATGTTGCCCGCACCGCGGATTTCCAGGTCGCGCATGGCGATAGTGAATCCCGCGCCCAAGCGGCTGTATTCCTCGATCGCCCGCAACCGCTTGACGGCGCTGGGCGAAAGGTTTTTGTTCGGGTCGATCAACAGGTAACAGTAGGCGCGGTGTTTGTACCGCCCCACTCGGCCGCGAAGTTGGTGTAAGTCAGCTAGTCCATAGCAGTCGGCCTCGTCGATGAAGATCGTGTTGGCGTTGGGGATGTCCAGTCCGCTCTCGATGATCGTGGTGGCCAGCAGCAGGTCGCTGCGGCGGTCGAGGAAATCGAGCATTACCCGCTCCAGGTCGTTTTCGTGCATCCGACCGTGCGCGACGGCCAGGTTGGCCTCGGGCACGATCTGCCGCAGTCGTTTGGCGAGGGTCTCGATGTCCTCGATGCGGTTGTGGACGAAGAAGATTTGCCCGCCTCGGTTCAGTTCCCTCAAGACGGCCTGCCGGATCATCTCCGGGTCGAACCTTCCGACGCGGGTCTCGACCGCCAGACGGTCTTCCGGCGGTGTCTGAAGGTTCGATATGTCGCGCAGTCCCAACAGTCCCATGTGGAGCGTCCGCGGGATGGGCGTGGCGGTCATCGTCAGCACGTCGACCGTTTGCCGCAGCGCCTTCAGCCGCTCCTTCACCCCGACGCCGAACCGCTGTTCCTCGTCGATGACGACCAGGCCGAGGTTGCGGAACTTGACGTCGGGTTGGACGAGCCGGTGCGTGCCGATCACCACGTCGATCGAGCCTTCCTCCAGCCGGCGGACGATTTCGCTCTGTTGCCGCCGCGTGGCGAAACGGGACAGCGCGGCGATCTCGAACGGAAACTCTGCCATCCGCGACGTGAAGGTCCGCAGGTGCTGCTCGCAAAGGAGCGTAGTCGGCACGAGCACGGCCGCCTGGTATCCGGCGTCGACGACCTTGAACGCCGCCCGCATCGCCAACTCGGTCTTCCCGTAGCCCACGTCGCCGCAAAGCAGGCGGTCCATCGGCCGCGAGAGACACATATCACGCTTGATCGAGTCGATGGTGGTCAACTGATCGGCGGTTTCCTGGTAGGGGAAGGAGGCGTCGAACTCCCGCTGCCATTCGGTGTCCGGCGGGTAGGCGATACCCGGCCGCGACGCCCGTGCGGCCTGCAAGTCGAGCATGTCCGCGGCCAGATCGGCTACTGCCCGTTCTGCCCGCTCTTTGCGCCTTCCCCAGAGTCGGCCGCCGAGCTTGGCCAGCTTTGCCCGGCCCTTCGACCCGCCGACGTATTTCTGCACCAGGCCGATCTTCGTCGTCGGCACGTAGAGCTTCGTCCGGCCGTGGAACTCCAGTTCCAGATGTTCCTCGACTTGCCCGTTCTTCTCCAGCAGCTTCATCCCTCGGTAGCGGGCGATGCCGTGGCCGACGTGTACCACCAGTTCTCCCTCGCTGAGTTCGAGGAAGCTGTCGATGGCCCGCGACAGACGGCGGCCGGGCGGACGGCGCAGCTCGGTCCGATGGAACAATTCGCCGCTGCCGAGAACCACGGTCCGCTCCAAAACCAACCGGAAACCGTGCGAAAGAGTGCCCAGGGGAAAGTGTAGCCGGCCGTCGCGGGCGGCGGCGGTCGAGGCGAAGATTTCACGCAGCCGGCGGATTTCGGCCTCCGTCTGGCAGACGACGAACACCTCTTGGCCCGCCGCGGCCTCGTCCAATTCGTCGCGGATATGGCCGATCTCGCCGCTGAAACGCTCGACCGACTCGATCCTCAACCGGCAAGTCTTCTCCAGCGACGCGGCGGCCACGGCCGAGGTCGTCACCGATGGGAAGCGGAACGCGCCCCGCAGGACTTCCGAAACGGTGTGCAGCCGCGACGATTCCATTCGCTCGACGTACTGCCGCCCTTGTCGCTCCAATTCCATCGGCTCGACGAGCAGGAACCAACTTTGCGGCGGCAGGTGGTCGGCTAGATGGGCGCGGTCGGCGCCCTCCACCCCAACCAGCGTCACGTCGATGCTTTCCAACGACTCCAGGCTCCGTTGGCTGGCGATCTCGAACCGGCGGATCGACTCGATCAGATCGCCGAAGAACTCGATGCGAACCGGCCCGTGCCAGTCGGGTGCGAAAACGTCGAGTATTCCGCCGCGGACGGCGAACTCGCCGGGAAGCTCGACCGCCGGAGTACACGCCAAACCGTTTTCCACCAGCCAGCGGCGCAAATCCTCGATGGCCACGGTGTCGCCCACGCGGAACGTGCGGGTCAGCCGCTCGAGCGTCTTGCGGCTAGGGACTGGTTGCAGCAGACCCTGGATGCCGGCGACGATGATCTTCGGTAGCACAGCCGAGGGCGACTGTGCTACATTCTTAACCTCATCAAGCCGTTTCAGCAGCCTCACCCGCTGGCCGAAGTCCTCGTCGGGGACCGCCGACTCCGGCGACTCGCAGGCGGGGAACCGCTCGGGTTTCAAGCGGGTGAACAATGCCAGGTCGTCGATCAACTCATCGACCTGCTCGTCTAGCGGACAAACGATGACCAGCGTGGCGGGGGCATAGACGGCCAGCGCGGCCGCGGCCAGCGCGCACGACGATCCCCAGACTCCGTCCAGAGTCGCCGCGTGCCCCTCCCGCAAACTCTCGACGACCTCGGCGAAGCCCTCCGCTCGCTCCAGGCGTCCGACCAGTTCCAACATCCGGTTCGACGCATCGGCAGCCGTCTCGGCGCTTGCCATAGTCGGAGGATAATTATAGTGGAAGACCGGAAGCGAAGAAAGTCAACTTGTCGGGTAATAACCCGGCCTACTCCCGGTTATCCTCCCTTCGCCATATCAGAGTCGGTTCCATTCGGGTCAGGATTGGCGTTTCTTGCCGCGGCTGCGCGGCGCGCCGCCGGGGCGCTTCGCCCGGCTTTCGAGGTTCTTCTCGATAACCAGACCGACTGTCTCTCCCCAGGTGGGAATGCCGCGGAATCCGGCCCGAACCGATTGCTCGCCGCTGCGATCATCCGTGGTCTCTTCCGCGTCGAAGTCGTCGTGGGAAGCCGATTCGCCGCGCGGCTCATCCGATTCCCCATCGCCCCGTTCGGCACACGGCTCCGCCGACTTCTGCTCGTCGCCCGGCTGGCGTTTCTTCCCCCGGCGGGGACGACTGCGTTTCGAGCGGCGCTGCTCGGACGACGCTGGTTTGTCGCCGGTCCGTTCGACGCCGGCGGTTTCGACTCCCTCGGCAGCGGTCTCTCGGTCCGAATCATCGCCCGGCGCCGGTCCGCTGGTTTTTCGGTCCTCGGACCCCTTCGCCGGACGACGCCGGCGCCGGCGTTTTCGGGGACGCTTTTCCGCAGGCTCTTCCGCCTTCGGCGCCGCGGCGTTCCCGTCGGCCGGTTCCAGCAGGTCGAACGGCTCCTCAAAATCGAACTGCTCGTCGAAGAAATTGGGCGATTCCTCGCCGCGCTCCGGCGTAATGGAAATCTGCCGCGGCGCTTCCGCCGGAGCAACGGAAGGTTCGACGATTTCTCGAGGCGGCTCGATCGGCCGCGATGCGGGCGTTACGCCCAGCTTGCCGGCGATCAGATCCCAGTTGGCCGCTGGCCGGGGACCATGTGCTGCCGACGTTGGTTTCTTGGTTCGGGCCGGTTGAGGTTGTTGGGGGCCGGGCTGCCGCAGGCTTTCCTCTTCGGCGGGCGGCTTCGCCCCAAGATCGGATATCAACGAGTCCCAATGTTTTGAGGAGTTCGGCTCTGTCATGTTTCGTCGGTTCTGTAAAAAACTTGGCCCCCCGCCCGAGAAAAGGCGGTATAATGGCGTTCTTAGAGCGTGTCCTGAAATAGTTCATTTAGCCCGCCGTGAATACACGGCGGGCCGGGTTGAATGCGGAAAACCGCTTGCCCCGGGTGTATTCACCCGGGGCTAAATACGGTGGTTTCAATTTTCGGACACGCTCTTAGTTTCAAGTATAGGGTTTCAAAGGCGGGTTGAGAAGGAGCGGCTACCGGGACACAAAAAACGTGTTTTTGTCCCATTTTGCCCGCCGTGTATTCACAGCGGGATAAAAGCACTATCCCAGAACACGCTCCAAGCCTCCTGGTGTAGTCATTATGATTCGCCAGTAGTCGCAATGACTACTCGACATCGCTTTCCGGTTGCCTGAAAAACCAGCCGCAAACAGCGGCTTCGGAAACCACCGTCATGGCGAAATAGCCGGGATTTCAGGGGTATTCGTCGTGTAAGCGTACTTCGGGACGGAACGCTCCGACCCGCTCGGGCAAGGATTCCATCGATTGGCACGGAGATCGCATCATAAAAATCTGGTTCTCGAAACTTGTGATGCGTGAAAGGAGAAAGCCATGAGGAATATTCACATTAAGACGTTCGGTAAGATGCTCATCGTCGCGATGGGCATGTGGATGATCGTCGCGGGACCGGCATGGGCCGCCCAGCGACACGCAGGCGGCGGAAACCATTCGGCGAGAAATCGCAACGCCGGCGCCTCCTCGCGAGCCGGCCACTCTCGGGCACAAGCCGACCGGAGCAGGCCGCCTCACGCCCGATCCGCAACACGTCAACGGCAGTCGGCCCCGCCCCGGAAGAGGTCGTCCGCCAGTTCAACAAAAAGCCAGCCGAACCGCCACAAAAGCTATTCGGGGGCAAACAGAAATCGATCGACCGCGGCCGATCGACGGAAGGCGCCGGCGTCCACCCGCAAGCAGCCGAGGATGTCGGACGCCAGACAACATCTCGGGGGCATGGAAAGAGGCAGAATATCCAGTCCCAACCACGCGCCCCGGCGGATAAGTCCCCAAACACCACGCAAGAAAGCCGGGCCAAACTCGAATCAGCAGCGGTTCCGGCCACATCATCAAGCAACCACGCAGCGGAAAACAGGTTCGCAGTTCGGCAAGGGGCCAAAGAAAAAACAGCACGCCAATTACCGGAGTTTCCCGAAACACGGAGGCCGTTCAGACATCGGCAGGAAACCGATCCCGAGGACTCACGCCGGCAAAGCCGGTCCCAGGCACGGCGTACACAATCGCTCAAAGATCAAGGACGTTCACAAGCGGCTGGTCCCGCAAAAACACGCTCATACACGCGCGGTTCCCCGCGCCGCCCACAATACGTCAATGACGCGGCATCACAATCAGCTGAAAAAAGGCTCACTGAATCGGCTGACCGCGGGCAAGACGGCCCGATCACTCAGACTGGCCGATCAGTACCGCATGGTCCGGCACGGCGACGTGGCGCGCCGGATGGGATTGCACAAGCACGGCCATCATCCGAACTTCCACCGCGGCCGCGTCAGTCCGAAATACACGCATCACTGCTTCAAACACCGGTATTGGGGGCCGTCGCTATTTGTCGGCATCCACTGGTATCCGAAGTGGAGTCCGTGGGTTCAGTGGTCGTGGGGATACGGTTGCGATCCCTATTGGGATCCGCGGCCGATCTACTGCCGGCCGGTAGTCTACGCACCGGCTCCGGCGTGGGTCTATTGGGTAACTCCGGTCTGGACGCCGCTGCCGGTGGTGGCCAGCGGCACGTGGGTCGATCTACCGCCAGTGATGATTTCCGATCCTCGCTCCGATCTGCAACTGGTGGCCGTGCGGTTCGTCGATCCCGGACATCCCGATAAAAAACTCGGGCCGCGATACCGCGTCTGGTTCCGCAACAACGGCAACCGGCCGATCTCGCGTCCGTTCGACGTGATGCTTTTCGCGGGCAACGAGGAGCGGCTAGCGGCGGGCATGCCGCAGGCCGGCGTGCGGGTCACGGCTATCGGAGCGGGCGAAGTGCAAAGCGTCGACATCCGGCTTCCGATCGAGGTCTATGCGATGGGACGCGACGCGCAAGGCAACCCGACCCCGTTTACCGTGCTGCACGTACTGGTCGATGCCGGCGAAGAGATTGCGGAGACCACGAAGGCCAACAACGGCGCGAGTCTGGCCCCGGCCGACGTCTTGCCGATCGATCCAGCGGCCTTCGAGTTGGAGCCGGTCGCCGCCACCTCAGGCAGCGAAGTCGTCTTGGCGGGCGAAGGGTTTGGACCTCAGCCCGGCCAAGTCCTGCTCGTGGTCGGCGGCAAGGAAATCGACGCCGAAATCATCGGCTGGTACGACATGGGTGTCCGCTTCACGTTGCCGAAGCTCGCGTTTGCCGGTCCGACCGAGGCCGAAGTGATCGTCGTCCGCAGCGACCGCACGGCCGCCAACCCGCTGAAAATCACCGTTCTGCCGAATTGAGTTTCGCAAGCAGTTCCGGAATTCCAGTACGCTTCACGTCCTCACGGCGCCGGGCGCTCCGCCCGAAGAGTGACTACTTCCCAAGCCGCCACGCTGATCGGACCGGTAACGGCCATGCTTCGTTCCTCGGCAAGATTGCTCAGCCAGACGGCTTTCGGCGTGGCATCGCCCCAACGCAGGCCGACCTTGGCCGGCCGGCCGGCGGCGCCGAAGAGACGGACAATCCAAGCCTTGCGGTCCGTGCTGGGTTTGATCGAAGCCACGATCACGTCCGGGGTGTCCAGTTCCAGGAAAGGGCGTCCGCTGGGCGCCGCGCCGCGCGCCGGTACGGCCACCAGCGGCTGGCTGCACTCGATACCAAACCGCTGCGCCGCCACCGGGTCGTACTGCTTGTGCGGCTGCAAGGCGTAGCGGAACGTCGTCGGTCCTTCCTGCTCGGCCCTGTAGTTCGTAAACCAGTGGTTGTTCATCACCCAGGAATAGAGGGTTTGCGATGGTTCCAGTTTGTCGAGCCACACGTTGGGGTTGCCCGCCTCCCCGATCTTGTCGGCGGTGATCGCGCCGACTTCCACCAACGGAGCGTCGAGGGTGGCCCAGGTAACGCCGTACTCCTGGTTCGACACGTCCACCCAACGCCCTACGGTGAACCAGTTTTTGCAGGCTCCGGGAAGCTGGTCCACTTCGGGCTGGATGACGGCCCAGGGGATGTTCATCCGCATCACGCCCTCCGGGACGTTGAAGGCGAAGCCCAGATGCACGCCTTCTTTCCGCCGCACGGCCTTCTTATCGAGCACGTTGATGATGTCCACGCGGTCCAGGCCGTCAACGACGCGGTACTCGCGGGTGAACTTTGCGCAGCCCGGCGCGTCGGACTCGACCAGTAGCGAGGCCACCAGTGGGCCGGATTCCTTGACGGAGACCTTTGCCGGTCCCGCCTGTTGTGCCTCTTTCACCTTGTCGCCGAGCACGTAGTAGTAGCGGTTCAGAGCCACGCCCGAGGCGGTATCGCTTAGTTCGGCGTCGATCGCGTTACCGCGGAGACTGACGATTGCGCCCGAGAGTGGATCGACTTGGAGCGTGACGGTCGGGCTGCTGAGCCTTGTTCCTTCGGCCTTGGCCTTGCCTTTCGCCGGGGCTTTGCCGGGGACGATCGAGAACCGCTTGCTCGCCAGCGGCGGAACGTCCTTGGCCAGAAAGGCCAATTCGCCGGTGGAAAGGCGTTGCGAGGGAACGGGCCGGCCGTCGGGTCCGAGCACGACCTCACCCGGCTTCTTGTCGCCCTTTTGCAGCACCACCAAGTCGGTGCGGGGCCAGGAAGAGGTGTTGAAAACGTCGACGCCGGCCGCCCATTTCTGTTTCCTCCATACGTTCGGTTCCGCGCCGCGGCCGGCCGTGGCGGCAATTAGCAGCCCCCGCGACTGGGCGTCGCCGTCGATGGCGAACGCCTGCTTGATCTTCCATTGATCTTTGACGAACTGTGCGTCGGGCTGTTTGATGCTGTTATAGGCGCCCCAGGTGTGTTCGTTATAGAGGATTACGTTGCGCCACGCGGCAGAGAACCGGTCGACGGGATACCAAGCCGGGTCGAGCATTGCCCAAAGGGTTTCGGCCTGCACGAGCCGTTCGGCAGCCGTGCGGTTCAGGGCGGTCTCCCGTGCCGACGAGCCTGCGCCGTCCTCCCAGTACGGCGTCCAGTCGCCGCTGAAACTGGGAATCTTGTCGCCATAGCGATTCTCGAATTCGCGGAACATCTCCGAGGCGGTGGCGATAATCATCTTCGGATATTCGTGCTT
>JAUWPQ010000245.1 GCA_030611515.1 Planctomycetota bacterium | reverse complement strand
AAGTCCCTTAGTCGTCGAAATCGACATTCAGGAAAACGAATATGCGACTATCTCCCATCCGCCCCGTGTTCCACTGCTTTCAAGCCAGCGGCGGTTTGTCCGGCGCGATTAGAAACGCGGGACGGCTCCTGACCCTGGCCGTCTGCGGCTTGGCGTTGTTGAGCCACGGCTGCAGCAGTGGAGCAGCCCGCGTGGACACGGCGCCAGTTCACGGAACCGTCACGCTGGACGGCAAGCCGCTTCCATGCGGTCAAGTCGTGTTCCAGCCACTCAGCGGCCGAGTTGCCAAGGGAGTCATTGAGGACGGCAAATTCACATTGGGCACGTACGAGGCGGCGGACGGCGCGGTGTTGGGGCGTCATCGCGTCTCCGTCACCGCGCGGAAGACGCTCGAAGGCGAGGAGCCAGACGCTCCAGGAGTACCCCTGCTCGGCGGCCCATCCCTGATTCCCGAGCGCTACGGCAACAGTGCCTCCTCCGGGCTGGATTTCGAGGTGACTTCCGGCGATAATGTCTTCCATATCGAGTTGTCCAGCCGGCGATAAACGGCATTTCAGGATATCTGCGGTGACAGTCTACCAACGAAGTTGTTTCTTGTTTCTGTTGTTGGCAACCACGGCGGCGTGGGCCGCCGGGCCGATCGACGTCGGGTCGCGCCGTGAGTTGTTCCTGGATCGCCACCTCATCGACACGCTGACCAACACGACGCTGAATCTTCACAGGCCGGAGTATGCCGGGATCGTGCTTCGCAGGGAGTTGCCCTGGGAAGGGCTGCACACGTTCGGCTACATGACCGTGCTGAAAGACGGCGGCCGCTACAGGATGTATTACCGCGCCCATCCCGGCGGGGAATACGCCGATGGAGACCAGCAAGAGGCGACGTGTTACGCGGAATCGACCGACGGAATTCACTGGGTTAAACCGGAGTTGAACATTTACGAGGTCCAAGGGACGAAGAAGAACAACGTGGTGCTGGCAGGAATGCCGCCTTATAGCCACAATTTCGCCCCGTTCCTGGACGCGCGGCCCGGAGTACCCGCGACGGAGCGCTACAAAGCATTGGCGGGCTTGTCCCTGAAAGGTGAAACAGGTCTGGCGGCGTTCGTGTCGCCGGACGGCATTCACTGGAAGAAGTTGCGGGAAGAACCCGTGCTTAGTTGGAAGAAGCTGCGGGAAGAACTCGCGCTCGGCGCGGGGGCGTGGGCTTTCGATTCGCAGAACGTCGCCTTCTGGTCGGAAAGCGAGAAGTGCTACGTCTGCTACTTCCGCGTGTTTACACGCAAGATGCTTCGGACCATCGCTCGCAGCACCTCCAAGGATTTCGTCCACTGGTCGGCTCCCGTTCTGATGAAGTACGGCGACAAGGGAACCACGCCGCCCGAACAGTTCTACACCAACCAAACGCAACCTTACTTCCGCGCCCCGCACATTTATATCGCCACGGCCGCGCGTTTCATGGAAGGCCGTCGCGCGCTCAGCGACGCGCAAGTGAAGGAACTGGGGATCGACAAGGACGTGAAATGGCTCAAGAACGATTGTTCCGACACGGTGCTGCTGAGCACTCGCGGGGGGGACCGTTACGAGCGGACTTTCAGGGAGGCCTTTGTGCGGCCGGGGTTGGGACCGCGGAACTGGGTGTCGCGGTCGAACTATGCCGCCTGCGGGATTGTTCCCACCGGCCCGACGGAGATGTCGCTGTACGTTCACCGGCACAACGCCCAAGAGTCGGTCCACGTGGCGCGTTACACGCTTCGCACCGACGGATTCGCATCGGTCAGCGCGTCGGCCGACGGCGGCGAGATGACGACAAAGCCGCTCCGTTTCTCGGGCGACCGGCTGGCGATCAACTTCGCCACCTCGGCCGCCGGCAGCGTGCGCGTGGAGATTCAAGACGCCGCCAGCAATCCGATCCCCGGCTTTGCTTTGGAAGATTGCCCGGAAATCATCGGCGACCAGATCGAGCGAACGGTAAGCTGGAAGCGGGGTTCGGACCTAAGCGCGCTTGCGGGCCGGCCGATCCGCTTGCGTTTCGTCCTCAAAGACGCCGACTTGTACTCGCTCCGATTTCAGTGAGCAACACCGGATCGCGCCGGCCGGCCAACCGCGAGGACGGCCAGACGATCGACGGGAAGAAGTTCTGAACCAAGGCGGAAGGCAGAGAGAAGAAGGCGGAAGGCGGAATGTAACCGTTCACGGGGATTGTCCCCCTCACGTCTTCTCATACCTTTCCCGCCCGGCCACGCCTGGCCCCGGCCTCGCGCTGACTTCCTCCCGGCGGCGGAGCGGCAAGCAGGTCTACCTGCCGGTCTTTGTACTGGGCGTACACGCGGAAGTATATCTTTCCGCCCGCGCCGACCGCAAGACAAAATTTTTCAACGCGGTCAATTGTGCCGTCATCAGGGCGGAATCGCCGGCGCCTGTGGTTGTAAAGGCGCGGTTTGTGGAGGCTCCGGCTGGGGTGCGTCCAAAGCCGGTTCCATCGCCGGCAGAGACTCGAGCAAAGGAAAGTCCGGCCGCTCGATTGGTTTCCGCGTTGGCACGGGCGTTGGCTTGAAAGTCGCCGGCGGGGGTTGTGCGGCCGGCTCGACGGCCGCTCGATCGGAACGCACAAACAGCAGCGACAATGACCCCAACAGAACAATTGACAAGACCGATACCACGACGGCGGAGCGCAACGGTGTGGCGAATAGTCTAGCCGAAATCCGCTCAATCCAACTGTTGCCCGACATCCGATCGTAAAGTCCGCTGCGAAAACCATCTTCGAGATTCAACCCAAAAAAGTCGGCGTCGTCCGGTTCTTCGAGTGGTTTGGCCCTAAGAAGCGACGTGGTGCGTCTGGACGGCGGGGTGGACGGCCGCCACTGGGCCAGCACGCGCCCCACCTCGACGGCCGACGGATAACGATCGTCGGGCTTCTTGGCCATCATCTTCGTGCAGATGGCGGTCAGGTCGGCGGGAACGTCGGCGCGCATCGGAGGCGGCGCCTGGGTCTGATGTTTGAGAATCCGCTCGGCCAGCGTCCCTTTAGGAAAGGGCGGATGGCCCGTCAACAGGAAGTAGAACGTGCAGCCGAGAGAATAGACGTCCGCCCGGCGGTCCAACTCACTGCTTCCGACCGCCTGCTCGGGCGCGAGGTAATCGACCGACCCCAGCACTTGCTCCTGCGAATCGCTCGTTTCCGGCCGCTCGTCGTGCGTCAGCCGGGCCAGTCCCATATCGAGTATTTTCACCACCCCTTGCACGTTGACCAGCAGATTCGAGGGTTTTACGTCGCAATGGATCATGTTCCGTTGGTGGGCGTGATCGAGGCCCTCGGCCGCCTGGCGGATATATTCCACGGCCAGCCGGCAGTCCAACGGCCCGTCCTCGTCGACCATCCGTTGCAGATCGAGACCCTCGACGTACTCCATGACTATGTAGTAGCGGCCGTCTTCATTGTCCACGCTGTAGGCCTGTACGATGTTGGGATGGTCCAAGGAGGCGATCGCGCGGGCCTCGGCCAGAAACCGCTCCAACGAGGCGGGATCCTTGCCCACCTGACGCGAGATGATCTTCAGCGCCACCAGCCGGTTCATCGTGACGTGCCGGCCGAGAAAGACATGGCCCATCCCGCCGCGGCCCAACAACTCGATGAGGCGGTATTTTCCCAGATAGAACGAGCTTCGCCCGGCCAACAACTGACCGGCCTGCCAGCGGGTAATCAGCTCGCGTCGGGCAAGACGTTTGGCGATGGTTTTCGGGTCGTCGCCCTTTTGCGCGGCCTTGCGGGCCTGGGCCAACTGCGACGGAGTCAACAGCTTGCTCTTTTGCAGGACCGCGAAAAATTCTTCCGCCGTCGTTACCGCCATCGTCGTTTTCCGGTTTGATGATTCATCGCCCGACACACAATGCTGTTGAGCGCTCCAGTCTACCAATTGCGTGAAGTAATCGCAAATACCGCCGTCTACGGCGTGCGGCAAATCTTCCTGACAACCGAATAATAAATCAGCGAAAAGGGGCAGTCGCCGGCAAACGGGCCGAAGGCCCAGCCGTTCTCCCAGCCCTGGGCATCGCCCAGGGGCGGCGGGTAGCACTGACGAAAAGGGTTGAGGTGGTGTGCCACTGGTTGATGTTGAGTGCCACTGGCTTTGCCAGTGCCGGAGTGGGTTGACGTTCCATCGTGTTGCGGTTAGAAGGAGGGAATGGCACATCGGAAGACGGTGCGGCATTTTCACGAAGTCGGTCATCTGCACGAGTTGACCTTTTCGTGCTATCGTCGAATGCCCTTGTTGGCCTTTCGACACATGGCGGGAGAAATTGGCCCGATGCGTCGAAGCAGCCGGCAAAGTCGTCCTTGGAGTACATTCACAACAACCCTATCAGCCGAGGGATTTGTCGGCATGCCGTGGACTGGAAATGGTCATCGGCCAGATACTACCTCGATGTGCCCTCACGACAACAGCATCCCAACTTGCCGATGATTCACGGTTTACCGGAAGGAGCCGTCGTCTGAGAAGTTCCAGAGAAGGCACTGGCAGAGCCAGTGGCACACTTCCACAGTGCCACCCAGCGCTTGCCACCCAACGCCCTCACCCTAACCCTCTCCCAAAGGGAGAGGGGACCAATTTGCACACCCAATTGTGCGCGAACTTTTCAAGAACGCGTCTCGGGCGGAGTTTTGCGCGCGAGCGGCGTTTTTGGGGTCAATTCAACCCCGCGCCCCCAGGTTGATCAACCTGGCGCTTCAGGTTGATCAACCTGGGGTTTAACTGTACTTACGTCTAAAGCACATCCGCGTTGCGAAATGAATAGCCCTGGTTTCCAACGGTTTGAGAACATCTTCGGCCCTCGGCGAATCGACGTAATAATTAAATTGCGAAATCGGAAATTTTTTCCAGTTAATTCAGGCCGAAAAATCGACCTTAACCTGAACAACACCTTATGCTTGCGGCGACGACGCAAAAAACTTTTGCAATTGCCCCTCCTGCGAGGTATACGCGACGAGGTCATTCTACCAGCCGAAAACGCCTAAAAAAAGGCTGTTTTCTGGCCGCCGGCATTTATGCACTTTTTCGCCTGGGGCTATGGCGGGTGCAAAAACCGCTTTTGGGGCGGTTTTCCAGTGATCAGTGGTCGGAAGGCAGTGGTCAGTGGTCAGTGGGCAGTGGGCGGAGGGTTGGCCACTTCAGTGGCCAATACGGAAGAAGGCGGAACACTATCCACTACCCACTACCCACTATCCACTACCCACTATCCACTACCCACTATCCACTACCCACTATCCGCTACCCACTACCCACTATCCGCTACCCACTAATCTCCCGAGGCCGCGGGAAGGGGACAGTCCCCTGTGATCAGAATGACGGTTGCCCTGTGAACGGCAGCGGTTTCATTCCCGCAACCTTGGCGCGGAGGCCGATGAACCGCTCGGCCGACGCGATACAGAGGGTGCGAAAGTCGCGGCCGCCGAAACAGCAGTTGGCGGCATGAACTTCGATCTGTCCGATCAGACGACCTTGCGGATCGAAAATCTTCAACCCCGACTTGCCGCAACAGATGTAAACATTGTCGTGCTCGTCGAGCGTCATGCCGTCCGGGTTGGCGCCGAGCCGCTCTATCGAAGGCCGCTCGCCGGCAAGTCGGCCGGGTGCGGCCACGTCGTACCTGTAGACACACTGTCCGCGGCTGTCGGCAACGTATAGCGTTCGCTGGTCGGCCGAGAGAAGCACGCCGTTCGGCTTGCGGCAGATCGTGGAGACCCGCGCGACTTGTCCACGATTGGAGCAATAGTACACGTCCTCTTTCATCGTCGTCGACCGGCCGCGGTGTCGATAATTCGGGTCGGAGAAATAGAACCCGCCCGTGCGATCGACGGCCAGATCGTTCGGTTCGTTGAAGCGTTGGCCGTCGATTTCGTCGCATAACACTCGTTTGGACTTGGTTGATACGTCGAAGGCCACTATGCGCTGGGCCGCGCCCTCGCAAACGTAAAGTTCCCCGTCGGC
>JAUWPQ010000341.1 GCA_030611515.1 Planctomycetota bacterium | reverse complement strand
CCGCATGGAAGCGGCTTGCCGTCCAGCGTGACGGTTCCGTGAACTGGCGCCGTGTCCACGCGGGCTGCTCCACTGCTGCAGCCGTGGCTCAACAACGCCAAGCCGCAGACGGCCAGGGTCAGGAGCCGTCCCGCGTTTCTGATCGCACCGGACAAACCGCCGCTTGCTTGAAAACGGTGGCACGCAGGGCGGATGGGAGTTAGTCGCATATTCATTTTCCTGAATGTCGATTTCGACGACTAAGGGACTTTAACCACCTCGCCGCCGTCGCGGGAGGCTAGGGCCTGGAGAATCTTGAGCTGGGTGTTTTCCGACAGGAAATGCGCCGAGCCGTCACCCAATAAAAAATGGCAGCCGCCGGGATGATTGCTGCCAAAGCTTGTGTCATTGCTCCAAGAGCCTCCGAAAGCATTGATGGCGTAGCGCAGATTACGGCAGCAGTACGATCCCCCCCAGCCGCTGCTGCCGTTAGTCGTGGAGCGGGGCCAGTAAGCCCAAAGGGTTCCGTCGTCCCAAGACATTTCGCCGATCAAAAACGTGTTGGAGGTGCCGTCGCAGATATCCGCCATGCGCAACACCCTGTTTCCGCCTGTCCGTTCCGTGCAGGAGGAATTCCAGAGGAGCATTGGCATCGCGCCGCCGGTGGCGTATCCTCCCATCTGTGCATTCGTGGGCGAAGAAGGGGCGATCTCGACCGGATAGTCGCCGCCGTTCCATTGGTCCGGGCCGCTAGGGCCCAGCACCGGGTTGTAATGCTGAATGTAGATCGTCTCCGGCGCCCTATAGGTGGTGTTACCTTTATATGCTTGGCTAGGACAAAGGAGAACCGACACGCGTATGTTCTCCGAGGGCATTATGTCGCCGTGGTGGATCTCCTCTCCCTGCACTATCTCGTCGAGGGCGGCCTGTTCCAGGTAGGGCAGTATTGTCCCGTACACATTCACGCCGTTTGGATAGGACATATACCACACCCCGTTGGAATATCCGGCCGGCGGCAGATAGCCGAGCAGGTTCTCATAGTTGAGGATGGCCAAGCCGATCTGCTTGAGGTTGTTGCTGCACTGTACGCGTCGCGCGGCTTCGCGTGCCGCCTGCACCGCCGGCAGCAACAGCGCAATCAGGATGCCGATGATCGTGATGACGACCAAAAGTTCCACCAGCGTAAAGGCGCGTGGGGCAGGGGGCGAGGGGCGAGGGACGGGGACGAAGTGATCGTTTAGCCGCCGCGTCCACGTGGTGGATGGTGGATTTGGTTCCATGATATTGCTCCAATTATACTGCTCCAAGTGTGCCGTTTAGCCGGCGTGTTTGTACGCTGCGGAAATGGCGTCAACGCCCGCCATTACGCGGCGATCCACGCGTCGTCGCGAAAACATTTCGCGACGACGCCGGCGATCGCCAAATCATAAATCATATATCCTAAATCCTAAATCTCCTGCTATCTCCACTTCCGCCATCCGTACAGTGACAGACCCGCCGCGGCGGCACCCAGAAGGCCGAGCGTGCCGGGTTCGGGCACTACTCGAATCGTGCCGGTCAGGTAAAGGTCGGGATGTTTGAAAAACGGCTCGCCTTCGACCTCCTCGAAGTTGGGATACGTGCCGCCCACCTCATCGCCGATCAAGTGGATCTGGTCGCCCTGCACCACGGTCCTTGCCAGATTGTTGTTCACCGGCAACCCAGTCGCCGTGCCGAAGAGGCCGGTCAAAGTGTCGTAGACCTTGATATCGCTGTAGTAAGAGTCGTTGGGGTAGGCCTTGGAGGGTGTGCCGTAGGGTAGCCCGATCGTACCGTCCGGGTTGAGAACCTTGTCGTACTGATAGCCCCCGACCAAGAGGATGTAACGGTCCGAGAACACGATCTGTCCGGAGGGGAAATTGCCGCTGGCCACGGGCAGATCCCGCAGCCTTTGCCAAGCATCCGTGGCCAGGTCGTACTGCCAGTTATCGACCACGGTGCAGTAGCTCCCCGTCACGTTGTCGTTGCCGGTGGCGCCGCCGAACAGGTAAAGCTTTCCGTCCACGGCCGCGGCGGCCGCGGCCCAGCGCGGCGTGCCCGGACACTGCGCAAGCTCCTGCCAGCCCGCGCTGAGGTTGTTCGTGTCGAGCGTCAGCAGTCGCGAGCCGAGCCGCGGCATGGTGCCGTCGCGGTTGTTGTTGGTGTAGAAGGCGGTGCGGTCGTAGTCTGAGCCGGCGACGGCGTATATCTTCGACCCAATGACGCTAATCCCGCTGCTGGTCACGCGCCGCGGCAAGTCCGGCAAGGCGTCCCACGACCACTGGCCCTGGTTTTGCGACAGACGGTACCCGTCGCTATAGGTGTAGGGCGACGTGTAGCTGAACCCGCCCCAGGCGTAAAGTTGATTGTCGACGACGGCGGAGAAAATGTGTTCCCGGGCAGCGCCGGGAAAGTCGGGCAGGCTCTGCCAGCCGGTCTGTGGCGACTGAAGGTCCAACCCCCAGGCTTTTTTAATGAATCCACGGGGATACGTCGTTGGTTTGCCCGGCACCCTGGTCTCGCCGCCGCAGAATCCACCCGCCGAGACCAGGGTGTCGTTGACGATGCCGGTGGCGGGGCCCTGGATGCCTTGGGGCAGCGAAGGCCCCTTCTTCCAGTCAATCGACAACATCTGTTGCAGCGATGCCTGCGGTTGCGGCGCGTATGGGTTATCCTCTCCGTGGGCAACGCGCGGGGCAGTCAGCCCTACCGCCACGGCAAGTCCAAGAGCGGAAAAAAGGTGTTTCGCAAAGGTGTTCACGGTCGAGTTCCTTTTCGGTGTGAAGGGGTAGGGTGGGACAAGCGCAGCGCAGTCCCACCATCTTGCTTGAACGAATCCATGTGGTGGGGCAGCGCGGCGGCAGGGCCCACCCCCAATACA
>JAUWPQ010000082.1 GCA_030611515.1 Planctomycetota bacterium | reverse complement strand
GTAACACCACCTATAGGGCGCCGGAGACGATCTACATTCAGCATTACAACCCGGTGCTGGGCCCTAGCGGCCCGGACCAGTGGAACGGCGGCGAATATCCGGTCGAGTTCGCCCCTTCGCCCTCGAATGCACAGATGGGAGGATACGCCACCGGCGGCGCGATGCCAATGCTCCTCTGGAATTCCTCCTGCACGAAACGGACAGGCGGAAACAGGGTGTTGCGCATGGCGGACATCTACGACGGCGCCTCCAACACGTTTTTGATCGGCGAAATGTCCTGGGAAGACGGAACCCTTTGGGCTTACTGGCCCCGCTCCACGACTAACGGCAGCAGTGGCTGGGGGGGATCGTACTGCTGCCGTAATCTGCGCTACGCCATCAATGCTTTCGGAGGCTCTTGGAGCAATGACACAAGCTTTGGCAGCAATCATCCCGGCGGATGCCATTTTCTATTGGGTGACGGCTCGGCGCATTTCCTGTCGGAAAACCCCCAACTCAAGATTCTCCAGGCCCTAGCCTCCCGCGACGGCGGCGAGGTGGTTAAAATCCCGTAACCGTCCCCCTTGCACAACGTCAGGAAAATGAATATGCGACCAACTCCCATCCGCCCCGTGCGCCACTGCTTTCAAGCAAGCGGCGGTTTGTCCGGTGCGATCAGAAACGCGGGACGGCTCCTGACCCTGGCCGTCTGCGGCTTGGCGTTGTTGAGCCACGGCTGCAGCAGTGGAGCAGCCCGCGTGGACACGGCGCCAGTTCACGGGACCGTCACGCTGGACGGCAAGCCGCTTCCATACGGTCAAGTCGTGTTCCAGCCACTCAGCGGCCGAGTTGCCAAGGGAGTCATTGAGGACGGCAAATTCACATTGGGCACGTACAAGACGGCGGACGGCGCGGTATTGGGGCGTCATCGCGTCTCCGTCACCGCGCGGAAGACGCTCGAAGGCGAGGAGCCAGACGCTCCAGGAGTACCCCTGCTCGGCGGCCCATCCCTGATTCCCGAGCGCTATGGCGACAGTGCCGCCTCCGGGCTGGAGTTCGAGGTGACTTCCGGCGATAATGTTTTCCATATTGAGTTGTCCAGCCGGCGATAAACGGCATTTCAGGAGACATGCAGTTACCACCCCCTTTCACCAAGTCCAACCATGATTAACACAGCTATCCGCGTTTGCTCAATCCTTGGTATTTGCCTCGGTGCCGCACTGGCGACGTCCGATCGGGGACTTGCAAAGACACCGGCGGCGGAATCGGCGAAAGCCCCGGTTGTAAACCCTGCCGCAAAACATACATCGACTGGCGAAGTCCGCGGCATAACGGGCATCACGAAAGGCAAAGCGGACCTGATCGTCCCGCCGGACACGCCGCCCGGAGAGGTTTGGCGATACGGTCTGGGGTTCCCCTTCCAGGTTGGGCCTCGCACGGCGGGGCTTTTCTGCAATATCCGAAAGGAAGGAACCGGCAACATCGATTTCGAGATCGGAACGGACGTTGTTCTTTTCAACGACTTGTCGAAAATCGGCGACGCCAAGCCGATCCCCCTTTCGCGATATGAAAAAGGAGTCCATCCGGATTTCGGCAAAACGATTACCCGCAAAGGGCCGGTCATCGGAGGTTTTGTGCCTTTTGGCGCGAAACGGGCCGATGGCTCGCCGCACCCCAACGCTGGAAGCGGGTTCGGGCTTGCGGTAGCCATCGTCCATGCAGTCGATGAGAACGGGCACTTCAACTACAGGGACACGAAAAAGCACTCCTTTGAACTTTTCCAACTCGCTTACGACGGAAAAGACTTCCAAGTTCTCGGGGAAGAAGACATGGAGCGCGAAGACCTTCTGCCGAACTCGGATTGGATTCTGATGGGCAACTTCATCACCAGCGCGATTCCCGACGGGCGTGACTTGCTCTATGCCATGGTGGCCAGGAAAAAGAACGCTGATCGCGTAGCAGCCGGAGTTACGGTGGCCGGCGTCACGCGCTGGCGGCACGGCGCAAAGGGCTGGCGTCCAATCTCCTTCACGCCGGTCACGGGACAGGACGTCGCCTGGTCGGAACCGAGTCTCATCCGCGACGTGGACGGGGGTCTGCTCATGTCCGCGCGCAGCAGTTGCGGCCCCGGCTCGAAGATCGCGTTTGATCTGGCCGTTTGGCGTTCCACGGACAACGGCAAAAGCTGGAAACAGGTCGTTTACCGCCGTCGATGCCGCTCCCGGTCGCCCGTTACCATCAATCAGGCGGCCGACGGCACCCCGTTTGTCGTCGCCAATCTTCCGCCTCTCATGCGGAGGCGCGACATACTATGTTACTGGCCGCTGAACGACAGCCGGACCGATCTCGGAGAACTGCGTATCGTTCGTGATTTGCGCGGCGAGTTCGGTCGCGCGCCAAGCGGCTCGTGGTGGCGTGCGGATCATCCCACGTCGGCTATCGTGCGTTTGGCCGACGGCGCTTGGCACGGCCTTTTGGTGTATCGCATCGTGGACAACGGTGAAATCGAGGGAAGCGCCAAGCCCGCTCCGCAGACGGGCTGCTACGTCGAAGAAGTTCATTCGAGAGGACCAGCCACCGAGGTGTGGAGATTCTAGGTTTTGTCGAAAAAGACCGGATGCGGCCTACAGTCATTCTGTGCGCAGAGAAGAATCTCCGTGAAATTGGGCGAGATCCTTCGCTACGCTCAGGATGACAAATAGGGTTTTTCGACAAAGCCTAGCCGAGAGGAAACTAAAAGTATCCCCGAGAGGATTCGAACCTCTAACCTTCGGCTCCGGAGGCCGACGCTCTATCCAATTGAGCTACGGGGACAAGATGGTACTTAAAAACCTGCATCCGGCCGCTGCGAACAGATATCTTAACAACTTCGGACGGCCACTTGTAGCCCCCGGGGTGATGCTGACCTGCTCCCCAAAACTGATCCATGTGTTACGAGAGTCCAGAAAGCCCTTGGAGGGCCGAGAGCGGCCACTTCTGGGGTCGCAAGGGCCGCAATGGGCCGCTATAATGCGCCGTTTTGTAAGATGTTGCGACCCTTTTTCAACAGCAGGTCATAATGAAGCAGGTCGAACAACCCGTGGCGCTTCAGCCGCAACCTATAGCGGCATTTGGACTTACGGCCGATACTCAATACGATAAGTGCGTGGCCTTGGCCAGGAATCTGTGGTGGAGCTGGCACGCGGAGGTGATCAACCTCTTCCGCGACCTCGATCCGATCCGCTGGCGCCAACTCGATCATAACCCCATCGCACTGCTCTCCGAGTTCACGCCCGAACGGCTCTCCATGAGGGCGGGTGAACTGGTGCTCCACAGCCGGATCAATCAGGCTTATCGGCGTCTGAAGGAATATATGAGCGAGATTCCACCCTGGGGCCGCACCCACGCCGGCGTGCTCGGCTCGAAGCCGGTGGCGTATTTCTCGCTCGAGTTCGGCGTCCACGAGTCGATACCCATCTACTCCGGCGGCCTGGGCGTCCTTTCCGGCGATCACATCAAGAGCGCCAGCGGATTGGGCGTACCCTTGGTGGCCGTCGGATTGTTCTACGATCAGGGCTATTTCAAACAGCATCTGGACATCAACGGCTGGCAGCACGAGGAGTATCTGGACACGAAGGTCGAGAACCTGCCGATGGAACCGGCCCTGGGCACCGACGGAAAGCCGATCACCGTGCGGATCGACACCCGCGCCGGCAAGCTGCTGGCCAAGGTGTGGTTGATGCACGTGGGCCGGGTGCGACTCTACTTGCTCGATTGCGACGTGCCAAGCAACAACCCCGAGGACCGGGAACTGACCTCGCGGCTCTACGGCGGCGACAACCGCACCCGCATCCGCCAGGAGTTGGTCGCCGGGGTGGGTGGCGTAAGGGCGCTGAAGGCATTGGGAATCTTTCCCGGCGTATATCACCTAAACGAAGGCCACAGTTCGTTCGCCATCCTGGAGGCCATCCGCACGCGGATGAAGGACGACGGGATGGACTTCGACGTCGCGCTGCGGAACGTGGCGCAGCGCACGGTCTTCACCACGCACACACCCGTGCCCGCCGGACACGACCGCTTCGACCGCAACCTGATCGAGGAGCACATTGGTCCATTGCGCGACGAGCTGGGCATATCGACCGAGCAGTTGATGGGCCTGGGGCGGGTCGAGCCGCAGAACGAACACGAGACGTTTTGCATGACCGTGCTGGGGCTGAAGCTATCGCGCCGCGCCAACGCGGTGAGCAACCTCCACGGCCACGTCACACGGCGGATGTGGGCTCATCTCTGGCCCTGGCGGGTCGAGGAAGAGATCCCCATCGGCCACATCACCAACGGCGTGCATATCCAAAGTTGGCTGGCCTGGCAGATGCAGCAGCTTTACGACCGCCACTTCCCCGCCGACTGGATGCACCGCATGGGCGAACCCGACGTGTGGCAGGACATCCACGGCATCGACCCCGGCGAGTTGTGGGAAACGCATTACGCCCTGAAAAACCTGCTGCTGGCCTTCGTGCGACGGCGGATCAGTCGGCAATGCCGCCGCCGGGGCGAAAGCGACGAGGCGGTCGAGGCCGCGCGGAACATCCTCGATCCAAACATTCTTACCCTCGGCTTCGGCCGACGTTTCGCCACCTACAAACGTGCCTTGATGCTACTGACCGACGTGGACCGGCTGGCGGCGATGGTCGGCGACCCCAAGCGGCCGATGCAGATCATTTTCGCCGGCAAGGCGCATCCCGCCGACGAACCCGGCAGGCAGTTGATTCAGCGGATCGCCAACCTGCGGCACGATCCACGATTCGCCGGACGCATCGCCTTTGTCGAGGACTACGACATCAACGTCTGCCGACACCTGATCCAAGGCGTCGACGTCTGGCTGAACAATCCGCGACGACCGCTCGAGGCGTCGGGCACCAGCGGCCAGAAAGCGGTGCTCAACGGCGCACTGAACCTGTCGATCCTCGACGGGTGGTGGGCCGAGGCCTACGACGGCAGCAACGGCTTCGCCATCGGGAATGGCACCTCCCACGTAGACGACCGCGTGACCGACGCCCGCGATGCCGCCGATCTGTATCGCGTTTTGATCGAGGAAGTCATACCGCTGTACTACGACCGCGACATCGACGGCCTGCCGCGCCAATGGGTCAAACGGATGATGAACTCCATCAGCTCGCTGGCCTGGCGGTTCAGCGCCGACCGGATGGTGGCCGACTACGTGAACCACGCCTACCTGCCCGCCTCCGGCGGCGTGAGTTGCGATATGAATGTAAAGTAGAAGTTGGGGGCTCGGGATTCGGGGGTTCGGGGCAAAAATGCGAGTTTCCCAGTCCCGAATCCCCCAGTCCCAAACCCCCCAGTCCCGAACCCCGAATCCCCATGAACATCTACGTCCTAATCGGCCACCAGAACCAAGGTAGTTTCTGCCACGCAATCGTCTCGACGGCGATCAAGGAACTCGAAGCGGCCGGCCACGAGGTCGTTTACCACGATCTGTACGCCGAGAACTTCGATCCGATTTTGCCGCACGATGAGATTCCCAAGGACGCAAAGCTCGATCCGGTGGTCGAACAACATTGCCGCGAGATTACGGCCGCCGACGGCTTCGTCGTGGTGCATCCAAACTGGTGGGCGATGCCCCCGGCGATCCTCAAGGGTTGGATGGACCGCGTGCTCCGCCAGGGCGTGGTATATCAATTCGGACCCGGCGGCGTCGAAACGCTGTTGAACGGAAAACGGGCGGTGGTTCTCACCACCTCGAACACCCCGCGCGAAGACGAGTTGCGGCTGTACGGCGACCCGTTGGAAAATCTTTGGAAAACGTGCGTGTTTAAGATGTGTGGCGTTGAGGACTTCTACCGCCGCAACTTCGATTCGATCATCCTCAGCACACCCGACCAGCGCCGCGAGTGGCTCGACGAGGTCCGCTCGATCGTCCGCGAGCGGTTTCCGGCATAAAACCGCTGCTCCGCTTGCCACAAATAGAATTGTCACTTCTCGGATTTGTGGTATACTGGCACGGACGTAGGCGACATCTTCGCGTGACATGTAAGGAGTACAACGATGCGGTGCCGATGGTGGGTATGCTTGCTGTGGTGGAGTGTTGCGGTGATCGGTATCTCCATTGCCGACCGCGGAACATGGGCTGCGGATTCGTACGCTCCCGCAGCAATTGGGAGAACTCTGGACGGCAAGGGCAGGGGAGAGGCTCAATGGATCCATCGGGGGTTTAAACAGTTCTCGAAGGGTCTGTTCGACAACGGTGGAGACAACCTCTATGTGAATGCCAAGGGTGTTGTCGAGATGATTCACCGGTTCGACGTCAATAACGACGGCTACGTGGACATCGTGTTTCCCAACTCCCACGGCTATATCGAGCGGGGACCCACCTGGATATACACCCAAGCGAAGGGAGAAGGCAAGAATTGGCCCCGACGCGAGCTTCCGAACGACAGCGGTTGGATGAGCCGGATCGTGGATGTCGACGGCGACGGATACCCCGACTTGATCGTCGTCAACGGCGAGAATGGAGTCACTTCGGAACTCAACTCCTATGTCTACTGGGGCAGCCCTAAGGGGCTGACAAAAGACCGCACCGAACTGCCGACCGCAGGCGCTTACGATGTTGCTGCTGTTGACCTCACAGGGAACGGGCGTAAATGCCTCATCTTTCCTTCGGCGTGGGTCGACCACCACACCCCCGGTAAGCCCCGGCTCATCCAGGTGTACGAGCAAGCTGCGCCGCGCAAGTTTGCAGACGCCTCGCGGCGCTACGGACTCAGCGGAGTCGCGGCTGTCTCGCTTGCCTGCGAGGATCTCAACGGGGACGGCAAACCGGAACTCGTAGTAGCCAACTACCGCAAGGGATTCGAGTATAAGATCGACTCCTTTGTCTATTGGGGAACCGATAAAGGCTTTGATTCGGCCTTGCCCCTGAAGCTTCCCGCCCATTATGCCGCGCAGGTTGTCCTGGGAGACCTCGACGGAGACGGGCGCAAGGAGATCGTTTTCAGCGGGGGAAACCGCATCTACATTTACTGGAACAGAAACGGCGCCTTCCGCCCGGAGGACCGGACAGTCCTCGAAGCGAAAGGGAACAGCACGATGTTTTGCCACGGTGCGGTCCGAGTCAAGATCGTTGATGTCGATGGAGATGGCAGAAACGAGCTTCTTGTCGCGGCACTAGAGGGCATCCAAGTGCGCACTCAGGACAATCTGCGTGAAGTTAAGCAGTTCCTTCCCTTGAAGTACAGCGGATGGGTTGAGGCGATAGACCTCGACGGCGACAACCGCCTCGATCTGATAGCGTCCCGATACCAAAATGGAAAGAACTACGAAACCGAGTCGGCGGTGTTTTGGAACAGCCCAGATGGGTTTTCCCGCAAGCGCGTTGCCTGGCTTCCGACAACCGGCGCCGTGGGCTGTACCGCGGGAGACCTGGACGGCGATGGGAGGCCCGAGATCGTCTTCAACAACACGATGCGCGGGCCATCCCAGTTCAATCCTGATTTTCCACTCTACGTTTATCTGGGCAACAAAGAGTGCGAGTACAGTGTCAAGCGGAGACTGGAGTTTCCCACGGGAGGAGGAACGAATACTTACGCGCTGGCCGATCTCGATCTTGATGGCTGCCCGGAGCTTGTGATGACCTCCCCCGAAGGCCTGAGGATATTCCAGGGGGGGGCGGACGGACCAAGGCCAGACCGCTGCACCATCCTTCGCGACAGGGGGCCGTTTTTTGGCTACGTGTTGGTAGCGGATTTCAACCGCGACGGCTGGCTGGACCTGTTGGCTGTGGCCTACACGTACGACGACAAGCCCAAGACGATGGCCGATTCGTCGGTGATATTTTTCGGTTCGCCGGCCGGATTCTCTGCCGAGCGGTCAACCGTAGTTCCGACCTATTGCACAGGCAATGCCCGACTTGCAGACGTTAACAAAGACGGGTGGCTAGATATCATTTTTTACGACTCGCGGGGATACCTTTTCATCTATCTCGGAGGCCCGGACGGATATTCACCGGAAAGGACATGGAAGGTCATACTGGAAATTCGCAGGATTCTTTGCGTCTCTTCAGTCAACTGTACCGACCTGAATGGAGACGGGTGGCTGGACCTGATCATGGCCGTCATGGGCCACTACACCCGCCAAGCAAGCGGTTTCTTCTTTCTCTATGGCGGGCCAGACGGCTTTTGCAAGGATCGAAGCGAGTTTCATCCAACCAAGGCCTCGAGCATCCTCATATCCATAGCGGATATCAACAAGGATGGAAATCTGGATCTGCTGGTTCCGGCCTATTCCACGCAATTCACGCGGAAGCTTCCCGCCCACGTCTTCTGGGGCAACGGCAAGGGCTTCGATTTCGATAAGCCTTTCCTGATCCCATGCGATTCCTCCTGTGCGTTTATGGCCGTAGATATAACCGGAAACGGGTATCTGGACTTGCTCACGATCTGCCATCGCGACAACCTTGGACATCAGGTGGACTCCCTGCTGTTCTGGAACGGACCCGAGGGGCTCCGCCTGAACAAGGTTGCCCGGCTGCCCGGCCTCGGTCCTCATCTTACTTCTCCTCGAGATTTCGGCAACGCCTATACGCGGGAGCCGCTGGAAAGCTATATCTCTCCGGCCCATGACACCGGCGGCTTGAAGCCGGTGAGGCTGACCTGGAAGTCGGATACGCCCGAGAAGACTCGCATCAAGTTCCAGCTTCGCTGGGCGGACAGCAAAGCTGGCCTTGGAAGCGCCACGTGGAAGGGGCCTAAAGGCACGGGGACTTTCTACGAAAAGCCAAGACAAAAGATAACAGGAGTGGAACGACCCTGCAAGTGGGTGCAGTACAAGGCGGTATTGGTCTCACTGAACGGCTGCCGCTCCCCAAAACTCGAAGAAGTCCGCCTGGAAATGGGGCCATGAATCCCGAAGACCAACAAATCACGGTCCTTCGTTGGTCTCGGCGGGGATTCCGGTGATGGCCCACGGCGGACTCCGTCCGCAAAACATCCATCAGTTCGGCGGCTTTATGGGTGCGACCGATGGTCGCCGACCACTTTCGCCAGCCGTTCGATGACGGTTGCGTAACGTTGGCCAATGGGAATAAGCTCGAACCGCCGAGAGTTGGGGCCGGTGACCTCGATGCGGATTTCGATGCGTTCCGACGGCAGACAGGCGGCCACGCGGTCTGCCCATTCGACCAGCACCAGCCCGTCTCCCTCGAAATACTCCTCCGGCCCGAGCGCCTCGAACTCGTCTTCGTCGCGCACTCGGTAGGCGTCGATGTGATAGATCGAACGGCGGCCGTGATGTTCTTGGATCAAGACGAAGGTAGGGCTTAGCACGTCCCGCCGATCGATGCCGACCGCCTCGGCAATCGCTTGAGCCAGTCTCGTCTTGCCGGCGCCCAACGTCCCGCACAAGGCGACGGTGGTCCCGTCGGGCAACACCTCGGCCAAGGCCGCGCCCAACACGGCGGTGGCCGATTCATCCTCGGCGTTGTAGACGAAACTGTTCATTTCAGGCTGTGCTCCCAGCCGCGCGGGGGTAGTGGACAGCGCTCGCCGCGCGGACCGGTTTGCCAAAGGCCCGGCTCGGCGATAAACTCGCCGACGTCGGTAAGCGGCACGTCCAGCGGTTGCTCGGCCAACATTTTTCGAGCATCGTCGGGCGGAACGGCCAGGATCAACTCGAAATCCTCGCCGTCCGATAGCGCGTGCTCCAACGGCGTCGAACCGTCGGCAAGCCGTTCGGCCAAACGTCGGGCGTCGTCGGCCACTGGCACGGCGGCGATGTTGACCGCCGCGCCGCAGTCGCTTTCCTCGACGATATGCGATAGGTCGAGCGATAGGCCGTCGCTCACGTCGATGCCCGCGTGTAGCTCGTAGTTTGCGTGCAGTTCCAAGGCCTCACGGACTCGCGGCTCGAAGTCTAGGTGGCGGCCGAGAATGCTGCCGCCGAAGGCGCCGGTGACCACGATTCTGTCGCCCGGTTGCGCGCCGCCGCGGCGCAGCGGCCCGCGATCGGTCGCTTCGCCCAGCAGCGTAATGCTGACGACCAGCGGACCGTCCCAACTGTTGGTATCGCCCCCGGCAACGGCCAGGTTGTACCGCTCTGCCAGCGGCAACATCCCTTCGTAGAGTGCCACGGCCAGGTCCAATCCGCCCCGTTGCGGCAGGCAGAGCGCAATCACTCCGGCCAGCGGTCGAGCGGCCATAGCGGCCAAATCGCTGAGATTGGCCGCCAGCGCCTTGCGGCCCGCGCGCCGGGGATCGATCTCGTTCAGCTTGAAATCCACCCCGTCGGTGAGCATATCGACGGTTACGACGCACTGGGTTGAATCGGTCAGGTTCAGCACGGCGGCGTCGTCCCCCGGCCCCAACCGCAGCAGCGGATGTGGCGGCAAACGTCCACGCAGCCAAGTGATGAATTCGCGTTCCATGAAGGAGTTTTTAGTTGTCAGTTGTCAGTGGCTAGTGGTCCACCAAGTGGAAACTGATAGGTTGGCTCGTTGGGTGCCACTGGCTTTGCCAGTGTTGCATCGAAGCAAGCACTGGCAGAGCCAGTGGCACCCAACCTGTCAAACCCAGCTTGGTGGACCACTAGTGGTGCCCCTAATCCCTAAATACCCAATCCCCAATCCCTCGGGCACCAGCGTAGGCAAGATACCACACCCGATTGCCGGCGTCCATCAGCGGCAAGGTCGCCCCAGCAGTACACTGCCGGACTATTGTCGGAACGTCCCTCCGGGGCAGAATGTGGGTAACGACAAGGTGCCGGGATTGAATCACTCCACGCCGCGTGGACGCGGCGGGTCGAACACCAGCGGGTGTTCCAGGTCGGCGTTGCCGACGCGGATGGAGGTTTTTCCGGCCAAAAGGTCGTCGAACAGCCGGCCGACGAACTCCGCCCGCCAGCCGCGGGCCAATTTCGGCGGGGGAGCGGAAAAAGGGGACAGGTCCAATTTGCCGGAACGGCCCGCAGGCGGGCACCGACGCGCAGCGTTGGTCGTCGCACAAATTGGACCTGTCCCCTTTTTCCGGGTGCGATATGCCATCCACTGGCGGATGTCGCCGGGCGTGCCGACCAGATTGGGAGCGAGATGGGCCTCGCGGCATAAGCTACCCAACGCGGAGAAGAGGAATTGGCCCAATACGGAAAGCTCCGGCCCGCGCTCGCGAGTCGGGCGCGGGGGACACTCGGCCTCGGGTACGTCCAGGCCGCGCTGGACGGCCGCGGCGATTTCTTCCAGCCGACGCTGCAAGTCGCCCCGCTCCAATCCGCGCACCGCCCTGATGCGTTTCAGGTCGGACGAGCCGCGGCGGGCAAGCTCCACGATCAGATCGTCGCGCAAAACGCGCCGTGCCGGCCGGTCGCGACGCTCGGCCTCGGATTCGCGCCAATGATACAACTCGCGGACGATGGCCAATCCTCGGGTGTCCAACCCGGCATTGCCCGAGACACGACGCCAACGCTCCTTGGACAGCGACCGGTCGAGTTCATCCAGCCACGAGTCCATTTCATCCGTCAGCCAATCCAGTCGGCCGAGGTCCGCGAGTTTCGCGTGGATTGTGTCGCGGATCGGTTGCAGGCATCGGGCATCGTCAAGCGCGTATTCGATCTGCCGCTTGCTCAACGGACGGCGGCGCCAGTCAGTGCGGGTTTCGTGCTTCGACGGCCGTCGGTCGAGAAACTTCGAGATCAGCGAGCCGAGTCCGGCCGGATACTCCGCTCCCGCCAGTGCGGCGGCGATCTGCACGTCGAACAACCGGGCCGGCCGCCGGCCGACCGCCCGAATGCAGAACTCGATTTCGCCTCGGCCCGCGTGGACGATCGTTTCGTGTCCCGGCGCGACGACGGCTTCCCAAAACGGCGTGACGTCGCCGATGGTCATCGGGTCGATGACCGCAAGCTCGCCATCGGCGGCCACCTGGATCAGGCACAGCACCGGCCGGTAGGAGTGTTCGGAGACGAACTCCGTGTCGAAGGCGATCGTCTTTGCTCGGGAGATATTCTTGCAATACTCTCGCAATTGATCGTCGGTGGTGATGTCGAGGTATTGCATGATAATCTTCTTGTAGCACAGCCGCCTTCGGCTGTGTCTGAAATAACACACAGCCGAGGGCGGCTGTGCTACAACCCTTTACAGGAAAAGAAACGTTACCAGCACTAAAAGTGGAACGAGAAAAACCACGCTGTACAGCATGTATCCGAAGAAACTGGGCATCGGCACGCCGGCCTTCTCCGCGATGGCCTTGACCATGAAGTTCGGTCCGTTGCCGATGTAGGTGCAGGCGCCCATGAAGACCGCTCCCAAGCTGATGGCGATCAACAGACGCGTTTCGACGCCGGCCACCGCGGGGGTTAGTCCATGTTCCTCGGTTAATGCCTTTGCCGTTTCAAAGAACACCACGTAAGTCGGCGCGTTGTCCAACACCGCCGAGAGGCTGCCGGTGGCCCAGAAGAATTGCCACGGCTCGGTCAATCCCAGACTCGAACCTTTGACGGCGAGGATCTGAATCGCCGGCTGCATGCAGATAAAGATACCGAAGAACAGCACGGCGACTTCGATGATCGCGTCGAAGTTGAAGCGGTTGCTCCGCCGCGCATGTTGGTTTCCAATCATCAAGGAAAAGGCCACCAGCGCCAGTTGCGCCACCTCGCGCATGAACATCCACGGATGCCAGTCGGTGCCGGGCAGCGGCTTGCTTGGGTCCAGCAAGGCCACCGAAAAGATCACCCCAATCAACAAGGCTGCGTTGGGCCATACGCCGCTGAAACGCAGCCTGTGTACGCGGGTCTCGTCGCGGGCAACGTCGGCCGGCTCTTCGCGCGGGTAATGCCAGAAACAGTCCAACGCCCAATAGATCAGCAACAACGCGGCGTTGATGAACACCCACTCTTGCCACAGCCCGGTCGTCCACAGGAACGGGACGCCCATCAGGTAGCCCAAAAACAGCGGCGGGTCGCCGATCGGCAGAAGCAAGCCGCCGCAATTGCACACGATGAAGATGAAAAAGATTACCGTGTGCTTAACGTGTTTTCGTTCCCGGTTGGTTTCCAACAGCGGACGGATCAACAGCATCGCCGCGCCGGTGGTGCCGATAAAGCTGGCCAGCAAGGCGCCGACGCCCAAGAACGCGCAGTTGGTCAGCGGATGGGCGGGCAGGTCGCCCTCGATGCGGATGCCGCCGCTGATCGTGTACAAACTGAACAGCAAAACAATGAACGGTATGTATTCACCAAGTACCGCGTTGCCCAGCACCTTGCCGGTAAGAGAAAAATTTATCGCGGACGCGGACGGAAATCCCACGTGATGGAACGGCCAATGGGCCGAAATCGGATGGCCGTGAAAAAAGAGGTAGTACCCCAACGTCAGCACCGCCAGCACGCCGGCCACGTAAAAACGGTGCAGGTTGCTCTCCCACCAGTGCATCGTGGCGGGCACCAGCGGCAACAAAGCAATCGCCCCCAACAACAGCGCGAAGGGCGTCACCATCCAATATGGCGGATGTTCGGAGACGACGTCGTGCCCCGTCTCTTCGTCGGCCGTATCCTCCTTGACCGCTTCATGTTCCGCGTGGTCGACGATCAACTCGGTCCCGTACTGCGGGACGTGGAACGCCGCCGCCGCCGCGTAGCCGACCAACACCAAAATTAGCACCAAAAGCAAAGGGCGATGGCTTGCTTGGGATTCAGATATGTCACTCACGCTAAACTTTCGCAGATTTTTGATGGATTTTGCTATTAAAAAGAGGACGGGGTTCCTTGTAGACTTTGCGTGTTTGTCAGCGTCAAAGACACTCGCAAAGGACAAGGAGGTCCCCGTCCATGTTTACGAGCATACCCTCTCTCGACTCGATTCTGCAATGCCTGTTGCCTGCGTTCACCCAACCGTCGTTTCAGACGCACATCGAGGTGCTGCTCGGTTGGGTGATGTGTCTGAGCAAGCGGACCGAATACGGCGTGTTCCAGACAATCCAAGCCGATACGCCGGTCTCTCGAAAACGGCGGCATCCCTTCGACCGCTTCTACAACTTCTTCAGCCGATCCGCTTGGACCGTCCCCAACTTGGCCCATCAGATCTGCGTGGCCGTGGTCGTCCGGCTCAACCCACGCGGACTGCTGTACCTGGTCGTGGACGACACCCTTTTGCACAAACACGGCAAACACGTCTGGGGCTTGGGATGGTTCCGCGATGCGGCGGCCTCCACGCCCAAACGGACGGTCATCGCGTCGGGCAACCATTGGGTCGTCATGGGACTGGCGATCTGCATTCCGAGAACCAACAAGATTTACTGCCTGCCGATCCACGCCAAGCTGCACAGGTCGGGCAAGGGCTTGCCCGGCGAGGCCGCCTTGGCCAAGCAAATGCTCGACGATGTGCTCGCCTGGTTTCCCGAGCGCAAGCTGGTTTTTCTCGGAGATGGCGCCTATTCGGCGAAAACGCTGTTGGGCAAGCTGGATCCTCGGGTAACGTATATTGGCGTGATGCGCGGCGACGCGGCCATCTACGATCCTCGGCCGCCGAAGTCGCCGAAGGGCAAGAGTGGACCAAAGCCGCAGAAGGGCCCCCGCCTGCCCAGCCCTCGCGAAGCCGTCAAAAAGGCCGGTCGTCGTCAGGGCGGTCCGTGGGTTTGGCACACGGTCAAAGCAACCGCCTATGGAGTGAACCGCACTTTGAAGGTGATGTCGTACCAAGCGGTGTGGCCCAGGGTATTGGGCCTGACGCCGATCCTGATCGTGCTGGTTCGCGATCCTCTCGGCAGGTCCAGAGACGCTTACTGGTTCACGACCGACCTGTCGGCCGACCCGGCCTGGATTATCGAGACCTTTTCTCGACGATGGTCGATCGAAGTTGCCTTCAAAGCCAGCAAGCAGGTGATGCGTATCGAATCGCCGCAACACTGGTGCCAAGAGAGTATCGAGAAGCTTTCGCCGTGGGTGTGGCTGATGCAGAGCACGATTTCCCTGTGGTATCTCAGCGACGGCCGGAAGTTACCCCAGGCCCGCGTCGCCCGTCAACGTTTGGGCGAGTGGGACACCGAGTGGTCGCTTCGTCACATGCTTCGCGTACTGCACAGCGTCATCCTGGAACAAACAATTACCACCACGTCGGCCACCAAAGCCGACCTACATGAATTACTGCGACAGTTGGGGAATTACCTAAGCCTCGCTGTTTGAACAGCGTGAAATCTGCGAAAGTTTAGTCTGATTGAGATGGCTAGACGATAGTGCGGCAGACCTAATCGAGAGGGTCGTTTACGATCCTTTCCGCGGGTGGCCCCGATAGCTTGTCTATCGGGGAGCCGTAGGCACAAGAGGAATCCCGCGCGTCGTGCAAAACCTCTTGCGGCTCCGCCGCCCCGATAGACGAGCTATCGGGGTTACCTGTTAACGCCGGGCGCTGACTTGCGATGGGGGGTGCAGTAGCCTACAATAAGAGAGTTGAAAATCGAGTTGACGGATCAGTTTGCCTCAACAAGCAATTGGAGCCTTACTATGATTTCCCGAACTCGTCGCGCGTTCACCCTGATTGAGTTGCTTGTGGTCGTAGCCATTATCGCGGTTGTTATCGCGCTGCTGCTTCCCGCCGTGCAGTCCGCAAGGGAGGCCGCGCGCAGGGTGGCGTCATCCTCCAGACCGTCGGAACCTGCAACGATGCAGGATGCAACGGCCGGGTCGGCCCAGTTGCCGCTGGCTCGGATCGAATCATTTTCGGCGGATGTCGTGATTACGCCGCGGCTTAGCGTGGGAACGGCGACGCCGGAGTCCATCTACGAGGCGCGATTCGTCGGCAAAATTCGGGCGGTGAGTCCGAACGAGAAAGCCAGCGACTGTGAAATCCATCTCCCCTTGCCCCCGCAGATCATCTCCTTGGCCGACCTGTCGATCAAGGTCGCCGATCAGCCCAGCGAAAGAGTGGCGCTCCGTAGCGGGCAACTCGTGTGGCGCGGCCGATTGCCGACCGAGCCGACGTCGTTGGACGTAACATACACCGCCGTCGGCAAAGGCTTGTACGAACTGCCGGTCGCGCCCGGCGGAATTCTCGACCAGTTCAATATAACACTGGTCGCGAACGGCTCTGACGTGCGTCTGCTGGATTTATCGCTACAGCCCACGAGCTTGGACCGCTCGGGCGGCTCCAGCACATATCGCTGGGAATACGAGCAGCTGCTGTTCGGAAGGCCGGTGCGGCTCGACGTACTGGGGATCGCCCCCATCGATCGGCTCGGAGAATTGACTTGGCTTGGCCCGATCAGCGTGGTCCTCTTCGGACTGCTCGTGGGTCTGGTGGTTCAGGCGGCGAAGGCGACCAGATTCGATTTGTGGATGCTGCTGCTGACGGTTGGTACGTTTGCCGGCGCCTATCCGCTGATGTACTTCGCCCAAGAGTACATCCCGTTGAAACTGGCCATGTTCATCTCCGCCGGCATCGCAATTTCGATTATCGGCATCCGGGCTCTCACCCTGATGCGAGCGTGGTGGGCAATCGGGGGCATTGTCCTTCCAGCGGTAGCGATCATGGCTGTCACACTCGTCGCGGCCGTTTACAAGCCGCTTCAGGGCATGTTGCTCACGGTCGAAGGGCTGGGCTTCTTCATCGCCGCAATGATGCTCATGCCCATGATCCATGCATCGTCAACCGCTTTCTGGGGAGTTGGCCGGAATCCGACTACCCTTGCCGGAAACTCACAATCCCCCACGGCAAACGACATAAAGTAGATATCCGAATAACCGCGCAGACTGTTCCGGTTTTCCTCCGCGGGTGGCCCCGATAGCTTGGCTATCGGGGTGCCGTAGGCACAAGAGGAATTCCGCGCGTCGTACAAAACCTCTTGCGGCTCCGCCGCCCCGATAGACGAGCTATCGGGGTTACCCGCTTCCGCATGAAATATGGGTTTGCTGGATGAACCGAACGCCGCGTTGGAAATATGCCGCCGTTTATGCCGGCGTTGCGACCGTCGTGGCCGAGGCCGTTACGGTGGCGATGCGGTTCGGCACGGGCATGAGCGCGGCCGACTTCAACGCCACCAAGCCGCCGCTGCTGTTGCAGATTCATCATCTG
>JAUWPQ010000289.1 GCA_030611515.1 Planctomycetota bacterium | reverse complement strand
CGCGAAAAACGGCGGTTGGGCCTGGTCGGGTGAAATGATTTTTTTGTCGTTTCGAGACATCGCCGGTAGACGGAAAAAAGCCTTGGCAAAACGCCGGAGGTCCAGAGCATCCGTATTTTATACTCCCCTGGCCGCTTCCGCAACCGCCGGCAGTCGGCATTAGCGGGGAGCGTTCGGCAAAAACGTAGGGTGGGTCCGGCTCGATGTGCAGGGCGCGGAGCACGGCGCGGCCGTCGGCGGCCAACGCCACTTCGGCCGAGAGTTTTCGGCCGCGGTTGGTTACCTGCCTTTGCATACACGCTTTCAGGAAATATTTCGTTTGCCGTTCACAGGGGACTGTCCCAATTTTCGCGGCGTGAGGAACGTTGCCAGGCGAATTGACTTGACCGCCGCGAAAATGGGACTGTCCCCCTGGCGCCGCGGGAAGGGGACAGGTCCGTGAACGGTTACGCTTTCAGGAAACATTTCGTTTGCAATCTCGCCACCGTCATGTGAAAATGGAGGTTTGCGGACGTTTTAACGCGATCTCCGACGACTATTGCGGTCTGACAGCCAATGATCGGAAGCGGTTCCCCATCATTCCATGCAAAGAAAAATTCTGCGACAACGAGTTCAGCGCGATTTGAACAGAAAGGGATAGTATGAGGTTTTGCACTTTAAGCGGCGTGACGTTGACGGCGTTGTTTTTCTGCGCGAGTATATCGTCGCTGGCGGCCGACGACGGCGGTGGATTGGGCCCAGAGTTCACCAAGATCCTGCGCGATTCGGTGAAAATGGACGGCGCTACGCGAGCCTTGCACAACGCCCTGGCCGGCAACGACGCCAAGAAACTGGCCATGAGCCGGGCCATTGTGCAAGGGCACAACGACGTGTTCAACCACAAGATCAAGACCAAGGGCGTCACCGACCAGAAAGCGAGCGGACGTTGTTGGCTGTTCGCCGGTCTGAACATCATGCGGCCCGCCGTGATCGATAAGTACAAACTCGACAACTTCGAGTTCTCGCTCACCCATTTGGCTTTTTGGGACAAGCTGGAGAAAGCCAATTTCTTCCTGGAAACCGTTATCGATATGCGCGGGCGCGATCCGTTCGACCGCGAACTCGATTATTTCAGGAAGGATCCCATCACGGACGGCGGATGGTGGCGCTATGCCGTCGCGCTGATCGAGAAATACGGCGTTGTCCCCAAGGGAGTCATGCCCGAAACTTACTCCTCGGGAAATACGAAAGTGATGAACCAAGTTCTGGCGACGAAGCTGCGTGTCGACGCAGTGCAACTGCGTCGGATGGCGGCCGAGAAGAAATCCGTGCAAGAGTTGCGCAAGGCCAAGCGAAAGATGTTGCGCGAGGTCTACCGCATGTTGGTAATGAACTACGGCCTGACGCCCGAGGAATTCACCTATCGTTACGTCAACAAGGACAAGAAGGTCAGCGAGGCGAAGAAGTACACTCCCCAGTCTTTCTACAAGGAGTGGGTGGGAGTCGATCTTTCGCAATACGTCAACATCTGCAACGATCCGACGCACCCCTACGGGAAGCAGTACCGTATGCGACGGGTGAGAAACGTGGTCGGCTCGCCCGAGGTGTATTACGTCAACGCGCCGATCGAAGTGCTCAAAAGCATGGTCGCCAAGTCCGTCATAGACGGCCAACCGACGGTCTTTTCGGCCGACGCCATGAAAGACATGGACCGCGATCGAGGGATCATGCAGGTGGGGCTGTTCGATTACAGCGCGATCTACGGCGTCGATCTGACCCTGAGCAAGGCCGACCGACTGAAAACCCGCGACGGCGCCGCCAATCACGCCATGGTCTTCATCGGCCTCGACATCCAGGACGATAAGCCGGTCAAGTGGTTGGTGGAAAACTCCTGGGGAAAAAAGCGGGGTAAAAACGGACTCTGGACGATGTATGACAAGTGGTTCGACGAGCACGTCTACAGCATCATCATCAAAAAAGCCTATGTCCCCAACGATGTGCTCAAGGCGTTCCAGGATGAGCCCGTTGAACTGCCGCCCTGGTCGCCGATGAACTCGTTTTTCCAGTAAGTAACCGTTCACAGGGCACTGCGGGAAGGGGGCAGGTCCCAAGTTTTCGGTCAACGGTTCGTCGGCAAAATGCGTTTTTTCGCCGAAAAATTGACCAGTCCCCGACCATACCGTGAACGGTTACGCCCATTACTTAACGATTACCAAACAACGAGGAGTTCAATTATGCGCAGCGGTTTTCCGTCAATCGTGTCCGTTCTGTTTATCTTGGTCGGCGCGTCGGTAGTCCAGGCGGCGCAGCCCGACGCCGAGCCAGCCGCGCCGTGGTGGCTGGGGAGCAAGGCCGGCATAAGCCGGGAAGTCTTGCCGCCCTGGACGCCGGTCGAGGTCGCCGGCGCCACCGGCGCCACCGTAGAGGTCTGGGGACGAACATACGAGTTCGGTACGCTCCCCTTGCCTTGTTCCGTGGTGACGAAGGACGCGGAAGTCCTGGTCGCGCCGGTAACGCTGCGGGGCGTCGCCGACGGCAAGGAGTTGACGTGGACCGGGTCGGGATGCCGGACGGTCGACGCCCAACCAGACGCCGTGCAACTGGCCGCTACGGCCGAATCGGGAAATCTCCGTTGCGAGGGGACGGTAACCGTCGAATACGACGGGATGATCCGCTGCGATCTGCGGCTGCTGCCTAAGGCCGGCAAAGTGACGATCCAGCGTCTGACATTGGAGATGCCGCTGGATGCCCGGTACGCCCGCTACCTGCACTCCTGGCCGGGCGGTTGGGGGGGATACGCCTCCAATTCCGGGAATCTGCCCGAGAAGGGCTACCACCGAAATAAGTTTCGCCCGTTCTTCTGGCTGGGCGACGAGTGGCGCGGGCTGGCGTGGTTCTGCGAGTCGGAGCGGAACTTCTTCAATTTAAAAAACGTCAATCCCGTTGAGATCGAGCGTAAGGACGCGACGGTGATGTTTCGCGTAAACCTGATAACCGTGCCGCAAACAATCGACCGACCGCTGGAATACACCTTCGGCTTCCATGCCACGCCGGTCAAACCGATCGATTCGGACGCGTGGGACTATCGCACCAGCCATATATTTGATTACGGGATTGAGGACCGGCCGTATACGCCGCCGGACGGGAAGCCGACGACGATGCTTGCCCACTTGGCCCGCGGCGGCGTCCGCACGCTGTACTTTCATTTCCTATGGACCGACATCTGTGCCTACCCGGCCACCATCAAGCATGGCAAGAAACTGAAGAAGCTGGCCGAGGCTTGCCATCGAGAGAACATTCAGTTGCTGCCCTACCTGGGATACCTGATGAGCGACATTGCCCCGGAGTGGGCGGAATACAGCGAGCAGTGTCTGGTGAAGCCGCGAGCCGGCAAGTTTAGTGGGCGCAACCCTCCCCAGACGTGCTATATAGTCTGCTTAAGGAGCGCTTGGCAGGACTTCACCGCCGCGCACCTGGAGAAGCTCATCGAGGACTATGGCATCGATGGGGTTTATTTGGACGGGACCGCGAACCCGTGGGGCTGCGCGAACGCGGCCCACGGCTGCGGCTACAAGCGGCCAGACGGTTCGATCGGCCAAACATATCCGATCTTCGCCACCCGCTCGATGATGAAGCGTATCTACACGATCGTCCGCAAGCACAACCCACGGGGACAGGTGAATGTTCACCAGTCTACGTGCATGGTAATTCCGACGCTCTCGTTCGCCACGAGCTACTGGGACGGTGAGCAGTTCCAGTTCCTGTCGCATGCAAAGGCGGTCGATGTCCCGCTGGATACCTTTCGTTGCGAGTTCATGGGCCACAACTGGGGCATACCGGCCGAGTTTTTGCACTATTACACAGGCTCCTGGAAACGGCCGGAGGCGATGGCCATGGGGCTGTTGCACGACGTGCCCGTGCGGCCCCTGCTCAGGAGAGACTTGGATCCACTCCACGACTTCCCCTCCTACTCCCCTGCCGACATGAAGGATTTCGAGGAGATGTCCCGGCTGTGGCGGGCGTTCGACGCCTTCGGCCGGCACCAGGCCACGTGGCTGCCGTATTGGGAAAACGATCGGTACGTCGGCTGTGGGCCGGAGGGCGTGAAGACGAGCATCTACAATCGGCCCGGCAAGGGCTTCATGGCGGTGGTCGTCAACACGGGGAGCAAGGAATGCCGGGCGGAGGCGGCGTTCGATCTGGCCGCGCTGAAGCAGCCGACGAAGCTCGTGGCCCGCGACGTGCTGACCGGCAAGGAATTGCCGTTGGTCGAAGGGCGCGTGTCGTTGCCGCTCGGGCCGCTGGGATTCATGTTCTTCCGCGCGGAGCCGCAGTGAGCGGGGCGCAAGGCGCATACGATCAACTACACGCTGCCGTGGATCAAGGATAGCGCGGCAAAAAAGCAAGGACCGCCCCTTTTCGACCCTCGGGGTCCAATGCGTTCGGGTGGATTGTTTTAGTCGCCGATTGCTCATAGTATACAAGGGCCTTGTCGAACTATCCGTGCGTTAAATCCGTAAAACAAGGAAGAAACGGATTTCACTCACGAATGAAAGGAGTCTCGACATGGCTGGAACACGTAAAGGTACATACAAAATCACAAATTGGAAGAAATACAACGAGTCG
>JAUWPQ010000382.1 GCA_030611515.1 Planctomycetota bacterium | reverse complement strand
ATGCGATCCGGTATTTGTGAAACTACTTGCGACCATCAATCAATACCACCAAAAACGGAACCGAATATCCTACGAAAGCCGACGCCGAAAAGCGAAATCTCTCGCAAATCGTAAAAATATCTAGCGCTGTCATATTAGGCCCGGCGTTTACGCCGGGTTAGTAGGGACGCGGACTACTATTGTAGTTGTCAGGCCCGTTAACGGGCCTCCTCGACGTTTCCGGGCAACAGGGAGGACGCCCGTAAACGGGCGTGACAACGCGAAAAAACAGGAACAATAGTAGAGGGCGACGGTTCCGCCAACCCGGCGTAAACGCCGGGCCTAATACCGCTTACGCGGAAAGGGTCGTGAACGACCCTAGGGGTTTATTGCGTCCATATTTATGTGTAACAACGAGGGCGTCGCCCTTGATAAGGCGGGTTCGTGTAAACATTTATCGTGATAGATAACTCGTTTGCAACTTCATGCAAATCCGGTTGCTACAGGAAGGGAGAGGATAATGTTATTTTCCCAAACTAGAAGGAACGTACCATGAACTCAAATCCACCATCCACCACCCACCATCCAAAATCTCCACACGGTTTTACGCTGGTGGAATTGCTGGTGGTAATTACGATCATCGGCATCCTGATTGCGTTGCTCTTGCCGGCGGTGCAGGCGGCCCGCGAGGCGGCCCGGCGATTGCAGTGCATGAACAACCTCAAACAGGTCGGTCTGGCGGTGCTGAACTACGAGGAGACCCACGGTGTTTTCCCGCCAAGCTCGACGTGGGACGTGGCCGCGGGTGTGGACATCCAACAGGGCAACAATAGCCGGCTCGGTCCGAATTGGGTCGTCCTCGTACTGCCGCATTTGGAGCAGCAGGCCGTTTACGATGCCTTCAGGCTGCCCCGCTACATCACCGATCCGGCCAATGCCGCCCCACGCGGAACAATCCTCTCGGTAATGCTCTGCCCGAGCGATCCGAACAACCGCACACCCTTTAACGGCTCGACCAACGGCGGGACCAGCCACCTGGGCGACGGCTGGGCCAGGGGCAACTACGCCGCCAACGCCTCGCTGGCGCAGATGAGCAACATCTTCTGCATCGATTACGGCGGCGGAATGCTGAATTGCGGCGCCTACGCCACGTCCTACGGCTGGAAGAGCGATCGGCTGCGGGGCGTGATGGGTGCCAACGCCGCCCTGCGGATGCCCGAAATCCGCGACGGGACGAGCAACACCATCCTGCTCGGGGAAATTCGGGCCGGACTGTATACCGGCGACCAGCGCGGCACGTGGGCCATGAGCGGCGGGGCCAGCTCGCTGTGGGCGCACGGCTCCTACATGGGCGACGGCAATGGCCCAAACTCCCCCTACCTCGGCGGCGACAACATCACCGGATGCAACGCCGTCACCGCGGCTGTCGGCTACGACACGATGGTTTCCGAAAGGATGACCTGCTATGAGATGCCCGGCGGCACCGGCTGGAACAACCAGCAGTCTGCCCGCAGCATGCACCAGAACGGCGTACATGTCTGCTTGTGCGACGGCAGCGTCCAATGGATCAGCGATTTCATCGATACGGTCGGCAACATCACCGCCACCCCGCCGGTATTTTCCGTCTGGGACCGTCTGAACCTGTCGGCCGACGGCGCGCCGGCCAGCGCCAGCGCCTTCTGAGGAAACGAAGAACAACAATGAATTGCTTTAACCCAATGCACCGCTTGCTGACTTGCCGCCGGCTTCGCCTATTCATCATTTATCATTCGGCATTCCTCATTCTCGTTCTGGCCGGCTGCGGTTCCGGCGATCCGTTCAAGTATGTACAAGTTTCGGGCAAGGTAACCTACGAGGACGGCTCGTTGATCCCGATCGACGGGATGGCGTTGACGTTTTATCCGCAGGGCGGCGCGTTGGACGCAAAGACTCGTCCCCGACCAGGCATGACTACGGTGGACCGGGCGACGGGCGAGTTCCACTCGGTCACAAGTCACATGCCCGGCGACGGCTTGGTTCCAGGCAAGTACAAGGCGACGTTGCTGGAGGGCAATCGCATGCCGCTGCCGGCCGA
>JAUWPQ010000248.1 GCA_030611515.1 Planctomycetota bacterium | reverse complement strand
GTTCCGTGCGAAAGGCGTCATTTCGGCGGGAATTGTGGAAGGTTTCAACAACAAAGCAAAACTGACGATGAGAAAAGCGTATGGCTTTCGTACAGCGACAGCCATCGAAATCGCCCTATATCACCAACTTGGAGACCTTCCTAAGCCAGATTTCGCCCACGAATTCTGGTGAGGAGGCTTGCTTAAACGAAACTCAGGTTCAGAAAACGAAAAACCCCCCGCCGCGAACGACGGGGGTTATCGATCTTCGTTGCCACGGATAATCACTTCGTGCAGAGCGAATTACACGGCCGAGGGCGGTTGTGCCACCTTTTTTAGCCCTTGGCCGCCAAGCCGGCCGTCGTCTCGTTGAAAAACTCGACGCATTGGGCAAGCTCCGGCATGGCTTTGCCCCAGTTGTGTTCGTACTCGATGGCAAAAAAGGGCTTGATCCCCTGGCGTTGGACTTCGACGAGCATCCCCTTCACGTCGCACACGCCCGTTCCCCAAGGCACGTCGCGGGCATTTTTGGCTTTCTCGTTCAGATCCTTCAGATGGAAGGAGATGATCCGGCCCTGGAGCTTTTTCAGGCACTCGATGGGGACAATACCCGACCGCATCCAGTGTCCGGTGTCGCAACAGGCCCCAATCCGCCGGCCGCGGTCCTTACAGACCTTCAGCACGGCCTCGGGGTTCCAGTAGCGCGAGGGTTTTGGATGGTTGTGTACGGCGACGTTGATTTCGTACTCTTCGCTGAGTTTGTCGAGCGTATCAAAGGCCTCCTCGTCGGGTTCGGAAACGAGGGTTTCAATGCCCATGTCCTTGGCGAACTCGAACATTTTCCGGCACTGATCGGGGTCTTTCGAGAGGGTGCAACAGCCGAAGTTCACCATTTTCACGCCCGAGTCGGCCAGTTTCCGCTTGATCGCCTTTCGCACCTCGGCCGGCGAGTCGTCGCCGACGATTGCATCCGGTTTCTGCTTGCTGAGTTTTTGGCCCGGGAATGCCTCGATGTAATGAAGCCCCAGGGCGGCGGTGTTGTCGATGGCCTCGAACAAGGTGGCGCGGTGGAAGGTCCACGCCTGCACGCCGAGTCGCCAACCGAGTTTCTCGGCGTTTACGGCGCCTTGGGCCAATTCCGCGGCCGTCAGCCGGGCACCGCCCAAAACGGTTAGTCCAACGCCGGTGCCCACCGCGCCGGTTGTCATCAGAAAATCGCGACGATTCAGCCGGTTCATTTCACATCTCCTGGGAAGTGTACGTCGAAAGGGGGCGTTCGAGGATGGGGCGGCAGTCTGTTTCCGCTGCCGAACACAGATTATTATACCCCCGTAAACAAGAATATGAAACCACGAGTGTCATGGACGTCGTGTGAATCATCCGCCGGGAATCATCGACGACCAGCCCCAATGGCGGGATATGGCGGGATAATGCGGACAATTGACGGCTATTCAGTTGGGGGTTAGAATGAGGGTTCGGGATTACACACTCGACCTCTTCTTCGTTGGGCGTTCGTCTTTTAAGGGTTTTGGTGGCTCGGGACACAAGGACGTGTAAAGGTTTGGGAGCTGCCGGTTGGACCGCGGCCGCAGCGCGGTGTCGGTTTCTCGGCGACGAATAGATGAGCGATACCGCATCCAATGCTGAAAATCATTCGCCGTTGCCCGGCGGACCGGCAAAAGCCCGCGCCGAAAGCTCTTCGTCGGCCCGCCGCTCGGCCGGCAATCTCCCGGCCGATGAACCGACGATCGTCACCAGCCGCCCGCCGATCCACTGTCCCACGGCGTCCGACTCGGCCGACCGCATCCTGGAAGGGCGTGTGATGCCGGGCGACCGGATCGGATTTTTCGAGCTGGTCGAGTACGTCGGTGGGGGCGGGATGGGCCGAGTCTTCCGCGCCATCGACACCAGGCTGGGCCGGACGGTCGCCTTGAAAATCCTGCCCCCCGAGCAAGCGGCCGATGGGGACGCCTTTCGGCGGTTCCAGAACGAGGCCCAATCGGCGGCGCGGCTCGATCACGAAAACATCGCGCGGGTCTACTACGTGGGCGAGGACCGCGACCTGTCCTACATCGTCTCCGAGTTCATCGAAGGCGCGAACGTGCGTTCGTTGGTCGAGCGGAAGGGGCCGTTGCCGCTGGCCGAGGCGATAAGCTACACGCTCCAGATTGCCGAGGCGCTCGCGCACGCCGATTCCCAAAACGTCGTCCATCGGGACGTCAAGCCGTCGAACGTGCTGGTCACGTCCGAGGGGCGCGTTAAGTTGATCGACATGGGATTGGCCCGAATGCGGCAATCCGATCCGGACGGCGCCGACTTGACGGCCAGCGGCGTGACACTGGGCACTTTTGATTACATTTCGCCCGAACAGGCGCGCGACCCCCGCCTCGCCGACGTCCGCAGCGACATCTACTCGCTCGGCTGCACGCTGTTTTTCATGCTTGCCGGGCAACCGCCGTTTCCGCAAGGGACGGTCTTGCAGAAGTTGCTCCAGCACCAGGGCGACCAGCCGCCCGACATCCGGCAATTCCGGCCCGAGTTGCCGGACGAGTTGAAACAAGTGTTGGAAAAGATGATGGCCAAGGATCCGCGCCGCCGTTATGCCAACCCCGGCGAATTGGCGTCCGACCTGCTCATGCTGGCCGGCCTCATTGGTTTGCAACCGATGAGTCCCACGAGCAGAATTTGGCTGACGCCGCCTCCAGCGCCGCCGGTTTCGTTTCTCGGGCGGCACCTGCCCTGGATGATGCCGGTGGCGTCGTTGCTTTGCGTGGTATTGCTGCTCGACTGGTTCTGGTCGCGGCGCGACGATTCTTTGCCGCCGCCCGCCGAGATGGCGATAAAGGATCGGACGGAGGCGGTAGTTGCCCCGAAATCGCTTCCCCCGCCGACGACCACCTCGAAGGAGAAACAACCGACGGATGAATTGTTTCCCGAACCGTTCGAGAGCGACACGTTTTCTTTCTCGCCGGGTGAATGGGACGCCTATGCCCCCGGCGCCACGGCAGGTTCTACCCCATCGGCCGGGCAGCCGTCCGCCGAGGCCGGTCCAGAGTCGCCGGCGTCTCCGGCCTCGAAGCGGGGCGCCACCTGGCCGGACGACGCTTATTGGCCGGGGTTGGACGACGAGGCGACGTTGTCCCCGTCGGGCATCGCCGACAATCCCTCCTTGCCCCGCGCCGGTTCGTCGGCCGAGTCGGCTCCGAATCGCTCCGGTGTGCTGATCGTGGGCGACACGGCCGCCGGAGAAAACGAGTTTACGAGCCTCGGCGCGGCTTGTGCCTCGGCCCAAAACGGCGACGTTATCGAACTGCATTTCAACGGGCCGCGCGAAGAACGCCCGATGAAGCTTTCCAACCTGCAAGTGACGGTCCGGTCGGGTAAGGGATTCCAGCCGGTCGTCGTCTTCCGGCCCGACGAAATCAACCCCGTCATGTATCCGCGGAGCATGTTGACCCTCTCCGCCGGACGCTTGACATTGATCGACGTGGCGGTGGAGTTGCACGTTCCACGCGATCTGCCGGCCGACAACTGGTCGCTGATCGAGACGTGGGGCGGTCAGTCGCTCCGGCTGGAACGGTGCTCGTTGACCGTCCGCAACGTCTCGGACCAACTGATGACCTATCACCCCGAGGTGGCGTTCATCCGTGCGCGGCCCGCGCCGGACGCGGGCATGTCGGTAGACGGCGCCCCGGCGGCTACCCCGCTGGCCTCGTTTGAACTGGTCGACTCCATCGCTCGGGGCGAGGCCATCTTTCTCCGCGTCGAAGAACTGCAACCGGTTCACTTACTGTGGGACAACGGACTGCTGGTCACCACCGACACGCTGTTGACGGCCGGCGGGGGGCAGGTGGCGCCGAAACCCGACGAAACGCTTCGGATCGAGTTGCGGCGACTGACGGCCATTGTCCACGGTGGACTTTGCCGGCTGACCAGCACTCCGTCGAACCCGTACCAATTGACGGTGCAGTTCGTCTGCACGGACGACGTTTTCGTGGCGACCCCCGGCGTGCCGTTGGTCGAGCAAGATGGGGCCGTCGGCGTGGAACAATCACGCCAACGTCTGGTCTGGAACGGAGACGGCAACCACTACCAGGACGTGGACGTGTTTTGGATGGTGCGGAACATCGATCCCGAGATTCCGCCGGAGGCGATGAGCTTCGAGGCCTGGAAGACCTACTGGGGACCGTCTCGCGAGAACCAACCGAGCCGCTCCCCTCTGGCGTGGAGGAGGTATCCCAACTCGGACCGGCCGTTGCACGCCCATACCGCTGCGGACTATACTTTGGATTATCCGACGTTTGGCGACGGCGCGTCCGTCGCGCCGGGCTGCCGGAGCGGTCGCCTGCCCCCGCTTCCGTCAGAGCCGCTCGTGAAGCGACCGTCACCGACAAGGTTTTTCCGCGACAGCGGATCGGCCCGGCGCTCGGGCAAGGACTGAAAGACCGAACGACAATGGAGGCAACTTTCTCGGGCGATTAGCTCAGTTGGTTAGAGCGCCACGTTTACACCGTGGATGTCGGGGGTTCGAGTCCCTTATCGCCCACATGAACTGTTGTGTAGTATTGCAAAGGCTCGCAAACCCCGGATGTTTTACAAGGTGCCGCTCTCCGCTCGACATGACAACCTCGAACGGCTCGAAAGGCCGACCGTTCAACATTTCTCTGACGGCTTCCGCGTTCATCGTGTCCGCCTTTCGAGAGGGATTGCTTTTACCTGCCTCCAAAAGTAATTATATCACCGTCGCCGATGTTTTTGAGTGGTGCAAGTGCTTGCCCCGTCAAGCGAAACAACCCCCCAACAACTGCCGTCAACGGGTTGCGGAAAGTGGAGCCGAAGGGGATCGAACCCTCAACCTCCTGGATGCAAACCACTCCCTAGCCCCTTTTCTCCTGGTTATCCACCGCTAACAAGCCTTGACTATTCCAAGACTTGCGGATATTCTATTCTTATCGTGCTACGCTCATTCTTAACCCAATTTATCGCAAACCGTAGCACAGCCGTAGCACCGGAATCAGCCTTTGACCTTCTGGTTACAGTCCAGAGGACTGAAAAATGTCAAAATCCTTCCCGTTCACCGAGGCCAAAGTCAAGGCCATACCCCCGCCCGCCAGTGGCCGGGAGTACCACAAGGACACACGCTTTCGTGGTCTTCAGTTGTGCGTCACGTCCGCCGATGCCAGGACGTACTACTTCGTCAAGCGGATCGGCGGCAAGCCCACCCGCGTCAGGCTGGGGACCGTCGAGCAGCTATCCGTCGAGCAGGCCCGCACCGCCGCCGCCGCCATCACCGGCGAAGTGGCCGCTGGACGCGACCCCCAGGGCGAACGCCGGCAGAAACGCCAGGAGCTAACAATGGGCGACTTGCTCACCCACTGGAAGGAATACGCCAAAGCCCACAAGAGAAGTTGGGCCGAGGATGTCCGCATGTGCGACAAGCACTTCCAACCGTGGGCCAACCGCAAGTTATCCAGCGTCCGCCGGGCCGACGTACAGGCCATGCACCTACGGCTTGCCAAGGACTCCGGCAAGTACATGGCGAATCGCGTCCATGAATTGCTCCGTGCGATGTACAACCGGGCAAAAGACAGCCTCGGTTATGAGGGAGACAATCCCGCACTGGGTATCAAGCGGTTCTCCGAGGAGAAACGAGACCGGTTTCTCCATGCCGAAGAATTGGGGGCTTTCTTCGCTTCGTTGCGGGAGGAGCCGAACATGCTGCTACAACACTTCTTCCTGCTCCTGTTGCTCACGGGTGCCCGCCGGTCGAACGTCCAGGCTATGCGATGGGACGAGATCGACTTCACAACGGCACTGTGGAGAATCGCAGGCGACGACGCCAAGGCGGGTATTCCTATCGTGGTGCCGCTCACGACCGCCGCTCTGGACGTGCTACACGCCCGTC
>JAUWPQ010000320.1 GCA_030611515.1 Planctomycetota bacterium | reverse complement strand
TGTTGGGGACATTCCCACTGACATTTCGAATTTGCCATCCTTGGCTCCTCCGTTGTGCGGTTTGTTTTGCAACGATAGCATGACGGAAGAGCCTTTTTTAGTGGATACCAATTATCACCGTTTTTCAGAAAGTGCAGAACTGTGCCACAACACTTCCTTCGCCGAGTGCCACTGCTGGCTTGTCCAGCAGTGCCCCTTTCTACACGACGGGAACGCTTGATTGTTGACTTGTTAATCCGTTGCGGACGGACAGGATGTTTCCCGATGTCTGGCGAGCACTGCTGGACAAGCCAGCAGTGGCACCCGGCAATAGCTCTGCTATCGGGCCACCCAAATCGTGTAAACGTCGTGCTTTCCCGTGCCGAATTCTCCGACACCCTCGGATGCGCAGAACTGAAAGTCTATTCGGCGCTGAAATAATCGGGTATACTTATTCCTGTAAGTTGCGATTCCATGCCAATTGGTCCTGCCCTATTTCCTGGAGACACCTATGTTTAATCGCCATCGCTTAGCGTTCGGTCTTCTGCTGGCGGCACTCTTGGTCTGCACGGCCCGCGCCGAAAAGATTCCTTATGCGAAATCGAAAATCACGCCGCCTACGCCCCAGTGGCGGGCCAAAATCAAAGAACTGGCCCCGGCCAAGCCGACCGTCGAGGCGTCCAAACGGAAAATACTCGTGTTTTCGCTTTTCACGGGCTATAACCATCTGGTCATTCCGCACGTCGATTGTGTTTTCGAGGTCATCGGCGAGAAATCGGGCGCGTTCGACGCTGTCGTCACGACGGACATCGAGTCGCTGACGCCCGAAAAACTGGCCGCGTTCGACGTGCTGGTTCTCAACAACAATTGCTCAAAAGGTAAGCGGCGAAATCTGTTTCTCGATGAGTTGGAACGAAACGAGAAATACAAGTGCTTAACGGAGAACGAACGACAAACGAAAGCGAAGGAATTAGAACGGTCGATACTCGACTTCGTCTCCAGCGGAAAGGGGTTGGTCGCAATTCACGGCGCTCCGACGATGCTGAACAAATCAAAAGAATTTACCGAAATGATCGGCGCGGCGTTCAGCTATCATCCGGCGAACCAGGAAGTGACTCTTCGCACCGTGGACTCCGACCATCCGCTGGCGGCGGCGTTCCGCGGCAAGGGGCCGTTCGTTCACCGCGACGAACCTTATCTTTTCAATGGTCCTTACGACAAGCTGAATTTCCGCCCGTTGCTCGTAATGGATACCGATACACTCAAGGATAAGCGGGGCGAGGTCGGCAAAATTGTCCGTTACGTCGCTTGGATCAAGCCCTACGGCCAGGGGCGGGTGTTTTTCTGCTCGCCCAGCCATTTCCCCGAAAGCTATGAAAGCGCGACGCTTTTGCGGTTTTTGTTGGACGGCGTACAATATGCCGCCGGCGACCTGAAGTGCGATGATTAGCACCTCGTTCCCATGCTCCGCATGGGAACACACTGCTCGGACGCTTTGCGTCCGCCGGGTGGCCGCGATAGCTTTGCTATCGGGGTGCCGCAGGCACGGGAGGGATTCCGCGTTACGCACAAAAACCTCTTGCGGCTTCGCCGCCCCGATAGACGAGCTATCGGGGCCACCCGCCACCCGCGGAGCGTGGGAACGAGAGCAAAAGCTACCCCGCTTCGCGGACGCGGAGCGTCCGGGCAGTGCGTTCCCACGCGGAGCGTGGGAACGAGAGTAATCCGTGTTACTTCTTCGGCTCGACGTGTATTACCACCCGGCCTAGCCCCGGCACGTGGGCGCGAAGGTACTCTTCCAGACGGACGGTCAGTTCATGGGCCTCGGTAATTGCCGTGGCCGGCTCCAAAGTACAGTGAAAGGAGACGGCCAACTCCCCTTCGACAAGTTGCACCTGGATGTTGTGCGGATTGAGCGGCAGCGGGTGCTCGGCGAGGAAATCGTCGATCGCCTTTCGCACTTGCGACTGGCCGGCCGGTTGGCTTTGAACGGTGGCGGCGGCGTCGCCCGTCGGTTCGATGTGGGTGACGATGCGCGTGATACCGGGCAGGTTTTCGCGCAGTTCCCGCTCGAAGGCCGAAGCCTTGGCGTGGGCCTCGGCCAGCAGAAGCGAATCGCTCACCTCCAGATGCAATTCCAGCCACCGCTTGCGATCTTTCTCGTAGATTCGGATGCCGTGCGCGCCCAAACCATGCCTCGCCGCCAACAAACGAATTTTCGTGGTGACGTCCTCGTCGTCGGCGACGGTCGGCTCGACGTGCACCACCACGTCGGCGTTGGGCAAGACGGCGTGCAGGGCGGCTTCGACCTCGTTGGCCACCTCGTGTGCCCGCTCGAAGGCCAGGCCGCGGCCGACGGTGAGCGTCACGTCGGCGAAATACTCCGGCCCGCTGCGGCGCAATCGCAGCCGAGCCACGTTTTCGACCCCCGGCACGGCTCGTGCGGCGGCGGTTACCCGATCGTGCAATCCTTGCGGTACGCCGTCCAACAGATCGTCGACCGATTTTTTACCCAGTTTCAGGCATACCCAAACGATGATCGCCGCCACACCCAAGGCGGCCACCGCGTCGGCGTGAACCATCCAGGGCATGTCGAACCGCCGGCCGATCAACACCCCGCAAAGCCCCAGCAACACGACGGACGACGACCAGACGTCGGTCGAGAAGTGCAGCGCGTCGGCCTCCAACGCCTGGCTGGAGTGTTTAATCGCGGCTTTTTTCAGCGCGCGGGAACGTGAAATATCGACCACGATCGAGAGGATTATCACCAGGAACGCCCAAACATTTACCTCGACGTGCAACTCCGCGCGGAAGAAGAGCCGCGCGACCGCCTCGTGGATAATCCAGACGCAAGTGACCAGCAACAGAAGGGTCTGGAAGAGCGCCGAGAGGTTTTCAAACTTTCCGTGACCGTAGGTGTGTTCCCGATCGGCGGGGCGGCCGGAGACGCGGACCGCCCAGAGCGTGACGGCGGCCGCCACCAGATCGAGCGCGGAATGGGCGGCCTCGGAGAGGATACCCAGGCTGTTGGTTTGCAGGCCGACGCCCAGTTTCGTGCCGGTCAGCAGCACGGCCGCGGCCAGCGACGTGCCGGCCACCCAGCACTTCTCCCGGTTGGCTTTCAATCGCGATTCGTGTGTCGGTGCGTCTGGCATGGACATGCTGCTTATCACATTTATGTCCCGTAGGGACAAGTGGCAATAGCCCAGCAGTTTACTGCTGGGGCGCTGGTATGCTCCGATGTTTTCCCAAAAGTCCCGTAGGGACGGCCGAAAATGAACCGTCAATGTTCAACCGTCCCTCCGGAACGGAATGTAGAATGTAGTAGGATACTCCCTCCTCCCCAGCGATAAACAGGATTATGCAAATGCTATCACTGCTATCGTGTTGGTGTTGAAAAACAGGGACTTACGTCAACGGTTATGATGATCATCATTCCAGATTTTTATGGAAATTGTTAAACTGGCATGACAAGCTCCGTTGTGATAAGTGTTTTTCTGCTATCGTTGCTAGCACTTGCATAATCCTGT
>JAUWPQ010000020.1 GCA_030611515.1 Planctomycetota bacterium | reverse complement strand
CTGCTGCTCATGGAAGGGATCGAGTCGGGCGAACGAATCGAAGGCTCCGATGATTATTGGGCCCAGAAGCGGGCTAAACTCCTCAACCGTGCTGAGGAGAAGACCGCTTGAAACACCCTTATATTATCACCCCCGCCGCAGATCAGGACACTGATGGTCTTTTCTCGTTCATCGACCATCGCAATCACGATGCCGCGGTTAGATTTCTTCAGGCCATCGAGGCAAGCTACCTGAAATTAGCTGCCATGCCCGAACTTGGCCAGCGGCAAGAGTTCCATCGGCCGAAGCTCGCCGAGCTTCGCGTTTGGCAGGTGCAGGGATTCGAGAACTATCTGATCTTTTACCAGCCGCTTGAACATGGGATCGAGGTGGTCCGGGTCTTGCACGCCGCCCGGGATGTTGCGGCCGTCTTCGAGGATCAAGGGGAGTAGTCGGATTGCTACCTGCTCGACATGGGGGTTCGGTGGCAAACGGCAGCCGATCGACTACAATGGATTGATGTCGGCAATGTGTCGCCGAGAACCAACTGTAGGACAGGTTGCCAACTCGTCCCACGCTAAATGATTCATAAGGAGTACAGCGGTGTCAGATCGGCTTTCCACGATTGAAGCGGCCGTCGAGGCCATAGCAGCGGGCAAGATCGTCATCGTCATGGACGCCGAGGACCGCGAGAACGAAGGAGATTTCATCTGTGCCGCCGAGAAGATGACGCCCGAGATGGTCAACTTCATGATTACCCACGGCCGGGGGCAGCTTTGCATGCCAATCCTGCCGGAGACGGCCGAGCAGCTCGATCTGCCGCCGATCGTCGTAAGCAACACCGCCCCGTTGGAGACGGCGTTCACCGTGCCGGTCGATCATCGCAGTTGCCGAACCGGCATCACCGCGCCGGAGCGGGCCAAAACGATCCGCGAGATTCTCAACCCTTCGAGCAAACCGTCCGACTTCGTCCGGCCCGGACACCTCTATCCACTGGTGGCGAAGGAAGGTGGCGTGCTGCGGCGGGCTGGACATACCGAGGCAACGGTGGACTTGGCGAGAATGGCCGGACTGAAGCCCGCCGGCGCGCTGATCGAAATTCTCGGCCAAGACGGCGATCGGGCAACCCGCGACGAGCTATACGCCATGGCCCGGAAGTTCAACCTCGAAATTATCACCATCGAGGCGCTGATCCGCTACCGCCGCCGCAGCGAAAAACTCGTCTACCGGCTGGCCGAGGCCAATCTGCCAACCCGTTTCGGCATGGGCCGGATCATCGCCTACGGCGTGAAGTACGAGGAGCAGCAGCCGATCGCCATCGTGATGGGCGAGCCTGCCAAGCGGCCCGAGCCGCTGGTCCGGCTCCACTCGGCCTGTTTCACCGGCGACCTGCTGGCCTCGCTCCGCTGCGATTGCGGCGACCAACTCCAGTTGGCGCTGGAGATGATCGGCCTGGAAGGGGCCGGCGCGCTGGTCTATCTGCCCCAGGAAGGGCGCGGCATCGGACTGGTCGAGAAGATCAAGGCCTACAACCTTCAAGACCAGGGCATGGACACCGTCGAGGCCAACCTCGCCCTGGGCCATCAGGCCGACAGCCGCGACTACGGCGTGGGCATCCAGGTCCTCAAGGACTTGGGCCTCTCGAAGGTCCGCCTGTTGACGAACAACCCCAAGAAGACCGACGCTTTCATCTATGGCGGCTTCGACCTGGAGGTGGTCGATCAGGTTCCGATACTGGGCCCGATCCACGAGCACAACTGCCGCTACATCGCCGCCAAGCGCGACAAAATGGGCCACGTGCTGCCGTAGAATGTACGCCGAAGGGCGTCGCAAGTTTCCGCAATGCCGAATGACAATCACCCGATTGCACTTAAAGCCCGTGGACTAATTTTTCCCCATGCGTTGGTGCTGGATAGACCGATTCGTCGAGTTTCATAGCGGTGTCCGCGCCAAGGCGGTGAAGAATGTTTCGTTGGCCGAGCAGTACCTGCGCGACCACTTCCCTCGCCATCCTGTAATGCCCAACTCTCTGATCGTCGAAGGCATGGGCCAGACGGGAATGTATTTGGCATGCGAGGCAATCCAGTACGCCGAGTTGATAATTTTGGCGAAGGTCTCTTCCGCCCGGTTCCACTGCGAGGCCGTGCCCGGAGACGCGCTGACCTACACCGTCTCGATCGATTCGATCCAAGACCAAGGCGTTTCGGTCTCCGCCTTCAGCCACAACGGGGACCGGCTGCAAGGCGAAGCCAATCTGCTTTACGCGCGGCTCGCCGACCGATCGCCCGACGGCCGAGGCGGCGATCTTCTGGCGATGGCGAAACAGATGCGTCTGCTGGGAGTGTTTGAGATCGGCACGGCGGCCGACGGCAGCCGGCTCCAGCCGCCGGCGATGCTTGTTCGATCAGGAGTAAAAAATGCGTGAAAGAATCCCATGCCCCGCCTGCGACTGAACGCCCGCCGGATCGACCTTTGGCACATCCTACTGGACGAGATCGCCGATCCGACGTCGTTCGACGAATACCGTTCCTTGTTGTCGCACGAAGAACTTCAGCGGCTGCAACGCTTCACCCACGACAAGTCGCGGCGGCTATTTCTCGTCGGCCGGGCACTGCTCCGCAAGACACTTTCGCAATACACGGGCCACGACCCTCGCGGGCTGGAGTTCCGGTACAACGCCCACGGCAAGCCGTCGCTGAAAACGCCGGTCGAGCCGCCGCTGGAGTTCAGCGTTTCGCATACGCGCGGGCTGGCGGTTTGTGCCGTCGCGTTGGGCGACCCGCTGGGCGTGGACGTGGAACGCGACCGGACGGTCTCGAACCCGCTGGAAATCGCCCGGCGATTTTTTGCTCCGGCGGAGGCGGCGGCGTTGGAAAAGCTGCCCGCCGAACGGCGCGGCGCCGCTTTCATCGAACTTTGGACGCTCCGCGAGGCGTTCGTCAAGGCCCGGGGCGTGGGCCTGATGACTCGGCCGGCCGATTTCGCCTTTTCGCTCTCCGCCGACCGGGAGGCGACCGTCTCCTTCAACGAATCCAGCGAAAAAAGCCCGGACGATTGGCAATTTGCCCGGTTTCGGCTGGCCACGGACTATCAAGTGGCGTTGGCCATCGCCCGACCAGCGTCGGGAAAGCCAGCGATCTCGATCCGCCCGGCCACGCCATATTGACGTAAGTCCTTACGCCGCAATGTGCCGAAGAGAGGACTTGAACCTCCACGGGGTGTGAACCCCACTAGGACCTGAACCTAGCGCGTCTGCCAATTCCGCCACTTCGGCTCCGTGGAACACGCTTTGCACGCTCCACGAATATACCTTTTGTAGAACAATCGGCCGGGTTTTTCAAGGGGTGTTGGCCGTCGGGCACGGCCCCCAGCGGCGGAGCCAACGGAGATATGCCCGGAGGTGGAGCCAGGCATCGGCCGAAAAGAGGTTCCGGCTGGCCCGACGTTCGAGGTGATAGCAGGAGGCCGCCCCGTGGTAGAGCACCTGCCAACCCGCCTTGGCCATCCGCAAACATAAATCCACGTCCTCGAAATACTTTCCATATCTCTCGTCCAACCGCCCCACCTGCTCGATCGCCTCGCGGCGGACCATCAGAAAGCAGCCTGAGAGCCAGTCACACTGGAAGGTGTCGTTCGGAGCATGTTCGGCGTAGAAGTGGTGTTCAACCGTGCGGCGGAACAGCCGGCCCAGGCCGCAACGCCTCGCCAAGATCAGCGGCAACGTCTGGAACCGCCGCGCGGCGTGGGCGTCCGTGCCGTCGTCGTGAAGGAGCCGGCAGCCGGATAGTCCGCATCGAGGCCGGTCGTTCATGAACTCCACCATCCGCCGGAGACACTTCTGCCGCGGGTCGAAGTACATGTCGGTGTTCATCAGCAGTACGTACCGCGCGGAGGAGGCATCGAGAACGCGGTTTAGGTTGGCGGCGTAAGACAAGCGGCAGTTGTTTCGCAGGACGAGCGTATCGTCGAAATGTCCCCGCCACTGTTCGACGCCCTGCGACGAAGCGTTGTCGACCAGCAGCAGCCTCATTTTCAGCCCCTGGCCAGAGGCCGCCATTGTCGTCAACAGCCGCGGCATCAGCTCGCGCTCGTGCGTGAAGATTACGCCGATGTCGAGGTCGAGCGAGGGCATGGGGGTAGTGGATAGTGGGTAGTGGGTAGTGGGTAGTGGGTAGTGGATAGTGGGTAGTGGGTAGTGGGTAGTGGATAGTGGATAGTGTTTAGCCGCCGCGTCCACGCGGCGTTTAATTAGACGATATAATTTCTTGATAAGTCTGTTGGTGCGGCAGTTGTATTGCCGCACCGTCCAAGTTTATCGGTTCGGCAGTACAACTGCCAAACCAGCAATCTTCACTACCCACTATCCACTATTCACTACCCACTTCTCTACGCGGCTTTGCGTTGATCGGAATATGTATCATCGTCGCTCGGCTTTTCAAGAACGATCGGCTTATCCATGTGTCGTGCATCCGACCGCCGCATCAGTCTCCTGACATAACCGGAATACGTCCTCAGCGTTCGGAGAACGGCAAGTTTTATCAAGGCAAACTCGTGGTGGCCGAACAACCGTAGTCGGACCATCAATACGATCAGTGTAATGGCGGCGATCCAGGCCAGGGCGTCGAGGCGGAAGATGGTGGCGGCGGTGGCCGCCCCGCCCATCGTCAAACACAACGCCCCCAACAGGCAAAGGACTTGCCAGGGCGTCCAACCGCGTTCGAGCAGCCGGTGGTGGATGTGTCGCCGGTCGGGGGCGTCGAACCGCCGGCCGGTCAGCCGACGGCGGACCAACGCCGCGGCAATGTCGAACATCGGCAGGGTCATTACCACCACCGGGGCCGTAATGGCCAGCGTGGCCGAGGTCTTCAACGACCCTTGAATCCCCAACAGGCCAATGCTCAATCCGATCACCATGCTCCCCGAATCGCCCAGGAATATGCTGGCCGGCGGCAGGTTGTAGACGAGGAACCCGGCCAAAGACGCGGCCAGGATGAAGGCCATCGCGGCGACGTGCGGGTGTCCCTCGCCGACGGCGATCACGCCCAACATGGCGGCGGTGGAAAGGCCCACGATCGAAGCCAGTCCGTCCATCCCGTCGATCAGGTTCAGCGCGTTTATGCACCCCAAGAGCCAGAGTATCGTCAGCGGAATGCCCAGCCACCCCAACTCGATCGGGTAGCCGAAGGCAACGATGCGATCAACGTAGTATCCCATCAGAACGATCGGCAGCACCGAGACGATTTGCAGGAGCAACTTAACCCGCGCGGAGAGCTCGAACCGGTCGTCGAAGCTTCCCACCAGACAGACGAAGCCCGCGGCTAGCATCCACGCGGCGCAAAGCTCGGTGAACTCCTTGGTGGCGCCTGCGCCGAATCCGGTTGCCAGCAGTCCCAGTACGGTGGCTCCGTAGACGGCCACACCTCCCCAGAGCGGGACTGGCCGGCCGTGCAATTTGCGTCGGCCGTCGGGTTTGTCTACGATACCCCATCGCCGCGCCGCCGCGCGCACCACAGCCGTCAGCGCCAGCGACGCCGTGAAGGCCACCGCGGATGTCAACGCCAACGAGTCCATAATGCAATCCGTTGCTGGAAATCAAAAATTATGTAGCACAGCCGCCCTCGGCTGTGTAATAATCCGCGAGTCTTCAAGCACAGCCGAGGGCGGCCGTGCTACAAACACTCCCTTATGCCGCGCGCCTTCTGCGCGACGCGCATAGTAATGCGAGTAACCCGCTGCCATGAAAGCGGCAGCGCCAATCGTTTTCGCGGTGAAAGCGGCTCGTCTCGGCCGGATCGACACGCCGTCCGATCGCCGCCCGAACGACTTCCGCCAAGTCTTCGTTTTGATCCAGGAAAAACACCCCCTCTTCGTGGCCGCGCAGCGACATTTCGCCGAAACTCGTGCTAAGCACCGGCAGTCCGGCGGCGCGGTACTCGTAATACTTGATCGGGTCCACTCCGGCCGTCAGGGCGTCGCCCACGAACGGGATCAAGCCCGCCGAAAAACGCCCCAAGTGGCCGGCCGTTTCCGAATGTTTACAGGCCGGCAGCAGCCGCACGTTCCCCGGCAATTTCTCCGGCGGTTTGACCACACACGGACCGACCAACTCCAATCGAGCGTCCGGCATCGCCCGGGCCAATCGAATCACCAACGGCCAATCGAACCAGTGTCCGATGCAGCCGATGTAGCCGAGGATAGGGGGGCAAAAGACGGGGAGACAAGGAGACAAGGAGACAAGGTGATCATGCGGCGTCTTCTCCTCTCCTTGTCTCCTTGTCTCCTTGTCTCCTTGTCTCCCCCTCTCCTCGCAGGCGTTCAACACTTTTTCGACTTGCAGGCCGCGTCGGACGAACTTGTCGGCCAGGAAGGTGGACGAGGCTACAATCAAGTCCACTCGCTCGGCGATGGCCTGTTCGGTACGGAGCATGGCGCGGCGGGAAAGGCCGCCGTAAAACTCCGGAAAATTGTCCATCGCGTCGTAAAAACTACCTGACTGTTGCAGCTCGTTGAGGGCGGCCAACGCCAGCGCGCATGGGCGGCCGACGCCGACGATCGTTTGCCCGTCGGCCGCGTATCGTTCGATCTTCCGCCATGCTTTCCCGCCCAATAGACGGCGATTCAGCCACGCTCCAAGCGGCAACGGCTCGATGGGCAAGGCGGGCACGTTCATCACCCGGATGCGTGGATCGCGCAGCGACGCCTGATTGGATAGTCCCGGGCCGCGACGCAAGTCTTGCCACCGCGGCAAACGGCAGGGATACGGATTCACCCACAGCACCGACTCCGCGCCCCATTCGAGCCAGGCGCGCACCATGAAATGCGGTCGCTGGGCGTAGCTGTCGGCTGCAACGGGTGAAAAGTAGAGTAATCGCATAGAAATTGCCCGGGTATTTCAAGTGGATCAGAAGGGAGAAGAGGGAAGAGAAAAGAGAGAAGAGAGAAGAGAGAAGGGAGAATTTCTCCGCTCGTTCCCATGCTCTGCGTGGGAACAAGGTGTAAACATCATTATCAATTCCTTCTCTCTCTTCACCCTTCTCTCCTCACTCTTCTCTCTTCCGCACTACGCCGCTTGCCGTTTCTCTTCCTGATTGATTTGTTGCGTGTACGCCTTGATAACCTCCTTGGCCGGACCGATCGACTGCATCTTGCCGTGGTCGAGCCACAGCACGCGATCGCACATCAGTTCCAACGACTTCATGTCATGGCTTACGACTATTACCGCCCGCGCGCTGGACATCAACGACTTCATTCTTTCGCGGGCTTTCGTCTGGAAGGCCATGTCGCCGGCGGAGAGGACTTCGTCGACGATGAGGATTTCCGGCGCGATTGCCGTGGCGATGGAAAAGGCCAGCCGCACTTTCATGCCCGACGAATAGTAGCGGACGGGCATGTTCAGGAAATCGCCCAACTCGCTGAACTCGGCTATGGGCTGAATTTTTTCGCGGATCGAGCGCGGCGTCTCGCCTTGCAGGTATCCGCGATACATAATGTTTTCCCAGCCGTTGGCATCGGTCTCGAATCCAAGAGCGATGTCGAACAGTGAGCTGATCCGCCCGACGACCTTTCGCCGTCCGCTGGTGGGCGGGTAAATGCCGGCCAGCAACTTCAGCAACGTGCTTTTGCCGGCGCCGTTGGGACCGATAATCCCCAACCGGTCGCTCTCTTCGACCGTGAGGTTGATGTTTTCCAGCGCCTGGACCTCGAAAGAGGTCTTTTTCGAGCGGCGGAACAGCCCGTGGAGCAGGTAGTCCTTGAAACTAATCCGGCCGGCGCGTCGCACCTGGAACTTTAGCCCGACATCGTCTAATTTAATCAGCGTCATTGCGTCAGAGGTAAAAGATCATTCGCTTTTCAAAGCATCTCAGGGCCAACATGGCGGCGCAGACGACCAGCAGGGCGAAGAGCGAGCTTGCGCCTATCGCCCATAGCGATGGAAGCTCACCGTCCAGAAGCGGCTTGCGGATCAATTCCAAAAGCATGGCGAAGGGGTTGTAGTTGAAAATCAGCGCGAAGTGCGGCGATTTGTCCAACATCATCTCGGGTTTGTATAAGATCGGCGTCAAGTAGAACAACATTTGCATTATGATTCCGATCAGGTGCTGCGAGTCTTGAAAAAGCACGTTGGCCACGCCCAAGCACACGGCCAACGACCAGCCGATGACGAACAGCAGCACAAACGTGGGCACAAGACTAACCAGTGCCGGAAGGTTCCCGAACCCATTGACCCACCAAACGAACACCAAGGCGATGGCGAAGCCGAGCAGGAAATGGAAGCCTGCGCCCAAGGTGGCCCGCAACGGATAGATCGCCAGCGGGGCGGGATGTTGGCGGATGTATGACTCGCCCTGGAAAAAGCTCTGGCACCCTTGCATCACCACGGCCGTGATGAATCCCCAAAACGTCAACCCGGTCAGCAGATACGGCGCGAACTCGCGGATCGATTGGCCGAAAATCTGGCTGAAGACCAGACACAATACGGCGGTCATGGCGATCGGTTGCAACAGGGACCAGCCGATGCCGATAACGGTTCCCCGATAGCGTTTGCGGAGGTCGATGCGCACCAGGGCCATCCAGAAGTGCCGCAGCCGCCAAATACTCGATAGATACCCGGTCACTTGAGCCTCCCTGCTCAATCCTGGGCGCGCTCCTCCTGACGCGACCTACCACAAAGCGCATGATAAGGGTACGCCCCAACTTAGGGCGACAGTATACAACCGCCACCCCCGGCAAATCAATAGAAGAAGGGGGCAGCCCTTAGGTTACCATGCCTTTCACAATAGCGAAGATGCGTCGCCTTTTGACGAGCGGGAATCGGCTCGCAAGCAATCCGAAAAGTACCCCCCACTGAGCGGAAGGGGTTTTGATTTCCTGGATCGCCCCCCAGCAGTTGCAACCCCCCCCCATTATGATTTGCCTTCGGCGTGATTCCCGAATAGAATACATTGGTTGGTTAAGTTGGTTGGAACGCCAACGGCGGCAGCGATCACGCCTTTCCGCCACACCATATTTCTTACCCACCTTAGGAACAGGCAGATGCGATCCCTTGTAAATGGTACGGTTTTAGCTTTGATGCTCCTGATGTTTACGTGTACGTCGTTGTTTGCCGAGCCGGACAAGCCAGCCGACAAACCCGACCCTTATGCGGTGCCGGAAGGTTCGGCAAAGGAACTGGTTGATTTCCTCGGTAAGTTGGCCAAGGTAAAACCGGCCAACGCCGAAGAGGCCAAGAAGATGCGGGCGGCGCTCCTTCAAGCTGCCGACGGGATTTTGGCCGCCGATCCGGACGAGAGGCAATTGGCGTTGGCCGTCAGCGCGAAATCGCGTGCCCTGGGCGACAGCTTAGACAACTTGGACAAGCTGGTCGAATTCGCCACCGAGTTGAAGAAAAACGGACGTGCGAGACTTTCCCACAACATCCGCAGTTTCGCTCTCAGCCGCAAGTTAGAGCTAGTTCCTCTCACGTCGGAAACGATCAAGGAACGGACCACGGAGATCATAGACTTCCTCTCCGAGGACACGGTAGACGCGGGTATGGACGCTCAACTGGCCAAAGTTGCCGGGCGGATGGCCGAAATGTCCGGAGACGAACAATTCTCCGCAGACACCCACCAAAAGCTTCAAAAGATTCTTATCAGCAGCACGGATCCGGGGGCCGTCCGCATCGGCAAGTCGATGGAGAAACTTGTCCGTCGGTTGTCATTGGTAGGCAACCCCATGACCATCGAGGGCACTATCCTCGGCGGCGGACCCTTCGATTGGTCGAAGTACCAAGGCAAGGTCGTGCTGGTCAACTTCTTCGCCACCTGGAGCGCACCCTGCCGGCAGGAAATAGAAAGAATCAAAAAAAGCTACGACCGCTACCACGACAAAGGTTTCGATGTTGTCGGCATCAGTTGCGACCGGAACCGGGCCATGCTCGACAAATTCATCAAGGACAAGAAGTTGCCCTGGTCGATCGTCTACGGCGACAGGAAACCCAGCCCCACGATTGTGTACTACGGAATACATAAGATTCCGCAACTGATCCTCGTCGGCAAGGACGGCAAGGTGATCACTCTAAACGCCCACGGAGACAGGCTCGTCAAGGAGTTGGAGAAGCTCCTTGGCCCCGCCAGAGAGAATATCCTTTTCGGCTTAGACGACGAAGTATTAAAGGCCCCTTGAACAACAGCCGCTCGATTCTGGGCGAAATCGAGTCGAGTTTCCGCGAGAGGTCCAACGCCGTCAGCGCCGCCGCGCGGAACAACACGTTCCGCCGGCGGAAATTGCTGGCGAACATGAAGCGGAACACCTCGTGTATCTTCGCCTTCATCTCGGGCGAGTAGCGGAAGAAGTCGGCGTCCAGCACCACTCCCATCCGATACATCACCGCCTGATAGAACGGGTGGGCGCCGGAGCGCGGGGCATCGTAGTTCCGCTCGTCGCCAAGCCACCATTCGGAGAATCCGTACCGGTCCTTGAACCGCTCGTAAATCTCCGTGCCCGGAAAGGGGATCAATACCGAGGCAATTGCCGGCTCAAAGACCACGTAGGGCGAGAGTTCCTCCATCAGCCGGCGCGTCGCTTCCGTGTCCTCCATGCTTTCCCAGGGGAAGCCGAGGATGAAGAATGCCACCGGCCGGATGCCGTAACGTCGGGTCAGCGGAATCACCCGCCGCACCATATCGACCGTGTGCGGCTTGTGAATCTGTTTAAGCGTTTCGGGGTTGCCGCTTTCGACGCCGTAATCTATCTGCACGCAGCCGGCGCGGGCGGCCAGATCGAGCAGTTCCTCGTCGACCGAGTCGATCCGCGTCATCATGTTCCAGGTGAATCCCAGCCGCTCGTCGATCAACCGTCGGCAGATTTGCCGCATCCGTTCTCGATCCATCGACATCGCGTCGTCGACGAAGTAGAAGTGCCGCGTGCCGTATTGCCGGTTGACGGCGACCATCTCGTCGACCACTCCGTCGGCCGATCGGAAGCGGAACTTCTTGCCGAACAACCCGCCGGCGCAATAGGCGCAGCGGCCGGGACAGCCGCGCGAGGTGAAAATCGAGGCGTGCAGGTCTTCCGTCGCCCCGAAATCGGCCGGAGCGATCAGGTGTCGGGCGGGGGAGGGAAGCGAATCCAGGTCGGCGATCGGCGGTCGGGGTTCGTTTTGATGTATTGTTCCGTCCGGCCCGCGATAAACCAACCCTTTCACCGATTCCGGCGGCGCGGCGCCCAGCACGGCCCGAACCGCATCGGCGATGGTCGGCTCCCCTTCTCCGAAAACTACGGCGTCGAAACCGTGGTCCAACGGCTCGGTCGGCAGGAGGGTTGCGTGCGGGCCGCCGGCGATCAACTTCGCCCCGCAACTCCGCAATTCCGACGCCAGCCGGTAGGCTTCCTTGACCAGGGGCGTCACCAATGTAACGCCGATAACCTCGGGTTGCCACGCGGCGGCGATCTCGACGATCTCCGCGGTGGCGAGTCTCCGATTGGCGGCGTTGGCGTCGAGCAGACGGACCTGGTGTCCCGCCCGTTCCAGCACCGCCGCCAGCATCATCATGCCCATCGGACAGGCGAGATGGTTTTGGGTCCGCGAGGGAGGGTAGATCAATAGTATCCGGGCGGACTCGGCCGACATTTGCGATTCCTCGTAATTCTATTGCCGCATCCGTTTAGCAGCCGCCGACACGGCGATCCGTCTTCAGCCGCAGGCCGTTGGATGGCTTCCTATGCCGCTGTTCGCCGGAACGGACCCATTCCCGTCCATAAATTCTTTAGGTCGGAATCGGGCCTTAGCAAACCGCGAAGACCCCGACGATGGCGTTGCCCCCACCTGCTCGGCAACTCGTTGCCGTTGATAACGATCTTATGGGTAGCAGGCCCCGATCGACCGGCTTGAACAGCGACATTTTGTGATTTTCGCCCGCTAGCGGGCCGCGAAAAAACGCTCTACAATACGGTGGGAGGTAAATTCACATGAGTTCCGAAGTTCGTCAAATCACCGTCCCCGAGTTCACGGCCATGAAATCTTCCGGGCGGAAGATCACCATGGCGACCGCCTACGACTACGCCCAGGCCGGACTGGTCGATGCCACCGGCATCGAGGGGATTCTGGTCGGCGACAGCCTGTCGATGGTCGTCCAGGGGCACGGCACCACGTTGCCGGTAACGCTCGAAGAGATGGTTTATCACGCCGAGATGGTGGGCCGGGCGGTGCGCCACGCACTGGTGGTCGTCGATATGCCCTTTCCGAGTTTCCACCTCGGTCCCCACAAGGCGATCGAAAGTGCCGGCCGCATACTGAAGGAGACCCGTTGTCAGGCCGTTAAGCTCGAAGGCGGCACAGAGCAGGCCGAAGTTATCGCGGCGCTGGTCTCGGCCGGCATACCGGTGATGGCCCATTGCGGGCTGCGGCCACAGAGCGTCCACCAACTCGGCGGCTACCGGGTGCAGCGCGACGAGCGGCAACTGCTGGCCGACGCCCAGGCCGCCGAACACGCCGGCGCGTTCTCGATCGTGTTGGAGTGCATTCCCGCCAAGGCGGCCGCGCGGATCACCGCCGCGGTGAAAATCCCCACCATCGGCATCGGCGCCGGGGCGGACTGCGACGGACAAATCCTCGTCCTCCACGACCTGTTGGGTCTGAACACCGGCTACGTCCCCCGCCACGCCAAAGCCTACGCCAATCTGTCGAAAACGATCATCGACGCGGTGACTCAATACCGCGACGATGTCCGCGACGGAAAGTTCCCCGGCAAGGAACAGGCGTTTCAATAATACTTGACACTTTTTCAGGCAAGGCGGAAACTGGCAACATTACTTTATCAGTTCCTTTGCTGCTCTTGCTCCGATCTCGGGTGGACGACTGCCATGAATGACGGACCACCAAGTGAAGACGAAAGGACGCAACCCGATGTCCAATGAACTCCAGCCGTCGCCGTCCGAGGGACATCAGTCGCCGTTTGAGCGGATTCGGCGCACGAACCCTGCGGGCGTGGAATTCTGGTCCAGCCGGGACTTCGCACACGTTCTCGGCTATACGGATTACCGCAATTTCGAGCAGGTTGTCCAAAAGGCCAAAGTCGCCTGTTTTAATAGCGCCCATCCCGTCGAGGATCATTTCGTTGACATCACCGAAATGATCGAAATTGGCAAAGGTGGCAAGCGGGCCATCAACGTCACCCTTCTTTCGCGGTATGCTTGCTATCTGGTAGTCCAGAACGCCGACCCATCGAAAGAGATCGTCGCGCTTGGACAGACCTACTTTGCCGTTCAGACCCGCCGGCAAGAGCTAACCGACCAGGTGGCGGAAGAAGACCGTCGCCTTCTGCTGAGAGAGGAGATGAAACTTCACAACGTTAAACTGGCCGGCGCGGCCAAGGATGCTGGGGTGATTGAGCCGTTTGATTACGCCATATTCCAAAACCACGGCTACATGGGACTTTACGGTGGCCTGGACGCGCAAGACATACATCGACAAAAGAGACTCAAGCGGAGCCAGCAAATCCTCGACCACATGGGCAGCACGGAGTTGGCCGCCAATCTCTTCCGCGCCACTCAAACCGAAGAAAAACTCCGCCGCGAAGACATTAAGGGAAAAGCCCGCGCCAACAAGACACATCGGGACGTCGGCGCGAAAGTCCGCCAAACGATCAAGGAACTGGGCGGCACGATGCCCGAAAATCTACCAGTCGCCGAAAACATCAAGAAACTACAGGCCCAAAAGAGAAAGAAACTGAAGAAAGAGAAACCTTGAATAATCCGGGCAAAGAACGCCGCCTCTAGTTGCTCTTCTTCCCCCCGAGCCGCTTGGCGGCGGATTGATCGATGCAGATTCGGCGGATCGCGGTCGCTCGGCCGGTCTGCGGGTCTAGGTCCACGATGGTCCCGTTCAGACGCACGTCGCCGGTGGCCACTTCATAATGGGTGGGCCGAAATGTACGAACGGTTTCCATTACCCGGTCGATCCGTCGGCCGAGGATGCTGTCGTGGGGTCCGGTCATGCCGACGTCGCATTGGAAGGCCGTCCCGCCGGGAAGGATGCACTCGTCGGCCGTGGGCACGTGGGTGTGGGTGCCCAGCACGGCGCTGACTCGCCCGTCCAGGTGTCGGCCCATTAGTTGCTTGTCGCTGGTGGCCTCGGCATGAAAATCGACCAGAACCACGTTTACGTCGGCCGGCAGCGAGGCCAACACCCGGTCCGTGGCCTGGAAGGGGCAATCGACCGGCGACATGAATACCCGGCCCAAGAGGACGAACACCGCCACTTTGATCTGCCGACGGGTCTTCAGCACCATGAAATCGCGGCCCGGAGCGACGGTAGGGTAGTTGGCCGGACGGACGAGCCTGCGTTCGCTTTGCAGGATCGAAAAGACCTCGCGGCGTCGATAGGCGTGATCACCCAGGGTGATCCCGTCGATGCCCGCGGCCAACAGTTCATGGTAAATGGAGGGCGTAAGTCCAGATCCGCCGGCGGCGTTCTCGGCGTTGGCCACCACCAGGTCCAGGTCTTCTTCGGCGCGCAGCCGGCGGACGGCCTGCGTGCAAATATGCCGGCCGGGCTTGCCCACTACGTCGCCGATGAGAAGGATTCGCATGAGAGGGATTAGGGGTTAGGGATTAGGGATTAGAAGGTTAGGGAAAGGAAGGCTTGCTAATCCCTAATCCCCAATCCCTAATCCCTCTTTTACCTTGCCATTTCCACGTGCCTTGTTTCCCGCAAAACGGTCACCTTTATTTCGCCGGGGTATGTCAGTTGGTGCTCGAACGCGGCGGCGATTTCGTGACAGATTTTGGCGGCCGATTCGTCGGTGGTCTCTTTGGCGCTGACGATAACCCGCAACTCGCGGCCGGCCTGGATGGCGTATGCCTGTTCCACGCCGGTGAACTTGTTGGCGATCGACTCCAGTTCTTCCATCCGTTTAACGTATCGTTCGAGGGTTTCGCGTCGCGCACCGGGGCGCGACGCGCTGCAGGCGTCGGCCGCGGCCACCAGCACCGTGTAGGGATATTCGATGCGGAGGTCGTCGTGGTGTCCCATGGCGGCGCGAATCACCTCGGGCTTTTCGCCGTAGCGTTTCAATAGGTCGGCGCCGATTTTCGGGTGTCCGCCCTCGATCTCGTGATCGGCGGCCTTGCCGATGTCGTGCAGCAGTCCGCAGCGTCGGGCGAGTTTGCCGTCAAAATCCATTTCGTCGGCCAACATGCCGGCGATGAAGGCCACCTCGATGCTGTGCCGCATCACGTTCTGGCTGTAACTGGTGCGGAAATGCAGCCGCCCGAGCAGGTTCACCAACCGCTCGTGCAGTCCGTGGACCTCGGCCTCCAAGCAGGCCTGTTCGCCCAGTTTCTGGATGTGCCGCTCCAACTCTCGCTGCGTGCCAGCGACGATCTCCTCGATCCGCGTGGGGTGGATCCGTCCGTCGGCGATCAATTTTTCGAGCGCCAGTCGCGCGACCTCGCGGCGGATCATGTCGAAGGCGCTGACGATCACCACGCCCGGCGTATCGTCGATGATCACGTCCACTCCGGTGGCCTTCTCGAAGGCACGGATGTTGCGTCCCTCGCGGCCGATGATTCGCCCCTTCATCTCGTCGTTGGGGATACCCACCGTGCTGGTCGTGGTTTCGGCGGTGTGGGCGGCGGCGTAACGCTGTATGGAAGTCAGCAACACCTCGCGGGTCTTCTGTTCGCAGGTTTCGGCCAGGCGGTTTTCGTGGGCCAATATCACCGCGCCGGTCTCTTTTTGCAGTTGCTCGTCGAGTATCTCCAACAACCGTCGGGTGGCCTCTTCCTTGTTCAATCCGCTCAGTTCGTGCAAGGTTTGCCGCTGCATGTCCAGCAGCTTCGAGAGTTCCTCCTTGCGGCGGTTGGTGTCCTGTATCCGCTCGGTGAGCTTGCGTTGGGTGTTTTCGACCATCTTCTCCTGTTTCCGCAGCACCTCGGCCTGTTCCTCCAAAGCGTCCTGGCGCTTGTCCAACAGCCGTTCGCGTTCGTGCAACTCGCCGCGGAGCCGGCGCAGCTCCTTCTCGCTTTCGGCCTGTTGCCGCAGGGAGGACTCCTTGATTTCCAGCTCGGCCTCGCGGCGGCGGTTCTCGACCTCTATCTCGGCCTTGCGGACTATCTCCCGCGCCTCCGACTCCGCGTCCCGGCGCCGCAGCCGGTCCAGCAGCCGGACAAGTAGAAACGTCAACGCGAACGCCAGCACTGCGACCACGACGACGATTATAATGACGGTTTCATTTCCATTCACGACAACGGTCCCCCGTAAAACCGGCGGGACCGAAAGAAACCGGCGAAAAGTCGACGACGGCGGATTACTGCTGAACGTCGGTTGGGCGAAGCGGTTCGGACGTTTGGCCGGCGGAATCGACCGCCGCGCTGGTCGCGGCAATCATCTTTTTCCGCCACGGACAAGATAAGCCGGCTAACCCGTCAGAACGCAACATCGCTCGCCGCCGTGAGGCGGGGTCTTAGGCCACGTCGCCGGGATACGCCCCGAAGGCTGGGATTCCGACAACACGCAAGCACACGGAACAGGATCAAGCCGCATCGTAATCCCGCCGACGCCGGGGAATGGGACCGCCCAACGGCAGCCGACCCAAGGCAGGGAGTAATCCGCTTGGGCCGGAACCGGAAGATTCCATACCCGGCGGAGCATAACGCCCACCGAGCATAAACCCGCCAGCCACCGGACGATGATCGCAAACAGTTCCACCATTCTTTTGACCCTTGGCAATCGGATGGTTCTTGCCGCCTAATACACCGCTAACCGAATAACACCCGGAAAAACACTCAGTCAGTATGTCGTTCGTCGACTTCGGCCGCCAATTTCGGCCCACCGAAGACACTTTGCTATTACCTAAGACAATTTTAACAGAGGAGCCTGGAACTGCAACCGGGGTTTCCGGGGCATCCGTTGCATAACCTCCTGCTGGAACGTGGGTCATGTCGATCGCGCGGGAAAACCGGGGGGTACGGGGATTAACAGTCCGTTGAAAAAGTCGGATATGGGAGTTTGGGTGCCACTGCTGGCTTGTCCAGCAGTGTTTTTCCGGGAGTTTTCCCCATGCACTGCTGGACAAGCCAGCAGTGGCACCCTTTTCAACAGGCTGTTAAGGGATCAAGGGCGGAAAACGACCAGCAACTGCAAAGCGAGGGGGTGAACGCGACTAAGCGGTTAACTACCCGACCCTCCTAATGTAAAATCCATTTTCCGTCTCCCACTATCCACTAACCACTAACCACTACACACTACTCACCATGCTACACCCGCTGGAATCCAAACTGGCCGCGGCTTGGCCTCCCTCCGAATGGGCCGACGTGACGGTCGCGGCGGCCGTCTCGGGCGGATGCGACAGCGTGGCGCTGTTGCGGGCCTTGACGGCCGTTAAGGCCGCCGGCGAGGGGCGAATCTGCGCCGCACATCTCAACCACCGGTTGCGACCCGAGGCGGACGAAGACCAACGGTTCGTCGTCGATCTTTGTAGCCGCCTGGGAGTGAAGTGCGAGGTGGGGCATATCGACGTCGGCCGCGCGGCGGCCGAAGAGGGCGAAAGCATCGAAGCCGCCGCGCGGCGCTGCCGCTATCGGTTTCTGCAAGAGACGGCCGGTCGGCTCGGCGCGAGGTTCGTCGTCACTGCCCATACTGCCGACGACCAGACCGAGACTATTTTGCATCGGATCATTCGCGGCACGGGCATTCGCGGGCTGGCGGGTATGGCGCGGGTCCGAACGCTGGGACACGCCTCGCTGGTGCGGCCCCTGTTGGGCGTCCGCCGCGCCGAGTTGATCGCCTACCTCGACGACCTGGCCCAAACCTATCGCCACGACTCGAGCAACGACGACCGGCGCTTCACCCGCAATCGAATCCGCCTGGAATTGCTGCCGCGGCTGCGCGAACGTTTCAATCCCGAGATCGACGAAGCCGTGCGGCGGCTCGGCTCTCTGGCCGGCGAGGCCCAGACCGTGATCGACCGGCTGGTGGACGAGCGGTTTGAGCGGTGTGTGGCGCCCGACGGACCGGACGCGGTTGCGATCGATCTCGATGCGCTGGCCGATTGGCAGCCATATCTCGTCCGCGAGTTGTTCGCGGCCGTGTGGCGGCGGCGGAGTTGGCCCTTGCAGCCGATGGGGCTGACGCAGTGGGACGAGCTTTCCCGGCTGGCCGCGTCGCCGACGTCCGCGGCGCGGCGCGACTTTCCCGGCGGCGTGGCGGTGGAAGTCGCCGAAGGGCGAATGCGGCTAAGCCGGAGTGTTTAGCCCCGCGCGGTCCCACCCTACACGGTTAGAGACGGCGTGAGGGGAGATTCGTCTTTCTGAGATCGGCGGCTGTACCCTGCTTTTTGCTCTTGCCCGGCTCGCGTTTGCCGAACAGCCAGAGCAGAATCGGCGAGGCCACGTAAACGGAACTGTACGTTCCGGTGAGTACGCCCACGATCAACGCGAAGGCGAAACCGTGAATCGCCTCGCCGCCGCAGATGTAGAGCACGACGATCACCAACAGCGAGGTGAAGGAGGTCAGCAGCGTGCGGGAGAGGGTTTGGTTCGTGCTCAGGTTGATCATCTCCCGCGTGATGTTGGGGGCCTTGCCGCGGACCTCGCGGACGCGGTCGAAGATGACGATCGTGTCGTTGACCGAGAACCCGATGATCGTCAGGAACGCGGCCACGATGGGCAGATTTATCTTCAGCGGCTCGATCATCAGGAAGCCTAGATACGGGGCCGCGTAGATGCTCACCGCGACGGCCCCCAGCACAATGAACACGTCGTGGATCAAGGCCGCCACCGCCGCCAGACCGAAGGCCACGCCCTGGAACCGTATCCAAAGGTAGAGGATGATGAACAGCCAGCTTGTGGTCAGGGCGCCGATTGCCACCAGTTGCGTATGGCCCGCCACCGTCGTGCCGATCTCGCTTGAGGAGGGAAAGATCGGATTCTCGGCAAGATGGTTTTCCATGCTCGCCAGCAGGGATTCGACCTGTTGCTGGGGGTGCATGATTTTCAAGGTCCACTGCGGATATTTTGTGCTTTCGCCTTCCGTATATTTATCGTTGGAAATCTCGTATGGCACCGCTTCCAGCGAAAGCCCCGCTTTCTCTAATGCCGTGCCCAAATACTGCTCAACGGTTTGGTAGTTGATCGGCGATGTGAAAGTCAGTTGAGTGCGCACTCCGCCGGCGAACTGATCGGGGCGGGCGAGGGGCTGGCGCTCAGCGGCGGCGGCTTGTGGGACAGCCGCCCCCGGCTGTCCCGGGCGATTTTGCACAGCCGAGGGCGGCTGTGCTACATTGCCGGCCGAGGGTTCCTTGGAGTCGTCGGCCAACATCAAGGCCAGCGCATCCCCACCCGCGAATGCCAGCATCGTCCGCGGCGGCAGATCGAGTCGCGATTGGTCCCGGTCCGGCGGATCCGCCGGCTTGGCGTCGGGCGCCATGTCGGGTGAAGGCGCGGCTTGGCCGGCGGAGGAAATGATCTCCAGCGGCGTGAACTCCAGCGAATTCCGCGATAGCTTGTCGCCGAACACGCGGGTCAACTCGTGCTTGACCTCGTCGATGTCCATCTCCGAGGTGTTGAGCATGAATCGCCGGCCCCGCTCCTCTCCCACGAGATACACGTCGCTGACGGCCAGATCGGGCAACCGCTCCGATTCGGGGCGATCGCCGAGCAGTCTCCGCACTTCGCCGGTATTTTGCGGCTGGTCGAACATCGCTTGGACCGATACGCCGCCGGTGAAGTCGATGTCGAACAGACCCTGCCCACGGTATACCGACACCACCACCGCCAGCACCATGAAGAGGATCGACATCGTCGCGGTATAAGGAAACAACCGCAGGAAGTTGATGTTCGTCCGGCCGATCAGCCGGAGCATCTTGACCTCGGTGATCCAACGCCGTTTTTCGGCGACGTCGAAAATCACCCGGGAGACGAAGATCGACGTGAACATGCTGATCGTCATGCCGATAAACAACGGCACCGCGAAGCCTTTCAACTGGTCCGTGCCGATGATGTAGAGCACGGTGGCCACGATCAGGGTGGTCAGGTTGGCGTCGATGATGGTGGTGCCTGCCCGCTGAAAGGCGTTGCGGATCGCCATCCGCAGGGCGGTGCCGCGATTGAGCTCCTCGCGCAGCCGTTCAAACACCAGCACGTTGTTGTCCACCGCCATGCCGATCGTCAGCGCCAGGCCGGCAAAACTGGTCAAGGTAAAGACCGCATTGACCGAGAGCATGATGGCGAAGAGGACCAATATGTTCAACAGCAGCGCGAAGTCGGCCACGATGCCGCAAAAGCGGTAGTACCAAAGCATGAACAAGGGGACGAGGATCGCGGCGATGATCATCGCATTGGTGCTCTTGGTGATCGTATCCTGCCCCAACGTGGGGCCGCTGAAGAGCTTGCTGATCGGCTCCTTGGCGAGCGCGGCGGGCAGACTCCCCGCCTTCAACACGTTGACCAATTCTTCCACTTCCTCCGAGGTGAAGGAGCCGCTGATTTCGCCTCTCCGATAGATGGTGCTGTTGAGTTGCGGCGCGGAGTACAACTCATCGTCGAGGATAATGCCCAGCTTGTAGGTGAAACCGGTTTGCTCGTCGGGCAGATGCTCACCGGTCAGTGCTCCGAACCGCTCCCCCCCATCATCGTCAAAGGTGAAACTCACGCTCGGCCGCCCTCTCTCGTCGGAACTTGAGCGAGCGTCGACCAGATATGCGCCGGTGACGTTGTATTTGTCAGTCACGACCAAGACTTCGGTGATTTCGCGTTCGCCCCTCATTCTCTTGCGCAGGGCGATCTCGGGGTAACTGGCGATACTCGACTCCTCGCCCGGTTTCACCGGCACCCACCAGGCCGTCAGCTTGCCCGAGGCGTCCAGAAACTTCGTCCGCTCCGTATCGTCCAATGCCCGCTCGATTAGATCCTTGTCTTTGCGGTTGTTGGCCAGGATGCGGAACTGTAGGTTTCCGGTGGTGGTGATGAGCCGTTCGATCCGCTGCACCTCGGCCTCGTCGACCTCGGGCACGATCACCTCGATCCGCTCGTAGCCGGACGTGCGAATGGTGACTTCCTTCTGTCCGCCGGGGTTGACGCGGCGTTTGATGGCGTCGATCAGATCGTCCATGTTCACGGCCTGGTCCGACCTCTTCTTCGTCTGGTCGACCTCGTAGACCAGCAGCGCGCCCCCTCTCAAGTCGATACCCAACTTCAACGACGGCCCCATCAGCAATATCGCCACGCTGGCCAGTAGGCAGAACAGGATCAGACCGATCTTCCAGCCGTGGTCGGGCATGCGCAACTTCTTGCCCAAGTAGTTGCCCAGGAAGAACGACACAAACATCGCGGCCAGCGCGACCAGAAGGTGCAGATACCAGGGGATACCGGCAGGGTTTTGCTCGACGGCCTGAGCAAACAGAGGATTCACGTACCAAGGCATGACGTATGGTTTCCTGGAAAGTTTACTTGTTGTCGGGCTGGCCCGAAGGTCCGTCGCCCAACACCCGGGCGATCGAACTTAGCGTCAGCCGCAGTTTCGTGTTCGTGGCCTCGTCGACCTTGACGGTCACCTCGTCGGCGTCGCGGTTGACGTTGGCGACCACTCCGTAGATGCCGCCGGAGGTGAGCACGCGGTCGTTTTTCTTCACCTCGCCGAGCATGGCCTGCCGCCGGGCCTGCTCGCGGCGCTGCGGACGGATCAGGATGAAATAGAAGAGGGCGAAAATGGCAACAAACGGCAGCAGCATATTGAACAGGCTGCCCGTCGGCTCGGCTTCTGCCTCCTGGGCAAACAACGCCGCACGAGAGACTAATGTCACAAGCATCGATTCCACGGCTATTCCTCCCTAATTAGAGAATCATAAGCCCATTATCTTAATCTCTTGGCCCATAAGCGACAAGGGCGGAGTGGGCGACGAACACAATTTTCCGATCACAATTGAATTTCCAGGGATCGGGCGTTGGACGGCGAAAAAGCACTATTTGTTGAACATCAAAACGTCGATGGCGCAATAACGCCCCGCGACTGCGGTCGCGGGGGGGCGTAAAATGCCGCCATTCTCCCCCGCGACCACAGTCGCGGGGCGTTTTCCATTTGTTGCTTCGGATACACCCGATAGTCAATAAATGGAACTATTCCCGGACACCCTCGATCCCGACCCGATTTCAGATATGATACATCCGCTCGTCCCCTCTCTTCGCACGCTCGAGCAGATCGGCCAACGTGATCTCGTCGAGCATCTTCCGTTTGACGGCGGCGACGTCTTTCCACGCCCGCACAAGGGCCTGGACGACCGGCGAATCGGGCGAGACGCTGCTTTTCGGACCGTCTTCGTCCGGGCAGCCGTCGATGACGTCCATGACTCGACCCAGCGAGATGGAATCGGGCGGATCGACGAGCCGATATCCGCCGGTCGCGCCCCGGATGCTGGAGACCAATCCCGCCCCCTTCAACTGCAACAGAATCTGCACCAGAAACCGCGGCGGCGCCCCGTGCCGCTCGGCGATGTCGCGTATCCGAACCGGCTCGCCGGACGCATGATGCGAGGCCAACTCCAACACGGCAACACAAGCGTATTCCATCTTGGCGGATATTTTCACTGCCCATTCTCCTTCCGTAATCGTCCAATTATATGAAAGTTCGTAAACAATGTCCACAATGGCCGGCCGGTACTTGACCTCCAACGGAGAAACGGACACTATGGCGGGTTGGAGCGGGGTGGATGTGAATGTAGTAGGCACACGGAGTGTGCCTACTACAGAGCAAGAAAGGCGGTGATCGGCCATGACCCATAAGGCTTATCTGGCGGTTGACATGGGCGCCTCCAGCGGTCGCCACGTGCTGGGGCTTTTCGATGGAAATAAGCTGCGGCTCGAAGAGGTCTACCGCTTCGAGAACGGACCGGTCGAGATGGACGGGCGGCTGTATTGGGACCTGCTCGGGCAATGGACCCATGTGCGGCAGGGCTTGCGCGCGGCGGCCGGAAAGTGCAAACACGTCGCCAGCGTGGGAGTCGATACCTGGGGCGTAGACTTCGGGCTGCTGGGCCGCGGCGACGAGTTGCTCGGCAATCCGTACCATTACCGCGACGGCCGCACCAACGGCATGATGGAAAAGGCGTTCGAGATCGTCCCCCGCGAGGAGATTTTTCGCCACACCGGCTTGCAGTTCATGCAACTGAACACGCTGTATCAACTGCTGGCGATGAAACTCGCCGGCTCTCCGCTGTTGGATGTGGCCGAGACGCTGCTGATGGTCCCCGACCTGTTTCATTGGCTGCTGACCGGCGTGAAGTGCAACGAGATGACCGAGGCCAGCACGAGCCAGTTATACAATCCGGTCAAGGGAGGCTGGGCCACGGAGTTGTTGGAAAAGTTTTCGCTGCCCACGCGGATACTCGGCCGAATCGAGCAGCCGGGCGCCACTCTCGGCCCGTTGCGGCCGAACCTGGCCGCCGAGACCGGCTTGGAGGGAACCAAGGTCGTCCTGCCCGGCTCGCACGACACGGCCAGCGCGGTGATGGCCGTCCCGGCGTCGGGCAAGCCCGGCGAGCACCCCGACTGGTGCTACATCAGCCTCGGCACTTGGGCCTTGATGGGCGTCGAGTCGCCCCGGCCGGTGGTCAACGATACGGTGCTGCGGTTGAACTTTACCAATGAAGGGGGCGTCGGCGGCACCACCCGGCTGCTGAAAAACATCGCCGGGCTGTGGCTCGTTCAGGAATGTCGTCGGGCGTGGAACCTCTCCGGTGCAAACCTGGACTGGGAGGCGCTCAACCGTCTCGGCGCCGCCGCACAGCCGTTGCGGCGGTTCGTCAACCCCGATGCGCCGGACTTTCTGGCCCCCGGCGACATGCCCAAGGCCATCGGCGAGTTCTGCCGCCGCACGGGCCAAGCAGCGCCCGAGGACAAGGGGGCCGTCCTCCGCTGCGCGTTGGAGAGCATCGCCATGAAGTTCCGCCAGGTTTTCGGCTTATGCGAGGAACTGTCCGGTGGGCGGATCGAGACGATCCACGTCGTCGGCGGCGGCACGCGGAACCGGCAGCTCTGCCAAGCGGCGGCCGACGCCTGCGGTCGGCGGGTCGTGACCGGTCCGATCGAGGCCACCGCCGTCGGCAACCTGATGATGCAAGCCCTGGCCGACGGCGAAGTTTCCTCGATCGCCGAGGCCCGCGAGGTGATCCGCCGCAGCTTCCCGGTCGAAGAGTACGAGCCGCAAAACACGGCGGCGTGGGACGAGGGGTATGGGAGGTTCTTGAAAATCGTTGCGTAATTGTGTGAACTGGGACCAATAATCACAGAACGACACACTAATCATTTTCATTTGATCCATGCATATTTGGACCTCATCGCCGAACGAAGAAATATGGCGGCAGCTTCGGTATCTTACCAGCATCGCCAACGTTGAAAACGTTTTACTAGGAAAAACTAAGAGCGGTCGTAGCGCACATTGGACTGCGACCGAAGCGTTGAAGGCTGCCCCTGAGATTTCCGCCTGTCTGCGGCAGGCCGACGAATATTTTATCGCTGCAGAAAGCGTTAGACTTCCGACAAAGCCACTTCTTCTGTTCTATGGAACTCACGCTCTATCAAAGGCAGCTATTTTGGCAAATGATCCATCGTTGGAATTGCAAGACCTGAATTATCATGGATTGAGCACTAGACCCAGCACAACAACCGAACCTGCTCAAACAACACTCCGGGCATACGCTAAGGATCCTTCCCTATGGAGTATGGAGGAGGAATTCGCTGTTTCCAACAATGGTGTGTTCCCACATCTGTCAAGAATATACGGTGATGTAGAAATCACACCAGGACGCATATTCCGATTCAAAGATGTGGTTCGAGTTATCCCCGATCTTTCCGATATATTTGCTCGTCATTATGGTGAATCCAGCCATTGCATTTATCTTTACTCGGGGCCAAACGTGTGGGATGACAATCGGTTGCACGTTTACTTCAGCGTTAAGACACACGACGAGATAATTTCTGTGTTTCCGGAGTTTCAATCAGGATTTGAGCCGGTGTTTATGCATGAGAGTTTTCCTGGCTACAGGAAAGCAGATTCGGCAAGCATTGAATTCGCCACTTTGGAAAAAGGTGCCATTGCTGGTCGATATTTTGTTAGGCCGCTCGATTCAGGCATCCACAAATCAACGCCAGTATTATTCGTCGCGATGTTCATTCTCAGCAACCTTGTGAGATACAAACCAGCATTCTGGATGGATGTAATTGAGGGGCGCTCAAGTGGTAGCGTTTCAATCGCCGAGGCATTGTGTAACGTTTTTGAGCGACGATTTCCTAATGACGTGCTGAACATGATATGGCATGAATCATTCACGTTTGGTACCCCAGGCTATTTGTCATGATACTGACCACAACAGAATTGTACCTTCTCCATTGGAAACGCGATGAAGAAACCGCGAAAACCAAACTCTCGTGAACTTTTGCCGCGCGCCTCTCGGTCGGTTGCGCCGTTGGCTGATCGGTTGCTGGTCGATGTCCGGGAATTGATCGGAGCGGCTCGGCAGCACGTGGCCCAGACGGTAAATTCTTCCCTGGTCACATTGTACTGGCACATCGGCGATCGCATCCGACAGGAGATATTGAAAACCGATAGAGCGGCGTACGGCGAACAAATTCTCGCTACACTGTCGCGACAATTGACGGACCAGTATGGCCGTGGATTCAATCGCCGAAACCTTTTCTACATGGTTCAATTCGCTGAGGCGTTTCCTGACGAACAGATTGTGCACGCACTGCGTGCACAATTGTCGTGGACTCATTTCCGGGAGCTTATTGCCCTCGACGATCCGCTGAAACGCGATTTTTATACGGAAATGTGTCGAATCGAGCGATGGAGCACGCGGACGTTGCATGCCAAGGTCCAGGGTATGCTCTTTGAGCGGACCGCCATCAGTAAGAAGCCGGAGGAGGTGGTACGGCAGGATTTGCAGGCGCTACGCGAAGAAGACCAACTTTCGCCGGATTTGGTTTTCCGCGATCCCTACTTCCTCGATTTCCTCGGGCTAAAGGACACATACCGAGAACGCGATCTCGAGCAAGCGATCCTGAGGGAATTGGAGTCTTTCATCTTGGAGCTTGGCTCCGATTTCGCATTTGTCGCCAGACAGAAACGGATTACGGTGGATCATGAGGATTACTACCTCGACCTTCTCTTCTACCACCGGCGGCTAAAGAGGTTGGTGGCCATCGACTTGAAACTCGGCCGGTTCCAGGCCGCCGACAAGGGGCAGATGGAACTCTATCTACGTTGGCTTCAGGAATACGAGAATCGCCCGGACGAAGAACCGCCGATCGGTTTGATACTTTGCGCCGACAAATCGACGGAACACGTTCGGCTGTTGCGGCTGGAAGCCGCCGGCATTCGGGTGGCGCAATACTTGACGGAATTGCCGCCCAAGGAGTTATTGGAGCGAAAGTTGCACGATGCCATCCGACTAGCAAGAGAGCAACTTGCCCAGCGTATGGAATTGCCGGAGATTGCACCAAAACCGGAGCCGCTCCCCAAAAAACTCCGGCAGAAAAAGAAACATTCGTGACCCTCACTTTCCTTATCCACTGGAGCAACACATGATTCGCGTCGGCATAGCGGGCATCGGGTTCATGGGCATGACCCATTATCACGCCTACCAAAAAATCCGCGGCGTGAAGGTTGCGGCCCTTTGCGAACAAGACCCGAAACGACTCTCCGGCGATTGGCGGTCGATCCAGGGCAACTTTGGCCCGCGCGGAGAAATCATGGACCTCGCCGGCGTCAGCCGCTATCGGGACATCGACGAGATGATAAACGAAAAGCGGCTCGATCTGATCGACGTCTGCATGCCGCCCAACTGGCACGCGGAAGTGACCGTCGCCGCGCTCGATGCGGGCAAACACGTCTTCTGCGAAAAACCGATCGCCTTGAATCCCGCCGACGCGGATCGAATGGTCCGAGCGGCCGAGCGGGCGGGAAAGCTCCTGATGATTGGACATGTGTTGCCCTTCTTCCCCGAGTATCAGTTCGCATATCGGGCAATCTCCAGCGGCAAATACGGCGCGCCGCTGGGCGGACATTTCAAACGGATAATCTCCGACCCCACCTGGCTGCCCGACTACTACGACCCGCGAAAAGTGGGCGGGCCAATGCTCGATCTGCACGTCCACGACGCCCATTTCATCCGGCTGGTTTTCGGGATGCCTCGGGCGGTCAACTGCGTCGGCACGATGCGCGGAGCGGTGGCCGAACGATTTTCCACGCAGTTTCTCTACGACCCGCCGCTGATGGTCACTGCCGCCAGCGGAGTGATCGACCAGCAGGGCCGCCCCTTCACCCACGGCTTCGAGTTGTATCTGGAGAAGGCCACGCTACTGTTCGACTACATGGCGCTGCCGAAGTTGGGCGACGCGGTCACGCCGCTGACGGTGCTGACCGACGGCGGCCGTGCGTCGCGGCCTAAGCTCGGATCGGCCGATCCGGTGGACGCCTTCGTGGCGGAGTTGAAAGAGGTGGTTCGCTCCATCCGCGCCGACGAGCCGTCGCCGCTGTTGGCCGGCGAACTGGCCCGCGACGCCGTGGTATTGTGCAAAAAGCAGACCGAGTCGTTGCTGAAGAATCGGGCGGTAAAAGTATCGTAGGCCGGGTCGTGACCCGGCGGCTCTGAAAAACATCGCCACAAATAGTATGAATATGCACTCCCAGGCTTGCGGAAAAGCCTGTGTAGGGTGATTTTGGGGCTGGAAAAGCGGTTTTTGCGCCCGCCATAGGCCCTTGCAAAAAAAGGCGAAAACACCGGCGGCCAGAAAACAGCCTTTTTCTAGGCGTTTCCGGCTGGTAGAATGACCTCGTCGCACATACCTCGCAGGAGGGGCAATTGCAAAAGTTTTTTGCGTCGTCGCCACAAGCCCATGTTGTTATTCAGGTTAAGGTCGATTTTCCGGTCTGAATTAACTGGAAAAAATTTCCGATTTCGCCATTTAATTATTACGTCGATTCGCCGAGGGCCGATGATGTTCTCAAACCGTTGGAAACCAGGGCTATTCATTTCGCA
>JAUWPQ010000335.1 GCA_030611515.1 Planctomycetota bacterium | reverse complement strand
TATCTGGCCTTCTTCGAGACCAAGGGCTGCGTCCGGCGGCCCAGCGACGTGCTGGTTCCTAGCTGGGATCCGTCGGTGTTGTTCACTCCGGCGGGCATGAACCAGTTCAAGGACCATTTCCTCGGCCGTTGCAAGCTCGAGTTCACCCGCGCCGCAAGCTGCCAGAAATGTCTCCGCACGGGCGACATCGACAACGTCGGCCGGACCGCCTATCACCACACCTTCTTCGAGATGCTGGGCAACTTCAGTTTCGGCGACTATTTCAAGCGCGAGGCAATCTGCTGGGCATGGGAATTTCTAACGAGTAAAAAATGGCTCGGGATGGACCCCGAAAAACTCTCGGCCACCGTCTATCTCGACGACGACGAGGCGGCCGCCATCTGGCTAAACGAAATCAAGCTGCCGCCGGACAAATTGCTGCGACTCGGCGAGGACGAAAACTTCTGGCCGGCCAACGCGCCGAGCCAGGGACCGGACGGCGTCTGCGGACCGTGCAGCGAAATCTACTTCCACACGCCTTCCGGCCAGGTCGAGATATGGAACCTGGTCTTCACGCAGTTCAACCGCTCGGGCGACCCGCCGGATAATCTCAGTCCGCTGCCGAGCAAGAACATCGACACCGGCATGGGCCTGGAACGGACGGCGGCCGTGTTGCAAGGGGTGGAAACGAACTTCCACATCGACATCCTCCGCCCGCTGGTTGAGGCGGCCGGCGATATCTGCAAAGTGAAATACAACCCGGAAGACGAGAACGGCCGGCGGCTGCGGCGGATCGCCGACCATCTTCGGGCGTGCGCGTTCGCCGTCCACGAAAACGTCTATCCCGGCAATAAGAAGCAAGGCTACGTGATCCGCCGGCTGCTGCGTCGCGCGGTCCTCGACGGCCATCAGTTGAACGTCCGCGAGCCGTTTTTGCATAAGTTGGTTGGAAAAGTCGCCGAGCTTATGAAAAGTCCGTACCCCGAACTGAGCGAAACCACCGTTGCGGTGGCCGGAGTAATCGAGAAGGAAGAGGCCAACTTCCTCGCCGCGCTCGACGTGGGACTGGAGCGGATCGAACGGCTCTTCGCCCAGATGAAGGACCAGCGGCAAGGGACCGTCTCGGGCGCGGAGGCCGCCGAGATGTTTCAGACTTACGGCTTTCCGCCCGAGTTGTTCGAGACCCTGGCCGCCGAACGCAACCTGGCCTTCGACTGGGACGGTTTCGAGAAGGAGATGGAGCAACACGGAATAGAGTCGGGCGGCGGGCGGAAGGTCGAACTGTTTCGCCACGATCCGCTCGAAGGACTGAAGAAGGCCATACACGGAAGCGAGTTCCTCGGCTACGATTCCCTTGATGTCAAGGACGCCAAGGTAATCGCCATTGTGGCCAACGACCGACTTTGCGATCAGGTGGATGAGGTGGACCACGAGCATCCGATCGTCGTGGTGCTGGACAAGACCCCGTTCTACGGCGAGATGGGCGGCCAGATGGGCGACACCGGCCAGATTGTCGCTCCGGGGTTCCATTTCGAGGTGATCGATTCGCAAATCGACGGCGGATTCACCCTGCACCGCGGCCACTTGCGCGAGGGACGGATCGAGTTGGGGGCCATCGTGACCGCGCAGGTCGACCCCCAGCGGCGCCAGGCCATCCGCCGCGCCCACTCGGCCACGCACCTGCTCCACTACGCCTTGCAAAAACGGCTCGGCAAACACGCCCAGCAACAAGGCTCGAAGGTCGATTGCGACTGGCTGCGGTTCGATTTCACCAACCCTTCGGCCGTCGGCGAGGAGGAACTTGCCCGGATCGAGAGCGAGGTGAACGAGAAAGTGTTGGCCGGTGAGCCGATCGGCTGCGAAAACCTGCCGTTGGCCGAGGCCCGCAAGGCCGGGGCCACCATGCTCTTCGGCGAAAAATATCCGGATATGGTCCGCGTGGTCTCGGCCGGCTCCTTCAGCAAGGAACTTTGCGGCGGTACGCACCTGGACAACACCGCCGGGGTCGGCCTGTTCAAGATCGTCGGCGAGGAGAGCATCGCCGCCGGCACACGCCGGATCACCGCCCTGACCGGACTTCGCGCGCTGGAGAGCATCCAGCGGCTCCAGACAATTCTCCGCCACGCGGCCGCCTCGGTAAAGGTTCCGCCCGATGAATTGCCCGAGCGGGTCGAATCGCTGGCCAAGGAAATCCGACAACTGAAGAAGCAAGCGGCGGCCGGACCAAGGGCCGACGGGGTGAGCGTTGACCAGTTGATCGCCGGCGCGGCGGACCTCGGCGGCGTAAAGGTGGTCATAGCCGAAGTTCCCGGCGGGCCGAACGAACTGCGGCAACTGATCGACCAATTGCGCCGCAAGGCCGCGCCGGTGGCCGTGTTGCTGGCCAATCGGCAAGAGGAAGAAAAGAAGGTCACGCTGATCGCCGGGCTGAGTCGCGATTTGGTCGAACGCGGTCTGGACGCGGTCAAATGGGTCCGAGCGGCGGCGGCGGTGGTCGATGGCGGCGGCGGCGGGCGTCCCGACATGGCGCAGGCCGGCGGCAAACTCCCCGAAAAACTCCCCGCCGCGTTGGAAACGGCACGGGGGGAGATCGAAAAGCTGCTGGGTGGTTAGCGAGAGTAGGCCGGGTTGCAACCCGGCAGCCTGCCTGTCAATTCTTGCCAATTCATGCCATTCCCGCTATACTTCCATTAGGAGGTATCCAAACCCATGACCACGATGAACATCTCATTGCCGGAGTCGATGCGGGCGTACATCGACCAAAAGGTATCACTGGGGGGGTATAGCACCGCCAGTGAATATGTCCGTCAACTTATCCGCGAGGAGCAGAAGGCGGCAGCCCAAGAACGGCTCGACCTGCTGCTCATGGAAGGGATCGAGTCGGGCGAACGAATCGAAGGCTCCGATGATTATTGGGCCCAGAAGCGGGCTAAACTCCTCAACCGTGCTGAGGAGAAGACCGCTTGAAACACCCTTATATTATCACCCCCGCCGCAG
>JAUWPQ010000030.1 GCA_030611515.1 Planctomycetota bacterium | reverse complement strand
TTGTCGTCTGCTTGGCCAGCCGTCGTTGGTAGCGATTCAACGCTTCGGCCTCGATCGCTCGTTGCGTCTGCCGGCCCCGCTCGCGTCTGTCTTGCTGAACGCCCAACTGTTCCTCTTTTACTTCTTCCTGGATGACGATCCTCGGCGTGACCATCATTTTTTTGGTTTGGGGCTTAGAGGGGGATCCCTGTGGCCCGGCTCTCTCATGGGAGGTCGGTAGTTCCCAGTTCTGGCCCAGTTCGTCGACGACGTTTTTCGCCCGGATCGGAAGTTGCATCACGTACGCTCTATTCAACCGTTGACGGTTGTCTTCGAGTTGGGTCGGCGCGGGAGCTTTTTCCCGGCGTGCCACTTCCCTTTGGGTTTGTTGCATAATGCGGGTGTTCTCGCTCAAGGCGGCTTGCAGTTTGGAATTGTACGATGACCGCGGCGACCGGTACTGAACGTCATCACGCATGGACAGTTCCATCTGTTTGAGATTATAGGCCGCGCGGGCCTTGGTCCACTTGTCGCCGCTTTGCAGGGCTTGGCTGATCTGGCTAAGCTGATTGCTCTGAAACTGAAGGAAGCCCAGTTGCAGGCCGACGTCGTCGGCCACCCGCCGCATCGTGCCGCCGAAGTCGAACCAGCGATACCGTTCGGGCAGGTGCAGCTTCGCCTGGCTCAGTTCCGGCGTGATGTTCACGCAGCGGATCAGCGGGAAATCGGCGGCGCCGACCGTGCGGAGCGCCGGCATCTTGCCCCCGTAGCGCAACACCACTTTGTAGCTCAAATCGCCCGGCGCCGTCTTAATCAGCGGGATTCGCACTCGTGAATTGACCGAGTCGATATGGCGTGTGCCACTGCTGGCTTGTCCAGCAGTGTTTTCCCGGTAGTTACTCCCCGCACTGCTGGACGAGCCAGCAGTGGCACCCGACTCGGGGACCAGTGTCGGCTTGACCGGCTCGCCGGCCACCTGGGCCGTCCATAGCGACGCCCCCTCGGGTAGCCCGACCTCCAAGTATTGCTCGGTCGCGTTGTTGACGTGCAGCACGACCTCGGCGCGATACGCGCCGTTGGCGTCTACGACCAGCGTGGTCTCGGACAGGCCGATACCGGCCTGGACCGTTTCCACGGCGGCGCGCGATTCGACGTGGAAGCTCAGCCGCGGCCGCTGGGCGTCGGGAGAGACCAGATAGGCCATCGTAATCTTCTCGCCCAAGAAACTTTTGAGAACGGTCCAATCCTTCCCGTGCGTACCGAGAACGTCCATTCCGCGTAGCTCGTCCTGCTCGACCACCACCTCGTCGCGGCCGGCGTTGTCGATCACCACGTAGCGCCGGTTGGTCCGGCCGTCCACGAATACCGGTATCGGCGTCTGATGCGAGCCGGGCGTCAGCAGCCGGTCGTTCTCGACCACCACCCGGATTTGCCCCATCGCTTCTTCTTGCAACTCGAGCCGCACGCGCACCATGCCGGGGAATTTCCCGCCGGCCGGAGAGACTATCTTCCGCTGCAACATCGGCACACCGACGCGGCTGTCGGCCATCCAGTTGGGCAATAGGAACTCCAGTCGCCGCACACCCGCCCGGGTGACGTTGAAGTCCAGCAGAATCGTCTCCTCCAACGAGCGGTCGGTCACGCGGACGTTGGTGATCGAGTCGCAGACCACGTCCGCCGTGCGTGGTTTCAGCCGCAGTTTGCCGGAGTAGTCGCCGCCGGTGTAGTGCAACGCCAGTCGCGCGACCTCGCGCTGCTTGGGATTGAGCCAACCGAACAGCCGACCCAACAGCACTGTTTCGCAGCCGGTCAGGTCGAGGGCCTCGACGTCGAATGCCGGATCGATCTGCACCGCAATGTCTCCTTGCTGCCGATCGACGTCGAGCACTTCGACGCGCGGCAATGGTATTTCTCGCTGCGAATCCGCAATAGGACGGTCGAGCTTGCCGGAAACCACCACCGGCGCCTCCCCCTCCTGGCCCGAGGCAAGATAAACGGTCAGCAGCGGCCGCTCGACTTCTTTCGTCACCGTGTACTGAAACTTGCCGGGCGCATGGACGCTATCGAGCCTGAAACCCTCGGGCAGCAGGACCCGCAACCGATATACCGGCCGGCCGCGGACGTCGAACCTCACGCGGCTCTCCAGGCTACGCTGGTGCTCGGCGAGTTTCAGGATCGACTCGACGACGGCCGAGACTCGGGCCTTGACCTCGGCGGCCGACAATCTGACCGTGAACGGCACGGTGGCGAAGCTGTACGACTCGAACGGCCGGATACCCAGCGGGCTTTTCGTCCCATGCACGTCGCCGACCGATCGCTTTTTATCCGAGGGGAGATCGATCCGTGTCACGCCCGAGCGATCCAGCGTTCGCACCTCCAGCAGCGGGCTGCGACGGATGGTCAACCGCCCGCTCTGCAACGCCGCGTCGGCGACCGTTACCACCGGCACGTCGAAGCGGGCCAACTCGCCGTGGCCGACCTGCCCGGCTCGCCAAAGCCGCAGCGTGAATCGCTCGCGGTCCTTGGCCGCCTGCAACAGCGAGACCTCGACGGTCCGGCCGCCGCCATCGCCGGAGCGGACCTCCCAGCCGCGGACGTTGGCCCCCGCGACCTTTTCGAGCAGATAGCCGTCGGGCAACTTGACGCTGAACCGGTCGCGCTCGGCGCGGCGGAATTCGAGCGTAAGTCGCCATCGCAACCGGAGGCCGTCCTCTCGCACGTCGAAGACGGCGCTGGAGTCGGCGGTCAGCGTGCGGTCGATCCGGCCCGCGGCAACCCGGGGTCGCCAGCGCAGCGCGATTGCACCGCGCTTGCCCAGCGTGGTGCGGATCGTTTGGTCCGCTTTTTCGGTCTCGTAGTGGCGGCAATCGGCCACGTGACCGAGGCGCAGCTCGGTCCGCGCCTTGGGCACGACGATGTCCAGCGCGGTGGCCGGGGCCGACGGCAGCACGCCCTCGACGGTCCGCCAACCGCCCTGCCGGGCGAGTTTCAGCCGCACGGCCAGTTCCAGCTTGTGGCGGCCCTTGCCCGAAACGTGCAACACCACAACCGAACGCTTCGCCGGTTTTTGCGAAGCCGCAAGCGGCGTGTTTTGCCGCAAGAGGACACTGAGCCGGGCGGGCTTGCCGTCCACCTCGGCGCGGGTCAGCACTCCGCCGCCCAGCCCAAGCGGGATCTGAACGTATCCGTCGGCGAAAACATCGATCTCCATCCGCCCGGTCAGGAGCAGAAAATCATCCCCTTCGAGCAGCGTTTTGTACGAGGCGTCGGCCAACGCGTACGGCGCCGGCGGGGCCTTCACCCCGATCTTCTTGTCCGGGTACGCCCGATTCCATAGCTCGACGTACTTCTTGTACGGCACCAGCAGCTTGTCGGCGTCCTTGATCCCGTTCTTCCATTCGGGATCGTAGGGAAGGATAATCGCGTCGTCGGGCAATTTGATTACACGTTCCTTAGCCGCTTGCGGCTTCGCATAGACATTGGCTCCCAGCATCGTCGCCAGCAGAATCGCCGCCGAGACAACGGTCTTGCCGGTGAGCTTCGCCGCGCGCCACGTGCAAATCCGATAACACACCCGGCACGACCACCGCGAAAAGCCGACCGCAAGATAGTACGGAACCAACAATGCCGCCGCGTAGAACATCGCGTTGCACGCCTTGGCGAGTTCTATGCCGCCGAACAGCGCGACCAAAGTGGTCGGCAACATCACGGCAAGGACGTAGGCGGTTTTGGTGCGTACCGGCCGGCGGGTCAGTCCCAGGCCGACCAGCGCCACGGCCAGAGCCAGCGCCCAGCGGAGCGAGGCGAACCGCCCGTCGTTGGCCAGCGTGACCACCAATCGCGGCTCGACGCCCAGGCTGCGGAACGCGACCACTCGGCCCGATTCGTCCGGCGACTGGAGCAGGTCGATCTTCAGACTCCGTACGCCGGCGAGTTCTCGAATGGCACGGATTTTCTGTATTTCCACTGGACCGAGCGTCAATCGAGAAAATGTCGGAAAGGAAGATGGTTCAAGTTCGCTAGTCGGTTTTTCGGCGGGAGAGTCTGTTGGTTTTTTCACTGCTTTGCTCTTTTCATCGCCGGCGACGACATCCATTTTATCTAGCGGGTCGCGCTTATCCGGAATCCGCCGGGTAAACTTGGCCTGGGCGGTGCCCCGAGCCAACATTTTCCCTTCACCGTCTTTTCCCCATTCCACGCGGGCCGATTCGTTCTTGCGCAGCACCACTTCTTCCCGCGGAGTGCCACTGGCTAAGCCAGTGCCACCCACCACTTGCACCTTCACCGCACCGCGGAAGACGTGTGGCGTGGTATTTCCTTCCTCGCTGACTTCCACGCTAAACTCCGCGTCGTCGATGCCCGTGATAATGGCGGTGGGAGTGCGGACAGAGAAGAGGGATGAAGGATGAAGGATGAAGGATGAAGGAGATTTCTGATTTGCCGCTTGCGGTTTCGCACTCTCCCCTCTCCCCTCTCCCCTCTCCACTATTGCGGTCAGATTGCCCAGCGCGAGGTAGCCGCCGTTGCGAGACTCGACCTCGAATGTACATGGCCCCTCGAGGATTACCTTCGCCCCGGAGTCGTAGGTGATCTGCATCAGCCCGGAGGCGAGTTTGTACTTGCGGCCCAAGGGAACGTAAGCGTATCCCGGCGGCGGCAGAAAGTCCTTGTCGTCCGACCATTTCATATCGACCATGCCGGTGATCCGGCCGACGAACACCATCTCCGGCCTGGCGTCCGACGGTATCGACTGCGACGGCGCCTCGGCGATATGTTGATGGTGGGTGATTTTGTACGACCAGATGCCGCCGGACAGATAGTAGAGAGCGCCGGCCACTTGGAACGCCGCCGGCTTTGGGCGGGAGACGTCGTCGGTCGTAAGCGTGCCGCTCGTGCGGACCACTTCGTAGCCGCTGGGCAGGTGCAGCCGCCAGAGGAAGTCGGCCAGCGGAACCTCGACCGATGAAGGGGACAGGTCCATGTTTTCGGCCGGCGTTTTATTGGCTGAAATAGTTTTCTCGCCGAAAAATGGACCAGTCCCCCGGCGCAGAAACAGCTTGGGGGCGGGCACCCGCACCGTGCCGCGCAACGCCACCGGCTGGAGCTTGTCGTCCGCGTAGGTGATCTGCAACGTTTTCAGCGCCTCGCCCCCTCCGGCCGAGAGGTCGATCAGCACGCTCCGGCCGTCGCGCTGCGGCTTCAGCGGCACGCCGTCCAACTCGGCCGCCCAGAGCTTCGCGTCGGCGGGCAACTCAACTTGCAAGTAGAGCGACTTCGAGCGAAGCTTGAATCGGGCCAGTGTCTGACTCCGCCCGTCGGGCGAGAGGACCGTGTCCAATTCGCACTGCTGGACGATCGCCGGCGGGATGCCGTAGCCCGGCTGGCGGAGCACGTCGATCTTAACCGCCGGCGGATCGCCGACGAATCCGTACGCGCCCAGCAGACGGCGGCCGGGCTGATAGTCGGCCTCGGCCAACTCGCCAACGTCAACCTGTCGGGCGGAAGTCTCGACGCGCACGTCGAGTTCCGCGCAGCCCTCGACGGCCACAAGCCCCGATTGATAGGCCACGCCCTCGGCCTCGACGATCGGCAACTCGAAGCCCTTCGGATCAGAGGCGGGGAGCCGCTGTTGGAAATCGACGGCCAGCCGGACCCGACTCGGCCGCGGCTCGGCCAGCAACACCGTCCACAGCCGGCGCTCGCCCGATAGCTTGCCGGAGCGTTCCTTCACGTGTACGCCGTCGAGACCCCGGATCGAAATCCCCTCGGGCGTCTCCTTGGGCAACGAAAAGACGAGTTGCCGGACACGGGATTGCTCGATCGTGTAGACCACTTCGCAGTGGCAATTCAGGGCGTCCCGATCGACGCGCAGGAAGGAGAACGTGCGGGCGGTCATCCGCGGCTCGATCCGCTCGACCACCAGCGAGGCGGCGTAGTCCGGCCCCTGGCGGCGATAAGCCAACGTGGCGGGTACGTCGGCCAGACCGAAACCGAGTTTCTCCTCGGCGCTTAGCGGGGTCAAAAACTCGATTTTCTCGGGCCGGACGGTCATGTCGTCGCGCACCTCGACGGCGATAGCCCCTTCGCTGCTCGTGGCGTCGAGGACGGCGAAGTCGGGGAACTCGACCGTCGTCCGACGCCAGTCGGCCAGCCAGTTTTTCGGGGTGCATACGGCGCGAAAGTTGGCGCGGAATATCTGGTCGACATCGATGCCGCCGTCGATCGTCACGCGAACCCGCCCGGCAACGCCGGTCCCCTCTCCCTTTGGGAGAGGGGAGACTTGTTTTGCCGCGCCCTCGGCGGCCGGGTAACACTCGAACGGCAACGGCTTTCCATCGGCCGTCGCGACGCTCGTGACCTGCCAACCGGCAGGGACCGAGAAATCGAAGGCGAACCGCTTTTCCACCCGCGGCATCAGCGAAACGCCGCCTTGGACTTCCAGGCCCTTGTCCGAAACGACCAGCAACAGGCTGGTGGTCGCGGCCATTTCGGCCGGCGGTCGAACGAATCGGGCGGAGAGCGCGTAATCGCTCTGCGGGGCATACCACGCCGCCACGGCAGTGTGGCACTGGCTTAGCCAGTGGCACTCGGCGCCGAGCACGGATACATCGATCGGGATCAAACCCTCGCCCGAAAGCGATTCGGCCTTCAGCCGATCGTCGACCAGCAGCCCCAATACGGTGACGCTGCCGATCACGTCCAGCGGCACGAGCCGCGGCGCGCTCCAGCTTTCGAGTTTTGCCGGCGCGCGGATCGCCGTAATGCCGAGCGTTACCGTTTCGGTTGTCTGCTCGCGCAGCCGGGCCTCGAGCACGCGGCGGCCGTCTTCCGATACAACCTCCCAGCGGGCCAAAAGCGGCGAGACGACCTCCGTGATCTCGAACCCGTCGGGCACGACGAAGCGAAACCGATCGACCGCCCGATGGAGGACCGACAGTGTAACGGTGGCGCGGAGTTTTTCGTAGGCCCCAGTGACTTCGTTGAAGACGACGCTTCGGGCGATCACCGCCCGTTGCCGGCGATGCAGCCGGCTGTTGAGCGTCATCAGCAGCGAGGTGTCGCCCCGACGGGGGAGCAACTCGAACCGCGTGACCCCGGCGGCCGCGTCTACCTTGCGGCCGATGACGTCCGCGCCGCCTTTTATCTCCACGTCGCCTGGCACTTCGAGGCGCAGCGTCGCGGCGGCGGGGCGCGGCAGGCGGTAATTGAGCACTTGCCGGGCGGCGGTCGTCTCCAGCGGCGCGGTCATCTCCAGCTTCAACCGATGTTGGCCGATCCCCTCGACGAACAGCACGAGCCGACCTTTGGGTCCGCGGCCGATGGACGCGGCGCGGTCGTCGAGCCGGGCGCTGCGCAGTCCCACTCCGGCCAAATCCAACGGCAGGGCGTGCAGGCCGTCTTGCAGCACGTCAACGGTCAGGTCGCCGACGATTTCGGCCCGCTGCCGACCGGCTGTAATCGCATAGTCGGCGGCGATGACGACGGCCGGCAGCGGGGCGCCGGCCTCGGGCGCACGCTTGGCCTTCTTGACCAAATCGTCGTACTCTTGCCGTCCGATCAACACCCGCTGGGGCTGATTTTGCAGCAGCACGTGCAGGTCGGAAAAGGGGACGTAGATTTCCCGCGTCGGAGGTTCCGCCGCCGGAGCAGCCGTGGCGAGCAAAAGCAGGGCGATGACCGCCATTGCCGCGAACAGGGATTTCAATTTGAAAATCTCAAATCTCAGATTACAGATTCCAAATCTCAAATTGTATATTGCATATTGCATTCTGCTACGCATTGTTCGGCCCTCCTTTCCCGTCGTCCTGCTTGGGCGACTCGCCGGCGTCGGGAGCGGACGGCTCGGCCACCGGCGACTCGGGCTGATACTTCGACAGATCGACGCCGTGGTCCCGGTTGCCGACTTCCGGCTTGGAAGGCTTTCGGCAGGACCGATGCGCGACGGCGCCGGCGGTCCACATCACGGCCACCACGAAGATCGCCGCGAGCAACACGCCGTTGAGTATCTGCATCGAAAAGATCGGCAGGAACACGCCGGCCAGCACCAAGGCGATCACCGCCGCGCCGACGGCCAGCGCCCGGGCGGGAAGCCGAGCCGGCAGCAACAGCAGTCCCAGCAACACCGTGGCGATGAACACCAGACCGCTCAGCCAGCGGCTGTCGATCGAATTGAACCGCAACGAACCTTCCGGCGGCGGGGCGGGCCGAAGCGTCGAGAACAAGTACGGCTCGCCGTCGGCGGCGAAATCCTCGGCCGGATTGCCCGGCGTCAGGTTGCCTTGCACCCAACCGACCAGCGAGTCGGGGCTGCGGATCGGCTCGGGGCGCCATCGCAGCCAACCGTCGCACCGCCAGCGAAACTCCTCGGTCCACGGCCCCCAAGCGTTCAGCAGCCTTCGCGTTTCGGGCAGATACACGCACAGATATTCCTTGACCACGGCCGGTTCCTGGGGGAATGCGGGCGGATCGATCCGGCTGCCGTCCCCTTCGAGCGTATAACGCAGTTCGATTACGAACGGCTTGTCGGTGGCGACGCCGGTCAGCGGAATAAAGTATTCGTTCTCGCCCCCCTTCTCCAGAGTCGCCGGGCGACCGCCGATCCGCAACGGCTGGGCGTCGAACTCGGCGCCGGCCGGCAATCGCACGGTCAACCGCTGCCGGGCGCTGCGCATGCGGTACAGCGCTTGGACGGAAATTGTGTCGGCCTGCGTGACGACCATCCGCACCAACGCCCGTTCGATGCTCGTCCGCTTGACCTCCTCCAACTCGTAGCGGGTGGCGACGATTTTCAGTTCCCAATCGTCGTGGAACTCGAACGCTCGCGCGGCCGCGGGAACCGGGTCGATCAGGTCGTGTTGCGGATCGATGAGCCGCAGCAGCTTCGGCTCGCCCGAGGGATGGACGTCGATCGTCTCCGACTTGACCAAAGCGATCTGCCCCCAGGCGCGATCGACTTCGCGGGGGATCAGCCGGGGCATGGTCAACTCGACGCTCTTACCCACCTCGAGCTTTTCGATTTTCTTTTCCCAGGACAGTTTGATCTTGCCTTTGCCGAGAAACTCGGCGTCGCCGCTGAGCCGCCAGGCGACGTAGCCCTCCTCCAGATCGTCGGGCGGCGGGGCGATCGTGTTGTCGCGCACCCCGGGCGTGACCACCCTCAGCCCCGCGGCCACGTCGGCCGGCACGTCGAGCCGCAGCGACTTCACGCCGCTGTAGAGGACGTCGTGGAAGAGCGTGAAGTCGAACTTGACCACGCCCTCCTCGACCCGCGCGACCATCAGTTGCCGGACGGTCACTTGCGGCTTGCGTCGCTCGGCGGCGAAGGTCAACTCGGCCGGCCCTTGGGAATATGCGAAGGCCAGCACGAGCCGCCTCTCGGTCGGCGCGGGCTGCCGCGTCGGCCGCACGGTCTCGAACGCCTCGCGGACCGAAATGCTCCGCAGGCCGGCGGTCTTTTCGGGGGTTAGCCGCAGACTCTCCGGCGCGTAGACCACCATCCGCCCGGTGGACCGCTCGGCCGCCGCCTCGGGTACGCGGGGGATCGGCAGCGTGAACTGCGCGGCCTTGCCGGTCGGCGTCAAAAGTTCCGGCCGGTGGAGGTCTTTTTGCAACCGCACCCGAAGAGCGACTTTGCCGATGGCCTTGCGCGAAAGGTTCGCCACCAAGCGGGTTTTCTTGTCTCCCTCGAGGAAATGGGAATCGACTTGCACGGCCCTCGCTTTGCCGACCGGCTCGCCGCGGACGTGGCGAACGTCGAAACCGGGCGGAATGTCCCACTCCAGCCGGAAGACGCCCGCCTTCTCGATCGTATAGACCGCCGTCAGATCGAGCGTCAGCCGGTCGGGTTGGAGATCGACTTCCAACAGCGAATCGACCGTGATCCGCGGCTGCACTTTCTCGACGTCCAATGTCAAAGTGAATGGAACGGTCGCGTAGCGATAGGCGAACTCCCACTTCGTCCGTTTCAGGGCGGAGGGCAATTCGGCGGCGTCGACCTGCAACAGGCCGCTGGTCTTGACGGCCTCGGCCCGCAGGCTTTTGGCGACCTTGACAACCACGACACCCTGCTGGCGGCCGGCGCCAACCGCCTTGACTACCGGCACGTCGATCGAGTTCTTCGGCCGATCGGGGAAGAATTTCTCCAGTTCGACGATCACCTGCTGGGATTCTTTCGCCGGCTCGAACAATTCGACGGTGATTCGCTGTCGGCCCTCGACCGTTTTGACCGACCACAGGCGGATGTTGGCGTCGAAGACATTGGCCACTTTCTGGCCGGCGGGCACGTCAATCTCCAGTTGGGCCAACTCGGCGCGGCTGATCGAATAGGCGAGCGTCGTTCGGCAGCGAGAGACGCCCTCGTTGATCCAGACCTGTCCTTCGGCCCGGACGCTGGCCATCGCCGCCAACCCGGTGGCCCCCTCGGCCTTGGGCGTCCAGTCGATGCGGACCACCGGGGCCGCGCCGACGAACGCCAGGATGACCGTCTGGTCCTTCTTTTTCGCGGGCGTTTCGCCCTCGGCGGTCTTTTCGGCGGGTACTTCCGTGGCGGCGATCAGCGGATGCAGATCGACCTTCACGCCCGACTGCGGGATCACCACCCGCCAACGGCTCACCGGGGCCTGCGGCGATTGGAACGAGACGCTGTTTCGTCCCGGCTTGCGGGCGATGGTTTTGGCGTACTCGAGGTCCAACTCCATCGTTTCCGGTTGCTTCCCCTTCTTGTCGATCAGCAATTTATAGCCCCGGCCCGGGGTTCCGACGATCAGGGCGGGCTTGCCGCCGAGCACGGCGCGGATGATGGCCGCGTCGCTCAGCCGCAAGGGGATCGAGTTCCACCCCTCGGCCAAGACCTCGATCTTCAGCTTGGCCTTCACGCGGACCACGTCCTTCTCGACGGTCGCCTCGTTTTCGATCTCGGTAATCAGCGCTCCGACGGGCGGTTTCCGCTCGGCCGCCGCGGGCGTTTTCTCGCGCGCTGCCCGCCATAGCTCTTGAAACTTCTCGTAGGGCAGGAACACACCGCGGCCGTGCTTCTCGAATACTTCCCGCAACTTTTCGTATGGAATGTAAATGTCCTGCTCGTGGATCGAGGGTTCCGTCTTTTTTCCGTCGTCGGCCGGCCCTTGGGCTTTTGCGACGGCGGCGGCAAAAAAAACGGCGACGCCCAATAAGGCAGTCGCCGACAGCAGCAATCGAGGCTTGGAGATCATTTTCTGTTCCTCGTGGAGAGTGAAATGAGATCGACCGACATCCCCCGCCATTAGGGTGTATGTCGCTGGAAAACCATCACCGACCTCGGGCGGGGTTCCGACTACATAATATACGTTCACATTGCGGACACAAGCCTTGGGAAGAGGGGGGCGAAGACGTAAAAGGCACCGGAGTTTTGACGCTTAATGGGGTTGGGAAGTTTCGTAATTGACGAAACGCGACGAATCCATTTGCAATGGAGTTTTCATCGCTGGGAAGGAGGGTATACCAAAAGCCCAGTTCGTCCCGTAGGGGCAATTGAACCGTCAGTCCCCATTTTCGGCCGTCCCTACGGGACTTTTGGGGGAAGGAAGGGGGATCCCGGCGACCCAGCAGTAAACTGCTGGGCTATTATCGCCTGTCCCTACGGGACAAAAATGTGGGGAATGGCAAGGCGTTTAGGGGCTGGACGGCCGCCCCACGTTCGTTACACTGGCTCCGGTAGGGTTTATTTGCTACTTCGCCACTATTAGGATGCAACCATGGAAAAGCGCGTGTACAGTTTTGCACCGGGGCCGGCCGTGCTGCCGCTGCCCGTCATTGAGGAAGTTCAACGAGACATGCTCTGTCTGCCGGGGGCGGGCGCGTCGATCCTGGAAATCAGCCATCGCTCGAAAACCTTTAGCCGGATCATCGACCAGACCGAGGCGAACCTCCGCAAGTTGTTGAGCATCCCCGACAACTATCGGGTGCTGTTCATGCAGGGCGGGGCCTTCTTGCAGTTCGCAATGGTGGCCATGAATCTGCTCCGCGGCTCGGGCAAACCGGCCGATTACATCGTCACCGGCACCTGGAGCACCAAAGCCATCAAAGAGGCCAAGACGCAAGGCACGGCCAACGTGGCTTGGGACGGAAAGCCCGACAATTTCAAGCGCTTCCCGAAGCAAAACGATTTGAATCTCGACGCCGATCCGGCCTACGTCTATATGTGCTCGAACGAGACGATCCAGGGCGTGCAGTATCAAACCGAGCCGGCCACCGGCGGTGCGCCGTTGATCTGCGACTCGTCGTCCGACATCCTCTGCCGCCCCATGCCGATTGAGAAGTTCGGACTGGTTTTCGCTTGTGCCCAAAAGAACGCCGGCCCGGCGGGCGTGACGATCGTCATCGTCCGCGACGACCTGCTCCAGCGCTCGGCCGACGACCTGCCGTCGCTGTTGAGCTACAAGACCGTGGCCGAGAACAAGTCGCTGTTGAACACCCCGCCGACATTGGCCATCTACGTGGTCAAGCTGGTCACCGATTGGCTGCTCGGCGAGATCGGCGGTCTGGAAAAAATGGCCGAGATCAACCGCCACAAGGCGAAGCTGCTCTACGACGTAATCGACGCCTCGGACGGTTTCTACCAGGGCCACGCCGAGCTGGACAGCCGGTCGATCATGAACGTTCCGTTCCGCCTATCCAATACCGACCTGGACGCTCCGTTCCTCGCCCAGTCCGCCGAGCGCGATCTGTGCGATCTGAAGGGCCATCGTTCGGTGGGCGGCTGTCGGGCGTCGATCTACAACGCCATGCCCGTCGAAGGCGTCCAACTGTTGGCCGACTTCATGCGGGAGTTCCGCGAGAAGAATAAGTAATTGTAGGCCGGGTTGCAACCTTAGGTTTACCCACATTTTTGTCCCGAAGGGACAGGCGACAATAGCCCAGCAGTTCACTGCTGGGGCGACGGGAAGCCTCCCCTTATTTCCCCACAAGTCCCGTAGGGACGGCCGAAAATTGACCACCACGGTTCGACCGTCCCTACGGGACGGATAATGGATTTGGCCGGCCCTCCTCCCCAGCGATGAATCGCTGGGCTATTGTCAAACGACCCTACGGGTCGAAATTCTCGTGTTTTCCGAAGTTTTCCAAGCAAAAACGCGGGGGAACCTAAGGTCATGGACCCAGCCTACTGAGCGGTTATCGCCAGTTCAGCACACGGAACATGCCCTCGCGTCGGCGCACCCGGTCGGGCAACATCAGCAGGCGGTCGCGGTATACGCTCAGCAACACGCCGGTCCCGAAGATTATCCCTCCGCCGATCGTGAGCCAGATCGCGGCGGTCTGTACGTTCTCCAGCATGTTGATGAACATCACCAACGTGAGCAGATAGACCAGCAGCAGGCTGGCCCCGACGATCGTCGTCGAGCGGAGTTGCAACGTGAACCCGGTCGTCAGCAGGACAATGCCCGCGACGAGCAACCCAAACTCGTTCAACGGCGAATAGATCGGCGTCGGCGTGCAGCGGTGGATGAGCACGGCTATCGCCAGCGGCAATCCGACCAACAGGCTGCCGAACAACAGGCTGAAGCTGACCAGATCGCCGTGCTGGTCCCGTTCTCGCCGCCAACCGACGTGGCCGATCACCAACAACGCACAGCCGACGACAATGCTGAAAATCTCGATTTTTTCCCATAGCGTCAGGCGGCTGAGCACGTGTAGGGCGATGAAGGTTAAGCCGGCCTCGACAATGGCCATGACGATGTACCACCGCCGCCAGTCGGCGTGTTGTACCAGCCACGCCGCCAGCAGACTCAGCGCCGTCAGCGCCAGCAGCAAGAACACGAGCGAGAAACTGACGATTTCGCGCTGGGTGGCGAAACGGCTCAGCGTAATCAGCGCCGCGGCCACGAACGAGAGCGACATCAGCGAGTTGGCGCACTTGAACGCCGCGTCGGCCATGCCGGTCCATTCCAACATCGCCAAGCGGTATCCGATCAACAGCACCATCCCCAAGAGGGCGAAGGCGAGCGTGTAATACTCGGTCCCTACCTGTTGGTATTGGAGCAGTTGCCAGGCGGCGCCGCAGGCGGCGGCCGTGCCGAGGTAGATGTTGAAGCCTTTCTTTTGGAAGACGGCGGCCAGCGCGTAGAACAGGGCCGCCTCGGCGAAGAACGCGGCCAGCAGCAGGTTCAGCGTCTTGCCGGATGCCGGCTCGAAGACGTGCTTGGGCGTCACGTGCATGGCGGCCGCCAGGACCGCGGCGATCATTACGCCCGTCGCGGCGTGTGCCACCCAGGTCAACGGCTTTTCCTGCGAGTGCCCGCGGTACAGCCGGGCGGCAATGATGTAGATGATCGGAACGATCATCACCAGCGGCGCCAGTTCGTCCCAGGTCTTTACGCCAAAGACGGTCAGCAGCCCGGCAAGTCCCGTCAAGGTGGCGGCGGCGGTGCCGAAGAAATACGTCGAGGACAGCCAAGGCAGCGAGTGGCGGTAAAGATGCGCGCCGACCCGGCAGGAAACGGCCGTCACGAACATCGCCAGCACGTATGCCCAAGTGATGGCATAAAGACTGCCGCTGGGCAAGGGCCACGACTCGTTCAGCGGCTGATAGGTTGCCCGCAGGTGCAGAACCAGGCCGAGCAAAACCGGGACGGTGCTGAGGAACAGTCCGAGCGGCTGCCCGGCGCGGACCAGCGAGATAGCCGTGGCGAGTGAACCTTCCGGCTTAGCCGGCGTTGCGGAAGACTCCCGCCAGCGGAGCAGTTTCGGCTGGACGAGGTTTGCGGCCAGGGCCGTCAGCGCCAAGGCGATGATGGCCGCTTCGGCCGTCACCCGCGTGGCGATCATTTCGATCACCAACATTTCCGCCCACAGCAGGGTGAACACCGCAAGGTAGACGTACATACTCAGCCGGCGGACCACGATGTCGGAATAGAAATACGCGTAAGTTCCGGCCAGGACCAGCGCCAGGGCGAGATACCGGCCCCAGGCTTCAGAGACAATTTCCGGCGGACCGGATTTCCACTGCTGGTAGATCGGCTCGAACAGCGGTTTGTAGAGCCAGTCGCCGGCGATTTGCGCGCCGAGGACCAGCAGCAGCCCCGCCGCCAACAGCACTTGCCCCGAGAGGAAGAACGCCGTTCCGAAGCGGCGGCGCGAGAAGGGGCCGTCGATTTCCGGAAACGCCCGCTCGACGTGCAACGAAATCAATCCCAAAACGACCAGCAACGCGGCAGGCGAGGCGATCTCCCAGAACTTGCCCGCGTCGGTCAACATCAGCAGGCCGGTCATGGCGATTCCGCCGCTGAGCACGTAGACGAACAGATGATCGCGGAGCACCAGCGCCGAGGCCATGTATAGAACGCAACAGACCAGCGCGGCGACCCAAAGTTGCCCGTCGAGCGTTATCAAACCGTAGGCGTGATAGAACCAGAGGTTCAACGGCATCACCAGACAGGCCAGCAGGGTGATCGCCCGGCCGGCGGTTCGATAGCGGGAAAAATGGATCGTGGCCCAACCGCCGCCGAGCACCGCGGCATTGCCGATACCCAAGGCGACGGCGACCACGACGGGATTTTTGAACACCCCGAGCGTAGCCAACCAGATGACCAACCCGATGACCAACAGCGCGCCGCCGAGGCCGAGCAGCCATTGGATCGTGCGTGGATCGAGGATGATTTCCCAGAGCGGAGGGCGCGGCTCGGCAACGGGTGGCACTGGCTTAGCCAGTGGCACGCCCGCCGGCTCGGCAACGGGTGGCACTGGCTTAGCCAGTGGCACGCCCGCGGCCGGCGGACAAACCGGTTTGGCGGCGGCAGCGGCTTGGGGTGATGGCGCCGCGCCGGCGGACTGGCGAGGCGGCGGCTCTACGTCTATCGCTTCCGTAACCACGACGGCCGGGATTACTCGATTTTTCATCAAGTGGCTCCGCAGCGCCGCGACCCGCGATTTCGCGTCGTTCATGCAGGCGTGCGCCTGCGCCAACGGCAAACGCCCCTCGTCGCAGTGCGACTTGATAACGTAGCTGGCATAGGTCAGATAACGGAAATTATGCGACAGGGTGGTGTTTGTCGGAGCGCCGCAACGGCCGCAGTTCTGTTGTTCGGGCGAAATCTCGGCGCGACAGTTCCAACACCCGGCTGCCGAGAGAAGCGGCACGTCGGATGGAATCGGACGGCCTCCTCTTGCCATCCGGCGCAGGGATTCAAGCCGATGCTCGGAATGTCCGTTGATAGCTCTCCATACCCCATCGCCGATCAATCGGTTTCCGGCCCATTCCTCGAACCGTTTGCGGGCGAATACCTCGGCCCGCATTCTATCTTGCCACGCGCCGCTCGCGCCGCAAGAAGTGCAATCCTGCCGATCGGACGGCAATGGTTGACCGCAAACGGCACACGTCGCAAACCGGGTCGGATCAGACATGGATCGGCTCCTCTGACCAGCGGGTAGCGGGAATTGTGAAAAGTATTGGAATATCTATCATGGACATCACCGGCAAGCAAGGGGGGTTGCCCGGCCTTGTATTGACAGGCGTAATTTCGGCCTCGATATAACGGAAGGGGGTGTTTCTTGCTTTAGAAAAGGATCATTACCTTGATCCATAAATATTGACTGCCGTTGCGGGGGGGGTTGGGTAGTGCTAAAATGCTTCGGTTGGAGGACGGATCATGGACGAAAAACGCGAGTGTCCCGACGTCGAACAAAACCCCGGTATTATCTCCGACTGCCCGGTCGCGCCTCCGGACGATCCGGTGATGGCAATTGCCGTCAAGGAAGAGCCGCCGCTCAGATGGCGCGAACTTCTCGCCATCGTGCTGCTTGTGGTGCTGTGCGACCTGACGATCTATCGGGGGCACGGGTTCGCCGGCTACGCGTTGTTGATGGCGGCGGCGCCGCTGTTGCTGGCCGTCGGAGCGCCCCGCCCGCGCTGGAAAGACGCCTCCTCCCCGCAATATCGCACGGAAAGTTCCGGCGGCGCGCGGGACGAATCGTACAATTGCGAACGGTTCAAGTTGTCGGCTTCCGTTGTGATTGTCGCCGCCATGCTGGCCGTGTTGGCGGTGAAGATGTTGTGGTGCGGATCGGTTTTGCAGGCGGCGGTCGGGTTCGCGCTGCTGGCCGCCTTCGCCGCGGCCATATCGGGCGTGTGTCCCTACGTCTATGAAGTCCTCATCCTGGCGACGCAAATCATCCCGGCCGGGTTCGGAGGTCTCTCGCACTACGAACGCTGTCTGACCAAACGTCTGCGCGATTCGGACGGGACCGGTTCCACGGACCGCGGTTCGCGATGGCTCAGTGTGATCTTGCCCTTGGGCGCGCTGGTGGCCTTCGGCATGTTGTTCATTCTGGCCAACCCCGACCTGATGGTCGCCTTCGGCGAAAGCGTGCAACGGTTTTTCCAGGCGGTGCGCGATTGGCTGATGCGGTTCTCGCCAAGCCTGCCGGAGATGTTGATTTGGATTGCCGTGTTGTGGATCTCGGTCGGATTGCTACGCCCGATCGTCGGCCGGATGATACCCAAGGAAGACTCCGATGACGAGCCGCCGGCCGAGGAGGAATCGGCGCCGGCGCCGTTGTACGCGGCCCTGCGAAACACGTTGCTGGTGGTCATCGTGCTGTTCGCCGCCTACCTGACGTTCGAGTCCAAAACGCTTTGGTTCCGGGTGTTTCCCGAGGGCTTTTATTATTCCGGCTACGCCCACGATGGCGCGGCCTGGCTGACCGCCGCGCTGGCGTTGTCCACGGCCGTGCTTTCGCTGGTCTTCAGGGGGCGCGTGCTCGGCGATCCGCGTTTGCCCCGGCTGCGGTGGCTGGCTTGGATATGGTCGCTCGAAAACATCCTCCTGGCCGTGGCCGTTTATCATCGGCTCTACATCTACATCGGCTTCAACGGCATGACGCGGATGCGAATGGTGGGCATGTTCGGTATGTCCGCCGTCGTCGTCGGCTTTATCTTGGTCGTTTGGAAAATCCTCCGTAATCGGAACTTCGCCTGGCTCGTGCGCCGCCATCTCTGGACGGTGGCGATTGCAGTCTACCTGTTCGCAATCACCCCGATCGACGCTATAGTGACCAGCCACAACGTGCGGCGGATTCTCTCGGGCGATCCGGCCCCGTCGGTGCAGATCAGCGTCCATCCGATCAACTCGGAGGGGATTTTATTTTTGGAACCGCTGGTCGGTTGCGACGACCGGATTATCCGCGAAGGCGTCCGGGCGATGCTCGCCGAGCGCCAACTCGAAGCCGAGTCGCTCGCCGCGCGTCGAGAGCGGGAAGGATGGACGGCCTTTCAACTTGCCGACCGGATAGTGCTCAATGCGCTAAGCGACAGCGGCGGGAGCTGGGCCGAATACAAGGATCCCGATCGGCGAAACGCCACCCTGCAACGCTTTCACGACTACGCTTACCAGTGGTATTGAATGCTTGCGACATTGAGTGCAACTGGCAGCCGCTGAACGGACAATGCACTTACTCCGCTATCACGCGAGCGACTACCGGCAGTACGCGCTTCCACTCGGTCGTCGGGATGTCCTCGCTGACCGAGAGCATGAAGGGGACCGCGTCGCCCGCCTCGGCCAACAGCCCGCGGACCGACGCCTCGATCTCGCGGTCGTCGCGCAGGCACCAATTGGCGGGAAGATTCGGTATGATCACCTTGCCGGGAAACGCGGCTCGGGCCTCGCTCAACGTCTGGTCGCCGCCGATCTCGGGCAGCGAAAGCGACTCGATCACGTCGAAGCCGCTCTGGTCGATCAGTTCCCGTAACGCCTTCGTCCGCCCGTCCAGATGGGCGGCGTAAGGTTTCCCCGCCGCGCGGACCTCCGCCGAGTGCTTCCGGTAAAAAGGGAGGCAGTATTCGCGGTAGGACTTCGGCGGAGTCATATCGGAGGTTACGTTGTCGGGCTGCCAGATGATCTCCGCCGCCGACTCGGCGATCATCTCGAACGATCGGTCGAGCTGCTTGTCGAGCGCGTCGATCAACTCCAACGCCGGCTCCGGGGCGGTGTACAGATCCACCAGAAACTTCTCGGGACCGACCAGTTCGATCAAACATTTTTGGTGCGGGCTGCGATCGACCCGCCCCAACACGATCCCGTCGCCGCCGAGATTCTCGATTCTCGACCGCAACAGCTCCTCGTTGCCGCAGACGACCGAGTTGTCGACAAGATACTTTACCACACGGTAATCGTCCTTCTCGGTGATGTAATGTTTACGGATATGCTCGCTGCCGACGCCCCCTTTGTCCTGAACGGTTTCCTGCCAAACGCTTCCCAAGGGCGTGTCAAAACATCGCCGCTCGACGAGTTGATCGCCCCGCCAATCGTAATCCACCTTGAAATGCGCACCCTTGATCTCCGACTGGTAGCCGGGCAATAGGTGCCAAGCCGGTCCAGCCATAGAAACCACCGGACAATAGTCGATAATCGCCATCCCCAGGTTGCGGATATTGCGCTCCGCGGCGCCGCGGGGAAGATAGCGGGTGTAGATACCCAACGGCACGCGGTCGGGAATCTCGTTGCGGTACACCGCCAATATGCGGTCGTGGGCGGTCATTTCTCGGTTCGACATTTTTGCTCTCCGCGTCAAGAAGATTGAAGCGTTCTGGCCATCAGCGATTCCGCCTCCTCGCGGCTGGGTAACGCGTTGACCACGCCGACCTTCGTGACCGAAAGAGCGGCCACGCAGGAGGCGAACCGAATGGCCTCGTCGATCGGCTTCTCCTCGGCCAGCGCCACCAGCAAGCCGCCGGCGAAGGCGTCGCCCGCGCCGGTCGCGTCAACCGCTTCGACTTTGACGGCGGGAAAATGCCGCTCTTCGTTTTCGGTGACGTACATCGAGCCGCGTCCGCCGAGCTTGACGATCGCCGTGCGGACCCCGCGCGAGAGAAACACCCGGCCCGCCTTCGCCGCGTCGGCATACGTATCGACCGAGATGCCTGTTAGTATCTCCGCCTCCGACTCGTTCGGAGCGATGATGTCGGTATTGCGATACACCTCCTCGGACAACGGGCACGCCGGGGCCGGATCGAGAAACGTGGTCACGCCGAGACCGTGGGCCATCTTCAAGGCATGGGCGAACGTATCGAGCGGGCCTTCCAACTGGCAGGCCAACATGGCCGCGCCCTCGATCAGCGTCCGGGCCTTGTCGACGTGCTGCGGGCTGAGGCGGTTGTTCGCCCCCAACGCCACGGAGATCAGGTTGTCGCCGTTGGAGTCGATTATCACGAAGCTGATGCCCGAGTGGATGGTTTCATCGACCGAAAGGAACTCCCGGCTGATGCCCATGCTGTCGTACAGGTCGCAGGCGTCGCGGCCGTACCGGTCTCCGCCGACGCACCCGATGAAGTGGACGTTTCCACCCATTTTCGCGGTGCAGAGGGCCTGGTTCGAGCCTTTTCCCCCCGCACCTTCGTAGAAACTATCGCCGATGACGGTCTCGCCCTTGACGGGCAGCCGTTGCCCCTTGATGAACAATCCCACGTTGTAGCTGCCGACGACGACGATCGGTTTGCTCATTGGTCGGTTCCTTCGCAAGCAATGTAATTAAAGTCGAATACGAGCTACGAGACATCAAGAGTCAATCAAATGAATCATTTCAACCATTTCCTAACCGGACGGCATGGTCGATTTCGCCCAAGCGATGACCGCAATGCCGGCGAGGAACAACACGAACATGCCCAACAGATACCAATACGACCGGCGAGGAGCGCCACGGAACTCCTTCCAGACGAGTACGCCCCACAGCGCGGCCACCAGCACCCCACCCATGCCAAAGGAGTAACTCATGGCCACGCTTACCTTGTCTCCGGCAATAAAGTTGAAGACGCTTCCCGCCGCCCAAACGGCCCCGCCGAGAATTCCCAAGGCGTGGTATCCAACCGGGGCGGCGAAGAACTGTGCAAACGTCACCGGCTCGCCGCCGGCGATCGGACGGCGCATGAGCAGGTAATTGATCAAAATGGTACAAAGCAGAATACCCACTCCGAGCATCACCACGGCGGCGTATGGGTCAAGCCGATCGGCCCCAACGATTGCCTTTTGCAGGCAGGGAGGAAAGGCGCCCATGAAAACGCCGCCCACAATTGCGATTACAATGCCGCGGTTCGAGGAGACCGCGTCGCGAGTTATTGGCCCGATACGCGGCGGCGTCCATTATCATCGACAAGAGGATCAGCGCCGCGCCAATGGCCATCGGCGCGGCGGGCACTGCCGGCTCGATGCACCAACTCAGCCCGACCCCGATCAGCAGCGCCAATCCGCAGCAGACCGGAAACGCCACGGCCATGCCGGTCAAGCTGATGGCCGCCACCAGCAGGACGTTTCCGATGCTGAACACCACGCCGGAGAGTACGCCCCAGCCGGCCTTGGTCGGGTCCATCGTACCGTGGAATACCGCCGACCCGGGGGCCAACAGGGCGGCCAGCGCCAACACGCCCAGCAAAACCCCAACGGCGTAGTCCCAATAGAAAAGCTCGAACCGATACTTGCCTCGCGTGAGGCTGAAAGCATTTGCCCACGACCCCCAACACAACATGCAGAGGACCATCAGCACCACCGAAGCGCCGAACGTGGCTGGAACGTACATTCGAGGGCACTCCTTTTACGAGAGCAAGCGGTTATATCGACACACTATAGTACCACTCCACGCCGCGTGGACGCGGCGGTTAAACCTACGAGGTATACTAAAACGGCGCATTCGTTACTCGGCTTGGATTTCCGCGGCCGAGAAGAAGATGTCGATCTCGCGTTGGGCCGATTCCGGACCGTCGGAGGCGTGGACGAGGTTCATCTGCTGGCTGGAGCTGAAGTCGCCGCGGATGGTGCCGGGGTCCGCCTTCAGGCCGTTGGTCGCGCCGGCCATTGCGCGGACCACCTGGATCGCCTCCGGCCCCTCGACGATCATGGCCACGACCGGCCCGCCGGTGATAAACGCCTCCAACTCGGGATACCACGCCTTCTGGACGTGTTCGGCGTAGTGCCGCTTGGCCAACTCGGGCGTTACCCGCATCAGCTTCATGGCCACAAAGTCCAGCCCCTTATCCTCGAATCGGGTAATCACTCGGCCCATCAGACGCCGCTGGAGACAATCGGGTTTGAGCAAGACGAGGGTGCGTTCCATGTATCGGTTTCCTTGCGAGTGGCTTGAAAACGGTTGATTTTATGCGATTCCGCCCATCTGCTCAAGTACCAATATCACATTGTTTTTTGTTGCATTGCAACTCCGAGAGGCAAGAAACTCCGCGTACCCCTTCTCCCCCTTATTGACCGGTGCGTATAATATCCGGCCGAAGAAAAACCCCTCAACCGAAACAAGGAGCGGGAAATGTACACTCTCACAAAGTTACCCTATGCTTTCGACGCGCTGGAGCCGCACATCGACGCCCGCACGATGGAGATTCACCACACGAAACACCACCAGTCTTACGTCGATAAACTCAACGCCGCCTTGGAAAAACACCCTGATCTCCATTGCCTTCCGGTCACGGAATTGATCGCCGATCTCGACCGGGCGCCGGAGGACGTCCGCACGGCGGTGCGCAACAACGGCGGCGGGGTCGCCAACCACGACCTGTTTTTCGCCATGATGTGGCCGAATCGGGGCGGGCGCCCGGTCGGCAAACTGGCCGCGGCCATCGTCGAAACATTCGGCGGCTTCGAGCAGTTCCAGCAAAAATTCGCCGCCGCCGCCGCCGGACACTTCGCCAGCGGTTGGGCATGGCTGAGCCTCGACCAAAACGGCAGGCTGCTGATCGAAACCACACCCGGCCACGACACGCCCCTGATGTTCGGCCGCAAACCGATCCTGGTCCTCGACGTTTGGGAACACGCCTACTACTTGAAGCACCAGAACCGACGCCCCGACGGCATCGCCGCCTGGTGGAACGTCCTCGATTGGGACCGCGCCGAGCGGAACTTCGTCGGTTAGCAGCCCGTTGAAAAAGTCGGATTTGGGAGTTTGGGTGCCACTGCTGGCTTGTCCAGCAGTGTTTTTCCGGGAGTTTTCCCCATGCACTGCTGGACAAGCCAGCAGTGGCACCCTCCGCCAGAGTTTATCGGCGGGCGTTCGGCGTCATCCACTACCCACTACCCACTACCCACTATTGATGCCGGTCGATCACGAAATCGGCCAACCCAAGAAGCGAATCGCGCGCGACAGAGGCGGACAGCGATGCTAATTCCCCGCGGGCCTGGCCGGTGAACGATCGCGCCCGAGAACGGGCATAGGAGATGGCGTCGCTCTGTTGGAGCCAGGGCCGCAACGCGTCGCGGTGATGGTTTCCGCCGTCCGAAAGGGCCAAGGTCAATTTCTCGCGGTCCTCCGCGCCGACGGTGGCCAGAAGCCGGATCAGCGGCAGCGTGGCTTTCTGCTTCAACAGGTCGGTACCCAGCGACTTGCCCACGGCGCTCTCGTCGCCCAGCAAGTCGAGCACGTCGTCGGCGATTTGGAACGCCACGCCGAGGTCGTGGCCGTATTGGGCCAACGCATCGCAGACCGCCGGTTCGGCGCCGGCATAGTGCGCTCCCAGCCGGCAACAGCAGGCCGTCAGCGTCGCCGTCTTGCCGGCGATAATGCGGAAGTAATCGCCCTCGCCGAGGTCGTAGTTCCCCCGGCTTTCGATCTGCCGGAGTTCCCCCTCGCACATGTGTCGGGCCGCTTCGCCGATCGTCCGACAGGCGAAGGTATCGTCCAGCGAGGCGGCCAAACACATTACCCGGGCGAGAAGATAATCGCCCAACAGGATGCTGGCTTCGTTGTCCCACCGGGCGTTGACGGTGTCGAGATGACGACGCAGGGTGGCTTCGTCCAGCACGTCGTCGTGGATCAGCGTGGCCGTGTGGATCAACTCGGCGGCGACCGCCAGGGAAAGGTGCTCGGGGCTGATGCCGCCGCAAGCCTGGGCGGAAAGCAATACCAAGGCGGGGCGAAGCCGCTTCCCGCCCAAACGAAAACCATGCTGGGCCAAACGGTCGACAAAGGAATCTTCGTTGGAAAACTCCCGTTGCAGCAGACCCTCGACCTCCTCGAGTTCCCGTGCGACGGGCGCGTACAAAGCACGAAGATTGTCGGGAACCGCCACCCGTCGTTCATCGGTTGTGCTCATCGACGCCCTTTCAGGGTAATCCATCAATTGTAATTCACTGGGAAGGTTCGTCGAGGGGGGCGGCCAGTTCGACGAGCCTCGTCAGCCATACCCCCTGTTTTCGGTACTCGGAAACAACCTTGCCGCGACCGACAACCGAAGCCGGGTCGGCCCTCCGATTGTAAATAACGGCATACCGGCATCTATCCGCCAACTCCGATTCGGATTGTTTTTCGCCGACCAGTTCGACGCCCGCCTGGTTTAGCGACGGCGAACACATCGCAACGGCTGGTGCCTGAAACGGCGCCAGGTTCGGCGCGAACAGGATCGGCGCGTCCCCCGAGAGGCGCGCTCCCTCGGCCAACAGCGGCTCACGTACCGAATCGCCCCAGTACGTCGCCTCGAACCCAAGCCTTTCCGCCCCGGCCAAACCTCCCACAAGGAGATTGTAGTAGCTCAGGTGGCAGGGTCGATAGATCGCCAAGCCGATTCCCTGGATTGCAACGAGTACGACGATGGCCGCCAGAATCACTCGCGGCGATTTCCAGGTAGAGATTAAACGGTCCGTCAGCCATCGGGCGCCGATTCCTACCCAAATTGCCCATAGCGGAAAGACCACCAGAAACAGCCGGACGCCGTCATAGACCGGCACGCCGGGCCACGAAAACAACAACAGCAGAAAGAACATCGTCCCGGCGATAAGTGCTCCGTCGCTGTTTCGATGTAAGTCTTCCCGTGTAGCGGGGGGGGGGGGGGGGGGGGGGGGGGGGGCGGGGGGGGGTGTTGTTGGGCTCGCCGGGGGGCCTCGCCCCCCCCGCTACACATTCACTCCACAGGCCAAACATTCCCAACAAGAG
>JAUWPQ010000412.1 GCA_030611515.1 Planctomycetota bacterium | reverse complement strand
CCCCTGCGGCCGGCCGCGAGATCGTTTGGACCTGGGCCTTCGAGGCCGTGGGACAGCTGGATACCGGTCGGCTCTTACGAGTCCAACCCGAACAGTCGCTTGGGCCGCTGCGTTCAGCAAGCCCGCATTTGCAAGGAAGGGTACTCTCGTGCTTAAATCCCAACATGCCGTTTCGGTAGGAATTGACGTGTCCAAGGAAAACCTCGACGTGGACTTTACCCCAAACCGAGGACCGTTTCGTCTTCCCAACACTCCGGCGGGCCATGGCGCAATCGTTGAGCGGTTGGCCGCAATGGAGATTCGGGTAATTGTCATCGAAGCCACCGGAGGCTATGAACAAGCAATGGTGGCCGAATTGATGGTGGCGGGTATGCCGGTCGTCGTGGTGAATCCACGACAAGTCCGCAACTTCGCCCGAGCCCAAGGCCGCCTGGCCAAGACAGACCGGCTCGACGCGGCGGTGCTGGCCGATTTCGGTCTGGCGATCCAGCCGCCGCAACGTCCGTTGCCCGACGTGGAAACACGGCGAATGCGGGAAAAACTGGCACGCCGTCGCCAACTGATCCAGATGGTCACGGCCGAATCGAACCGGTTGGAACATGCCACGAATCCGGCCGTGCGACGGAGCATCGAATCTGTGCTGAAGCTGCTTCGCAAGCAACTGCAACAGATCGAAAACGATCTGGATCAGACCATTCGGCGTTCTTCTGCGTGGCAGGAAAAAGCCGAGTTGATACGGAGCGTTCCGGGGATCGGTCCACAGGTCAGCCGCACTCTGTTGATTCAACTCCCCGAGTTGGGACAATGTTCGCGGCAGCAGATCGCGGCCTTGGTCGGCGTCGCGCCGTTGAATCGCGACAGCGGAAAACTTCGCGGACGGCGGGCCATTTGGGGCGGGCGTCCCGAGGTGCGCGCCAGTCTCTACATGGCTACGCTTTCTGCCACCCGTTTCAACCCTAAGATTTGCAAGCACTATCAACACCTTCTGGAGGCCGGCAAATGCAAGAAGCTTGCCCTGACGGCCTGCATGCGTAAACTGCTGACGATTCTCAACGCTATGATCCGTGACAAAAAAACCTGGCAAACCGCCAATCCTTGACCTTGACTTTTAACACAGTCGCTGTCCC
>JAUWPQ010000223.1 GCA_030611515.1 Planctomycetota bacterium | reverse complement strand
TATCTCGCGCATCGCACGGAGATCGACGCCTACCTAAAGCAGACTGATTCCGAATTTCAAGCGTTGTGGCGGGCGACGCACGGCGCGGCCGGCGAGTTCTCCCAGAAATTGGCCGAGGCCCGGCGGCAAATGCAAACGGCTGACTGATGAAGGTCCGGTTCCAAATTCTGCGGTGAAAGGAGCTTTTTGTGGAATACGAAGTATTTCCCAATCCCTTGGTGAAGAGAGTAGTGTTTCAAATACGCTTTCCAAATCTCTTCTACCTAGCTGATCGAATCGGTGATTTCCAAGTCAAGGTAATGAAGGAATTTCCGGATTCTCAACTGCTTTTCAAGAGAGAGTTTCAATTTGTTAGCCGTATCGAGAAAGAGAATGCCGAACAACCGGCCGAAGAATCAAAACGCGATGACGCTGTTCCAATTTGGCAGTTTCAGTCTGGAGAAGGTGTGCAACTCAGTGTTTGTTCCAACTCGTTAAGTCTCGTGTCGGATCAACACAAGAGTTACAATAGTGGTGAAAAACGATTTCGCGACGCAATTGAGTTTACATGCAAAAGGTTTTTTGAATCGACAAATATTCCGGTTATTAAGCGGGTTGGGCTTAGGTACATTGATGAAGGACCCGTTCCTTCGGATTTGAATAGCTCCTTCTCGGAGTGGTATAACACGGCATTCTCAGCGTGTCGGTTTCCCATGGATTCAATTTCTGAAATGAGTTGCATGGCTGTAGTCGAGCGTGGAACATCCAAACTGCGATACATCGAAGCCCTTAAAGGAGCGGCGGAGCAACGTAAAATTGTTCTTGATTTTGATGCGTGGTCCGAGGATGTTGATCCCGATAATTTACTTAGTACAACGGACTTATTGCATGAAGTTCTCTGGAACGAGTTTAGGTCGACCGTGAAAGAACCAGTTTTGGATTACATGAGAAAACCAAGGGAGGAAGTGAATGTCCCCAAGTAACGATTATTCCTACGATGTTCTAACGAAGTCCTCCACCGGCTCAAATTTTGGCGAGCAATACAAGTGTGTTGTAGTTCCGCACGGCAGATTTGAAATTGAGTTGTGTCTTACTGAAGGCGGTCGTTTCGTAAGTGTGACTGAAGTTCGTGTGAAGAAGGATTTCCGCACGACCGATCAGAGACTTGCAAATACTGGTTCCTTTGACGTTGAACAGTTCTACCAAGACTGAGGCCACCATGGGCGGGTTTTACGAAGACCAGCCTAATGATGTCCTTCGCCTGGGAGATATCATTACGGGCTTTCAAGTTGTGACAGCTCTAATTCATCAGCCGGCGACCGAAACGGCGAGTTGGACAATTGCCGTTGAGAGGCCCCGATACCTCGCGGTTATGACTCCGTGCTGCTCTATTGAGAGGAAGAGTGTGGTACTTGCACCGCTTGTGTCCGTCCTTCCATCTTTTCTGAAAAATCCGTACTTCGAGGGAGATCTCACACGAATCAATCGGAAAACCGAACCCGAAAAGAGTGTTTCACCCGAAATGTGGGAGAATATATTATCCGAGGAATACAAAGAGAAGATGCTGGCGATCGGACTAGCGTATGCGTTTCAAAGCTTCTTCATCTATGATAAACACGAATTGCTGCCCCAGTACCAATTAAATTGCAAGCCTCCTAAGCGAACCGGGTACTACATGGTGGATTTCAAGTCCATGTGTCGAATTAACTGCGATTTGATTGACCGGGACAAACCTTCTCCTCCGAACACAAAAATTCTTCAACTCAGTGTGCCAACCCGGGAAGACTTGCGAAGTAAGCTGGCAGAATACTACGCGAGAATACCCGAAGAAGACGAACCGATGCTTTAGAGAGAGGAGCAAGGTGCCGTTCGGCTTTTTCGGACACACAATAATACCATGCCAGCCCCGCCAAACTTAGAACTGGCCCCCTTTGAATCGCTGGAAAGCGGTGCGCTTGTCGAACGCATCCAGCGTGTGCGTTCGGAAATGGGGCCGCGGCTGCTGATCCTCGGACACCATTACCAGCAGGACGAGGTTATCGACCTGGCCGACATGCGCGGCGATAGCTACGGACTGTCGGAACGGGCAGCCAGCAGTGAACAGTGTCGGGCGATCGTCTTCTGCGGCGTCCATTTCATGGCCGAGACGGCCGACATCCTGGCCAATCGGCCGGAGCGGCTGGCCGAGCGCGGCGGACTGCGCGTGCCGGTCATTCTGCCCGACATCGAGGCCGGCTGCTCGCTGGCCGACATGGCCGATGTTGAACAGGTCGAAAAATGCTGGAGCGAATTGGCCAAGGTCATAGACGTCGACGACGTGACGCCGATCACCTACGTCAATTCGACGGCCGAGCTGAAGGCGTTTTGCGGCCGTCGCGATGGGATCGTCTGCACGTCGGCCAGCGCTCGGGCCGCGCTCGATTGGGCCTTCCAGCGCCGCGGCCGTGTGCTCTTCTTCCCCGATCAACACCTGGGCCGGAACACCGCCCGCGCGATGGACATTCCGCTGGAGCAAATGCCGCTCTGGGATCCGCGTAAGCAGAAGCTCGGCGGCAATACGCCGGAGGCGATTCGCGACAGCCGGGTGATCCTCTGGCGGGGATTCTGCTGCGTCCACCAACAGTTCACCTCCTATGACGTGGCCCACTTCCGCGCGAAGTATCCCGGCATCAAGATCATCGTCCATCCCGAGTGCATGATGGAGGTGGCCGATCTGGCCGACGTGGTCGGCTCGACCAGCAAGATCATCCGCGAGATCGAGCAATCGCCGCCGGGCACGCGCTGGGCCATCGGCACCGAGCAGCATCTGGTCGACCGTCTGCGCCGCGAGCACACGGAGCAGGAAATCCATCTGCTTTCGACCAAATCCTGCGTCTGCTCGACGATGTCGCTGATCAACCTGCCGCGTCTATGTTGGGTGGTCGAGAATCTGGCTGCCGGCACGCCGGTGGGTGTGATCGAGGTCGAGCCGGAGACCGCCCGCTGGGCGCTGGAAGCGCTGCGGCGGATGCTGGAGGTGAAGTAGCTAATGCGGTTATACTCCAGCAGCAACTTGACCAATTCGGCATGTTGCCATCCCACGGTCCGCTCGACTCAATCACAGAGTTTTTTCCCAAAGAGATTCAAGCGAATGGTTCTACCTTGTAATATGTTTGTTTTGCCAGATTTCGACATGATTTGCTGAGCCGATAGTGCGGGCACAGGCCTGGTAATCTTCCTCGCGCTATCTTGAGTAGCCATCTCGGTTTTCTCGATTTCTAATTGTTTCTGGTCCGACTGCGAATCCATAATGGAGCCTCCTGCTATCTATGGGTAAAGTCGAAAGAACGCAGAACTTTTTACACCTTCAAATTTTTCGACGACGACCTCTCTGCGACGAAGGATATCTAAAGCATCGACCATGGGATACGGTTCGGCATACACAACTTTTCCAATTCCAACCTCCGCGATCTTGTTCGCACAGAGGTTGCAAGGAAAGGTGGTGGTATACAGAACAGCGTTGTTGCCTAAAATGCTGCCATTTCTCGCAAGGCTGATAATTGCATTTTCTTCCGCATGAAGGGAACGACACACATCAAGCAGCTTGCCTTTGTTGGAGCCGCTACCCGGAACGAACAACGAGTAGAGATCGTCATTATGGTGTTTGCAATCTGGGTTCGTGCATGAATACTCGATCTCCGGATCTCCCTTGCAAGTAGGGCATGTTTTCGTAAAGCCCGAGATACTCGCATGGCAGGCGCGGCACTTGAAGTCAGTAGTAATAATTGTTCCGCAAGTCGGGCAATGCCTGAGCATCTTTGCGTAGTTCTCTTGGATCATGTCTCGATGGCAGCGTTCGAGACCACTCGCAAAGATGCAGGGATCCAGGCCCTCAGGAACCTCATTGTGTCCTGATGCGATGACTGCCCCATACTCGCGTTTTTTATCCTTGCTTTGCCGTGCAGTCGCAATCACAGCACCGACGTTCCTCTTAATGCAAGCAGAACGGCTGCTTTCGGAGTAAGCCATAGTCATAAATGCTTCGTTTGCCGATGGTAGAAACTCATAGGTACGTTTCCCGGCAATCAACCGCTGGATCAGCGTCACGTACTTTTTAATAAACCGGTCCCTGACGTACTGTTCTTTGTAACCTGGCGCGGTTGCAGGAATGTCCTCGTCGTTGTTGATGATGACATCCGCATGGTAGTTACATCGTTTGACTTGTTGACCATGCGAAAGCCTCTCTTCAGAATCGCGTTCATCAATCTCCTCGAATTCGTCTCGCGACTTGACCTTGCCGGTAGTAAGCAATCGCTTAAAACGTTTTTTTCGGTCGGAGTGAATTGAAAATAGAAAGAAGTTGGGGAATTGTCTCAGCAGTTTGACCTCTCCCATGTTTCTGATACCGGAGAGAACAACACCCTTAGGTTCTTGGTGGTGTTTCTTCCACATGTCGTCGGCGCACTCAATTGCCTTGACTGCCAATATCTCCAATCTCTTGTCTCGACGCAGATTGTTCCCAATGCGCTGCTTGTTCCGATATGACGGGTCATCCTCTTTCTCGGCCTGTTCTCGAATGGGCGTTGATAATTCGTAGTGGAGAAAATCTTGTAGCTTCGCGATTTCCTCTGAAACAAAGGTACATCCACTTCCCAGCGACCCGGTAAACCCCAGGATAATCGTCTCGGCCGACAGGTTCTCGGGCTTTATCTGTTGCATATCTTTAAGAACTGACCCGGCTTGAACAACAGTGCTTGCGGGTTTTCTCTGAACAGGTAGAAAAACGCTTGGCAAATAGTAATGCCCAGCTAGCCAAAACGATTGCTCGCGGTTGAGATGGTAACGGTTTGAAAGAAGGAAGTAAAGAGGGGGCTGTGTTTCGTTTGATGGAAACAACACCTCTGCTGAAGGGGCAAATGATGCCGGAAGTCATTTTCTTCCCGGCAATAACATCCACACAGCGTATCAGAGACCGACCACTGGGCGTTTGAAGGCCCGCGGCAGATGCTTGAGGTGAACTGATGCAGCAAGAAGGCATTCATTGCACGCCCGGCACTTGCACGTCGGGCATCGGCAGATTGATCTCCGGCGGCGGGGCGTCGGTCTGGGGCTTCTCGCTTTTCGGCTTCGCTCCCTCGAAGAGCGGCGCGTCGCCCGCGTCGCCGATTTCCTCGACCAGCGAAACCTTCCGGCCGTCGGCCAACGTGACCTCCATGATGATGAACTCCCATTTGCCCTGCATCAAGCGTGCGAGGATATGGGCCTTGGCCCGGTCCTTGGGTCCTTGGATGTCCCAGCGGACCTCCCTCTCGCGGTCTTCGAGCCGGGGACTGGGCGGCGGCCAGCCCGCGGCCTGAATCGGCTCGCCAAGCTCGTTCCGCAACTGATCGCTTCCCTCGATCTTCTCCATCGCCAAGCGATACTCGTCCAGACAATATACGCGGCCGAAGAAGGACCAATATCCCCAGCCGGCGCCGAACACGATCAGCGCCGCCAACAGGACGGGCACGAGCCATAGCCAGTTGCGTCCGAACCAGCCTCGCCGTTTCCGCGCCAACTCCGGCGAGTTCCGATCGACGGCCGCCGGGTCAACATCTTTTGAGTTCATGGCGATGACTCCAGTTTGAGGAACGCCGGGTCAATATCGCGCCAACTGGGATCGGGTCCGTCGAATCGGACCAGCGCGTGGCCGTTGAAGTTGACCGTCACCACCCTGCCCGGCACTTCGGCCCAACGGGTCAACTCCGGCCGTCGGGCGTCCACCAGCACCCGCTTGCCGGTGTACTCCCGTTTCAATTGTTCGATTCTTTCGGGCGACATGGGGGCTTGTATGTTCCGGGAAAAACTATTCGGCAGCCGGTAATCTACCAACTCGATGTCCCTCGGACAATCCCTTATTGCTTTCCCGCCCTGTATCGTAGATAGGCGTCGAGGAACTCCTGGATGTGGCCGTCGAGCACGTTGTGGAAACTCGTCTCGGCGTGGCCGGTCCGGGCGTCCTTTACCCGTTGGTCGGGGTGCAGAAAATAATTGCGAATCTGCGAACCGAAGCCGACTTTCGGCATCTGGTTGTACTTGGCCGCCTGTTCGGCCTCGCGTTTTTCCTCCTCGATTCGGGCCAGTCGGGCACGGAGCATCTTCAACGCCGTTGTGCGGTTCTTATGCTGGCTCCGCTCGCTCTGGCACGCCACTGCGATGCCCGTCGGATGGTGGATCAGCCGGACTGCGCTGGAGGTCTTGTTGACGTGCTGCCCACCGGGGCCGCTGGCGCGGAACACCTGCTCTTCAACGTCCTCGTCGCGGATTTCGATGTCGCATTGTTCCGAGACCTCGGGCGAGACGTCCACGGCGGCGAAACTGGTCTGCCGCTTCCCCTCGGAGTTGAAGGGACTGATGCGTACCAGCCGGTGCATGCCGCTCTCTCCCTTGAGGTAACCGTAGGCCATCGGCCCTCGGACGGCGACCGTGGCGCTGTTGATGCCCGCCTCCTCGTTGTCCTGGCGGTCGAGGACTTCGGTCTGGTAATCGTTTTCCTTGGCCCAGTTCAGGTACATCCGCAAGAGCATTTCGGCCCAATCGTTGGCGTCTGTTCCTCCGTCGCGTGCGTTGATCGTCAGCAGTGCGGCGTTGGCGTCCAACGGGCCGCTCAACAGGGCCTTGGTCTCCAGCGCGTCGACCGCTTGCCCGATCCGTTCCAGTTCGCCGGGCACTTCCGTCGCCAGGTCGTCGTCCTCCTGGGCCATCTCCATCAGCGCGGCCAGATCGTCGCCCCCTTTGAGCACCTCTTCCAAGGGCCTGAGCACGGCCTTCAGCCCCTTCAGATCGGCGACGACCTGGCGGGCTTTTTCTTGATTGTTCCAGAAGTCGGGCGCGGCCATCTGTTGCTCAATCTCCGCCGTTTGGCTCTGTTTGCCAGCGTAGTCAAAGAGAGTCTCGCAATTGGAGAATCCGCTGCTGAATGGCCTCGGCCCGATCGATTAGCTCGCGTTCCATGATACGATTCCTGATAAAAAACGTTCCATGCGGTATTATATTCGCCTTCGAGCGGCGTGGAAAGGCGAAATGACGGCTTGGATTGGGTGTCAGTCGTAACCGTTCACAGCCGCGGGAAGGGGACAGGTCCATGTTTTCGGCCAACGGTTCGTCGGCAAAATACGTTTTTTCGCCGAAAA
>JAUWPQ010000067.1 GCA_030611515.1 Planctomycetota bacterium | reverse complement strand
TTCCATCGCCGACCAGGCCGACCGGATCGTCCGCTTGGTCGAGGGGCGGATCGAGGAATAATGGGGGGGATCGGGTGGCACCGGCGGTTTGTCCACCCGTGTTTCCGCACTGCTGGACAAGCCAGCAGTGGCACCCACCCCGATGTGCCGTTAGTTTCAACCACCCGACCCAAGCGGAGCCCCCGTAGATGGAAACCTCCACCTCCCAAAAGCCCAACAAGTTACTACCGCACAACGCCTATACCAAACTCGCTCCCGGCGAGGAGTATAAGCCGATAGTTCCTCCGGGTGACACGCGAGCGGAGGTGACCGTGTGGTCCGTTACGATGGGCCTGCTCATGGTGCTGATATTTTCCGCCGCCTGCGTCTACATAGCGCTGCGGACGGGCAACGGTATAGAAGCCTCCATCCCGATTGCCATCATGGCCATCTTCTTCGGCCGGCAGGGGCTGAAGCGCAGCGGCAAGAGCACGATCCTCGAAAACGTCATTGTGCAGTCCATCGGCCAGTCGGCCGGCGTGGTCGCCGCCGGATCCGCGTTCCTCATCCCGGCCCTCTACATCAACGGGCTGGACGTGGCGTGGTGGCAGATATTCCTGTCCTGCTCCGTCGGCGGATTTTTGGGGATTGTACTGATCATCCCGCTTCGCAAGTACTTCGTGAAGGACCTGCACGGGGAGCTTCCTTTCCCGGAGGCGACCGCCGTCAACGAGATACTGGTCTCCGGCGAGAGCACGTCCGCCGGCTCCGGCAAGGTGCTGTTGATGGCCTTCGGCCTCGGCGCGGCCTACGACTTCGTCGCGGAGGCGTTCCATGCCTGGAACCCGATGATTACGACCAAGACGGTCCTCGGCAATTTCGGCGAGAAGATGTCGGAATTACGCTTCGACATATCCGTCAACGGCATCGCGGCGCTCTTTGGCCTCGGTTACATCATCGGGATCCGGTATGCCGCCGTCATTGCCGCCGGGTCGGTGTTCGCCTCCCTGGTGCTGGTGCCGCTGATTTACCTTTTCGGTTCGCAGGTCCCCGATTTCGTCTTCGCCGGGAAAAACTACGACATAGCGAGTATGACCTCCGCCGAAATCTTCGGAGATTTTGTCAAACCGATTGGCATCGGCGCCATCGCCGTCTCCGGACTGATCGGCATCATCCGCATGGGAAAGATCATCCTCGGCTCCATCTCACTCGGCTTCAAGGGACTGAAGGGGGGCGGCGCTGTAGAGACCGCGCCACGTACACAGCTTGATATGAATCCCCGCAACGTGATCCTTATCCAGTTCGGCTCGACGGTTCTCATGGCATTGCTGTTCTTCGTGGTGGGGATGACAACCACCGACTCCGAGACCGGCCTGAGCTACTCGATGGGCGATAGCGCTTTATATGCGGTGGTCGGCGCGGTGGTGGGCTTCGCGCTGTCGTTCCTTTTCACTCCCGTAGCCGCCCAGGCCATCGCCATCGTCGGCGTCAATCCGGTCTCCGGCATGACGCTCATCACCGTGGTGCTAACCATCCTGGTGCTGGTGGCGACCGGGCTGACGGGCACAGGCGGGATGGTCATCGCGCTGATTGTCGGCTGTGCGGTCTGCACCGCGCTGTCCACGTCCGGGGCGATCATCTCCGATTTCAAGATCGGCTATTGGATCGGCTCCACGCCTCGCAACCAGGAGGTTTGGAAATTCGCCGGCATCATCCTGGCGGCTCTCACTGTGGCCTTTGTGATTCCAATCATGGATTCCGGCTACCACTTCCTGGTGGCCGACCCCGTTACCGGTGAAATGGTCTCCAACTCAAAAGTTTTGCCCGCGCCCCAGGCCAACATGATAGCGGCGGTAAGCAAGGGACTCCTCGAGGATCCGGCCAATCAACCGCTGCTCCTCTATGGACTCGGCGGTCTGGTGGCCATCATGCTCTACATGGCCAACGTCCCGATGCTGGCCTTTGCGCTCGGAATCTATCTCCCAATCTTCCTCAACATGGCCGTGCTGGCCGGCGCCGTCGTCTCCCACATCGTGAGCAAGACCGGCGGCAGCGAGAAGGTGAGAACCGCCAGACGGGAGCAGGGTATACTCATAGCGTCCGGACTCATGGCAGGCGCCGCCATCTTCGGCATCATCACCGCCATCCTACGCCAGGCTGCGCTGGGAGCGCCAATCCAATTCATCTCCTTTGGCGAAAAGTTCTGGCTCGAGCAGACGGAAACAGGCGAGGCGTTCTTGAAGAGCGAGTGCCTGCACTGGTATGAGGGCTTCATTGGGCAAGGCATCGGCTTGGCGATGTTCGTGGGCCTCGGAGTCGCTTGCTTCTTGCTGGCAAGACAGGGCGCCAAGTGGTATCTCCGCGAAGAAGAAGCGGCGGAGAAGGATAGCACATAGTGTTCCCCGGCCCCGGTCGGTGTGACCACTGAATAATAATATCGGGATTCGGGGCTGGGGACTCGGGACTCGGGGGAAGACAAACACCCCGAGCCCCGAGCCCCGAGCCCCGAGCCCCGAGCCCCGAACCTCGAGTCCCGAATCCCCGAATCCCCGAACCCCGATCATGAAAATCTACATCAACGGAGAGTATTTCGAGAAAGAAGACGCCAAGATCAGCGTCTACGACCACGGCTTGCTTTACGGCGACGGCGTGTTCGAGGGCATCCGCAGCTATGGCGGAAAGGTCTTCAAGATGGTCGAACACATCGACCGGCTGTGGGACTCGGCCAAGGCCATCAGGATGGAAATCCCGATGACCAAGGAGGAGATGACCGAGGCCGTTGAGGAGACTTTGGCCGTCAACGGGCTGACGGACGGCTACATCCGCCTGATCGTCACCCGCGGCGTCGGCGACCTTGGGCTGGACCCGGACAAATGCGGCACTCCGCAGGTGATTATCATCGCCGACCTCATCGCCCTGTATCCGCCGGAGTTGTACGAGAAGGGGCTGGAGATCGTCACGATCAGTACGCCGCGGAACCATCCGGCGGCGCTTAGCCCGCGGATCAAATCGCTGAACTACCTAAGCAGCATCCTGGCGAAGATCGAAGGCAAGCAGGCCGGCTGCGTCGAGGCCCTGATGCTCAACCACAAGGGCGAGTTGGCCGAATGCACCGCCGACAATTTCTTTATCGTCCGCAAGGGCCGGCTGCTGACTCCGCCGTCGGACGCCGGAATCCTCGAAGGCATTACGCGGAACGCCGTGATGGACATTGCCCGCGAGATGGGCGTCGAGGTGCTGGAGATCGTCCTGACCAAGTACGACGCCTACGTGGCCGACGAGTGTTTTCTGACCGGCTCGGCGGCCGAGGTCATCGCGGTGGTTAAGATCGACGGTCGAACGATCGGCGAAGGCAAGCCGGGTCCGATCACCCGCGAGTTGAAAGACCGGTTCCAGAAGCTCACGCAAAGCTGATACCTGCAATTTTGTCCCGAAGGGACAGGCGACAATAGCCCAGCAGTTCACTGCTGGGTCGCCGGGATATTCCAATTCTTCCCCAAAAGTCCCGTAGGGACGGTTGAAAATGGACCGTCTCGATTTGACCGTCCCTACGGGACGGAATGGGGTTTGGCACTCCCTGCTGCCCTTTCTTCAGTTTGAATTTTCCCAGGAAGAGGATCCAAGAAGCACTCGTTCAAACTGAATTCGCTATCAGATTCCTGCCCCATCCTCTTATACTTACAGACCATGCGGAGCCCTGGCCTCAATACAAAGCCTCCCTGATCCCACGGTATAACCACTGTACCACCAGGCGGTAAAACAGGAATGCCTTCAACAACAACGGTCCGGCTCATTGGTGTTGCTGTTCCTTCAGCATGAAGGAAATCCGTCCACGTATCTTCGTCAACCCTATTTGATCGTTCAAACGAAACATCCTTTGCAATTCCCTGACCAAAGTTCTTTATCACGATATCAATTCCCCAGCCCCGTTCCGAATTCGGTTGTGTGAATGCAATGACACAGGGGTCCGTCTGTAACCTAAACTGCTTTTGAACATAAGCAGTATAACGATGAGTCGACCAAGCATACCAACCAGTCAAGATTACCAGCACAGCAGTCGTCAAGAGCATTCCGCCGCCCAGGAGGTTTGAAGTCGTAGAGCTTTGGGAACTGCTTGTGGTAGACGTTATTGACTCACCACTTGCCACATTCAAAAGCTCGAACCTATCGACCCAGAGTCCATGAATCATACAAACAAGTACAATCATGGCTCCGAATAATGCAAACCAACAACCGCGTGGAAGTTGATTTATCCGTTTTATAAACGAATGAGGAGTCAACTGCACCGCATGTTGTCGTTCTGGAGGATTTGACGCAAGCAAACAGAATCCAAGATAGGCGAAGCCAAATCCTACTACTGCTAATACTGCTTGGTTAATGACTTCTGCTAATAGAATAGTACAATTCATGGCTATATTTCCGCACGATGGAGAATAATCCTTCAGTAAATCACCCTATTGCTCCCTGTCGAGAAGGGAAAACATTCCCATAAAATATCCGGAATACTATGACTCGGCAAGCAGGCATGGCTAAGTTTCAGTGCCCAGATTTCTACCGCTGATTCGACTTCCGGCGGCGGAGGACGGATAGCGGCCGGCAGCGATCAACACACGACGTTCCAGAATACGTTCGGCAGTGTTGAAGCGGAGGATGTTCGCGGTCACTTCGCCAATGTAGCTACTCATGGGTGGCGAATCGACGAGCGCGGGCCTTGGCCAGCCTCATCAAATGCTCCAATTGGAGATAATGGTCCAATTCCGACCGCTCGTCGGGCGTGAGCGAATCGTCCTTTTCACGCTCGACCAACTCGGCGACCCGCCGTCGCGCCGCTTCCGAAGGACGAAACGCCGCCACGCCGTTCGAGTCGCTCCCGGCGGCGATGAAATCGACCACTTCTTCATAAGCTCTCGTGGTAACGGACATGACATCGAACTCCACTTACAAGCCGTAGGACTGCCACCATTCAATTCTATCTTACGTGGGCGGGAATTGCCAGACCGCGAAAACAGGTCGGATAAGCATCATGGTGGGGCTGCGCTTCGCTTGACCCACCCTACGATCTTCGCTTGACTCACCCTACGATTTCGCCGCGGCTTCGCCGAGATCGACGCCCTTGGCGAGAATCTGGAGGTTGGTGCCCAATAGCGCGGGGTTCTTCTTGCCGAGAGTGTCGGTCAATAGGCCGCTGAGAAGTTTGCGGTCCTCAATGCCCAACAGGCCGGCGCAGAGACCGAAGACCAACATGTTGGCCGAACGCATGCTGCCCATCTTCGAGGCGATTTCGGTCAGGTCAAGCTCGATGACTTTTACGCCGGGATGCTTGCCGATCGTGGGAACCAGCGACGAATTGACGACCAGCGTGGAGCCTTTCCGCAGTAGCGGGGTGAAAGCGCGATACGACGGCTCGTTCATGACCACGATGATCGTGGCGTCCTCGACGATGGGCGAGCCGATCGGGCGGTGGCCGATCTTGATGTGGCAATGGGCGGTGCCGCCGCGGACCTCCGCGCCGTAGCTGGGGATATACGTGGCGTTGAAGCCCTCGGCGACGGCCGCTTGGGCCAACATCTTGCCGGCCAGGATCAGCCCCTGTCCGCCGCTGCCGGCCAGCAGTATTTCCCTGGTCGCTTCGACGGCGGAGCTATTTTTTCGGACTTTCTTACGACTGCTTGTTGTCGGCATTTGCCGCCTCCTTGTCCTTGTATACGCCGAGCGGGAAGGTATGAACCATCCACTCTTCGATCCGCTTGACGGCCTTCACCGGCGGGAGCCGCCAGTAAGTCGGGCAGGGCGAGAGTATCTCGACCAGACTGAAGCCCTTGTTGTCGAGTTGTCGGCCGAAGGCGGTAATGATCGCCCGTTTGGCCTTGCGGACGGCGGCCGGTTTGTCGACCGTCACCCGCGCGATGTAGCTGGGCGCGTCCATTGTGCTGAGCATTTCGCAGACCTTGATCGGCGGTCCTTCGTTCGCCGAGCGGCCGGTCGGCGTAGTGGTCGTCTTCTGGCCGAGGATGGTGGTGGGGGCCATCTGTCCGCCGGTCATGCCGTAGACGGCGTTGTTGACGAAGATCACCGAGATATTTTCGCCCCGATTGGCGGCGTGGATGATCTCGGCGGTGCCGATGGCGGCCAGGTCGCCGTCGCCCTGGTACGTCATGACGAACAGGTTGGGCCGTGCCCGCTTGATGCCGGTGGCCACGGCGGGCGCGCGGCCGTGGGCGGCCTCCGACATGTCGACGTCGATGTACTTGTAGATCAACACGGAGCAGCCGACCGGGGCGACGCATACGGTTCGCTCGCGGATGCCGTAATGCTCGATGGCCTCGGCCACCAGCCGATGGACGACGCCGTGGCCGCAGCCGGGGCAGTAGTGCGTGATTTTCGGGGTCAGCACCGGCGAACGGGTAAACACCTTTTTTTCCGTGGCAATCATCGGCGTTTTCCTTTGGAAGCTTTCTTGCGGCTGGACTTCTTCAACAGCTTGCGCCCCAGGGCGACAAGCTCCTTGATCGACGGCGCCTCGCCGCCGGCGTATCCGAGAAACTCGATCGGCACCCGTCCCTCGACGGCCAATCGCACGTCATCGAGCATCTGGCCGTAGCTTAGTTCGATCACCACGAGTGTTTTGGCTTTTTTCAGCGAGGCCAGCAGTTTTTTGTGCGGGAATGGCCAGAGGGTGATCGGCCGCAGCAGGCCCGCCTTCAGTCCCTCGTCGCGGAGCAGATCGACCGCCTCGCGGCAGAGCCTCGCACAGGCGCCGTAGCCCGTGAAGACCAGACGGGCGTCGTCGGTGCGATAGGCCTCGGCACGCGGCTCACGGCGCTCGATCTCGCGGAAGACCTTGTCCAACACACGGTTGTGCTCGGCCAACTCGGGCACGGGCAGACGCAGCGAGCAGACGAAGAAGGCGTCGCGGTCCTTGGCCCCGGTAAGTGCCCAGGGTTTTTTCACTCGTTTTCGGGCGGGCGGATCGCGCAGCTCGACCGGCTCCATCATCTGTCCCAAGCGGCCGTCGCTGAGCACGATGACCGGCGAACGGTACTGGTCGGCCAGGTCGAACGCCTGGAAGGTGAAGTCGAGCATTTCCTGGGCGCTGTCCGGGGCCAGGACGATGGTTCGGTAATCTCCGTTTCCGCCGCCGCGGGTGGCCTGGAAGTAGTCGCCTTGCGCGGGTGCGATGTTGCCGAGTCCCGGCCCGCCGCGCTGGATGTTGACGATAACCGCCGGCAGCCGGCTTCCGGCGAGGTAGCTGATCCCCTCCTGCATCAGCGAGACGCCGGGGCTTGAGGAGGTGGTCATTGCCCGCTTGCCGGCGGCCGCGGCGCCGTGGACCATGCTGATGGCCGCCAGCTCGCTTTCCGATTGCAGAAAAACGCGTCCCAGCGGCAGCAGACGCGCGGCCATACCGGCGATAATCTCGTTCTGCGGAGTGATGGGATAGCCGAAGTAGCAATCCACTCCCGCCCGGATCGCTCCCTCGACAACCGCGTCGTTGCCGCTCATCAATACTTTAGTCACGTTGCGACCTCCTGGTTTCGCGTCTTGTCGGCCACGGTTCGATAGACTTCGATTGCGGTGTCGGGGCACATCGTGGCGCACAGAGTGCAGCCGGTACACTCGGCGCCGTCGCTCATCCGCATCGGATACACACCGTATCGGTTCAAGGTGTCGCTCTGCTCGATGCACTCCTTCGGACAGACCGAGATGCACAACTCGCACGCCTTGCACAGTTCCGGGTCGATAACGATTCGAGACATTCAACGATACTCCTGGACTTTGATTTTTCGGGCCATCGCGGCCTGGGCGGCGGTGGCCAGGGCGATCATCTCCTCGGTTTCCGGGTAGACCATGAACGGGGCGACGAATCCGGCGTACTTTTTGATCAGGCGGATCAGCAACCGCGAGCGGGCCAGACCGCCGGCGAACACCACGGCCTTCACCCGGCCGGAAAGGACCGACGACGACGCGCCGATCCACTTGCCGATCTGATAGGCCATCGCCTCGTAGACCTCCGTCGCCTTGGCGTCCTTGCGACGGATGCGCTCTTCGACCTCGCGGCAGTCGTTAGTGCCCAGATAAGCGAACATTCCGCCGTGGCCGACGAGCATCTTCCCAACGTCGTCGGGCGAGTGTTTGCCCGAGAAACAGGCCGCGACCAACGGGCCGGTGGGCAACGATCCGCTCCGCTCGGGCGAGAAGGGGCCGTCGCCGTCCAGGGCGTCGTTCACGTCAACCACGCGTCCCTTGCGATGGGCGCCGATCGAGATACCCCCGCCCATGTGGACCACGATGAAGTTTTGTTTATCGTAAGGCACGCCCAAATCCTTGGCGGCGCGTCGGGCGGCGGCACGCTGCGAGAGGGCATGGAAACGGCTCTTCCGCTCGAAGGCCGGATGGCCCGAGTATCGAGCCAGCGGCCAGAACTCGTCGACCACCACCGGGTCGGCGATGAAGGCCGGCGCGCCGGCGCGGCGGCCGATCTCGTTGGCCAGCGGGGCGCCGAGACTGGAGGGGTGTTCGCCCCATTTCCCGCTGCGCAAGTCGCGGATCATCTTGGCGTTTACTCGGTAGACGCCGCCGGCGATGGGCTTGGTCAGCCCGCCGCGGCCGGCAACCGCCAAACACCGCTTCAAGTCGATCCCCTGCTCGTCTATGAAACGCAGAACGGCGTCGCGGCGGAACTCATATTGATCGACCACGCGGTCGAACCTGGCCAGCTCCTTCTTTGGATGGCTGATCTCCTCGACGGCCAGACAATCCGAGCCGCGATAGACGGCCAGCTTCGTGGAGGTCGAGCCGGGATTGAGGACGATCACCAGGTCGCGTTTGTTTTTCGCGGTCATTTCTGCTCGCTTCCCGCCAATACCACGGAAAGCGCCATCGTGTAGAGCTTTGTCAGTGAACTATCGGAGCGTGAGGTCATGACGATCGGCGCCTTCACACCCACCAATGCGTTGGCCATCTCGGCGCCGGCGAAATAGACCAGCGACTTGTAAAGGATGTTCGCCGAGTGGATGTCGGGGCAGAGGAGGACGTCGGCGCATCCGGCGACGGGGCCTTCGACGTGCTTTATCCTCGCGGCCCGCTTGGAAACGGCGATGTCCAATGCGTAAGGACCGGCGACGTCGGTGTTGGGGAATTGCCCGGTTTCGCCCATCTTGGCGATTACCGCGGCGTCGACCGTGGCGGGCATGTCCTTGTTGATCTTCTCGATGGCCGCCAAGATGGCCACCTTGGGCCGGGTGAACCCGAGCCGGTTGGCCACCGAAATCGCGTTCCGTACCATGTCCACCTTGCGGCCGACGTCGGGGTTGATGTTCACCGCCGGATCGGACATGAACATCAGACGCTTTTCGATGGGTGAGTCGAAGAGCGTGATGTTGCTCAGCAGTCCGCCGCGGCCGAGTCCGGTTTCGCGGTCGAGAATGGCGCGGAGAATCGTGGCCGTGCCGACGGTCCCTTTCATGAGGATGTCGGCACGTCCTTCGCGGCAAAACCCGACGGCCTTGGCGGTAATCAGCTTCGGATCTGCTTCGTCCAGCACCTCGACGCCGCGCAGCGGAATTTTCAAAGAGCGGCACATTCGCTGAATCCGCTTCTTGTCGCCGATCAACAGGGGCTTGATCAAACCGTGGCGATGTGCCGCGTGGACGCTCTTCAGCCCTTCTTCCTGATCGGCGCCGGCCAGGACGAGCACTTTTTGGCCGGGCAGTTTCTTGGCAAGAACGAGAAGGTCCTTGAGACTGCGGATTTTCTTTTGGCGGGGCATCTCACACCTCGTCGCCCCGCTTCAACGCCACCAGACCGCTGCGGGCCAAGGCGCGGATGCCAAAAGAATTCAGGGCGTTGATGAAGCCGTCCACCCGCTCCTCGTCACCGGTGATCTCGAAGGTGATGGTCTTCTTACCCATGGCCAACACCCGGGCGCCGAAGACCTCGGCCGTCTGGGTGAGTTGACTGAACTCCTCGGGCCGGAAATGGACCTTTATCAGCGCCAATTCCTGATCGAGATACTCCTGCCGCGAGAGATCGTCGATGTCCAGCACGTCCCGCACTTTCTTCAATTGCGCGGTGACGCCGCGGACCTCCTTGTCGTGCCCCTCGACGACGATCGTCAACCGCGAGGTGTCGAACAGATCGGTTTCGCTGACGGCGATGCTTTTGATACTGACGGCGAACTTCTTGAACACCCCCACAATCTGGGCCAGAATCCCCGTGCGGTTTTTGACCAGGCCGGATATCGTGTGCTTCAAGGCACGTCCTCCACAAAATTAAACTATCTTGTAGGAACCACTCTTGCTATGATGCTAACCCCTGAAAATGTCAATGTCAAGGCACCCGAGCGAGTATCCGAAGGGCAAAACCGAGCATGTTTCGCGGTGATAATGCAGCAGAATTGTTTTCGGACTTCTAATACCGCTCGGGGGCCTGTACAATGCCCAATCGTTGGAAATGCAGGAAAATGTAGATGCGTCCGAGATCAGCGATAGATCTCGCGCCGATGGCCGACTCGAACCACGAGAACAACAAGTCGGTCATCTTCGACCCTATATATGATACGATAGTCGCCTACCCGTACGCGCAAAAAGCGATTCGGTCCGGCAAGCATTTTTGCGCCGGCCGGGCGGGGGTTTTTTGCCAATGCCAAAATCTTCGCGTCCACTCTCTTGAGAGTGGTCCGCGGAAGCGAATGGAGGTTGCGACGCGCCGCCGGAGTGAGTTCTATTTTGTAGGCAGCCATTTATTACAGTGAACGGTTGATAATGCCCCCGTCTTTTCCATTTGAGAAGAATATATCACAACTCATCGGACAGCGTTTACAATCCCAGTTCACGGCGAACGCGTTTGTAAGGGATTCGCTCGTTCGATTCCGCCAGGGCAGCCTTGGCTGCCCGGATGTCGCGCTGGTCTTCGAGCGCTTCGAGCGCCGCCAAATCCTCAATTGAAACAATGGCCACTACGTCTTTCCCGGAACGGCGAACCAAAATCCGCTCTTGTTTGTAGGCCACGCGATTAATGGCGTCAGAAAGATTGTCTCGGATTTCCGTTATACTCAGAGTGGTCACGTCGGTTCTCCCGCGAGTTGGCGCACTTGAAGAAAGCATTGTATCGTATGTTTCGTACAATTCTATAATATCTTACACTTAGAGTCAAGGCGTACTGTTCTTTTGGACACATATCTCCACATAACAGGCGGAATTGACGGTGGCCGGGAAGTTCAGTAGGGTGGCGAGTCCGCAGTCTTGATATTTTTCTGTTCAACCGAGGAAAACTGCAAACATGGAATGGATTACCTACTTGTTCGATCTGTTTCTTCACCTCGACAAACATCTGGGCGAGGTTATCAAGGACTACGGCGTTTGGACGTACCTTATCTTGCTGGTAATCATCTTTTGCGAGACGGGCTTGGTCATCACGCCGCTGCTGCCCGGCGATTCGCTGTTGTTCGCCGCCGGCGCGTTGGCCGCTTTGCCCGACAGCCCGCTCGATCCCCTATGGTTGGTGGTGCTGCTCAGCGCGGCGGCGATCGTCGGCGACACGGTGAACTATTGGATCGGGGCATATATCGGGCCGCGGGCCTTCAGCGGCAAGGTCCGCTTTATGAAAAAGGAATATCTCGACCGCACCCACGCCTTCTATGAGAAGTACGGCGGCAAGACGATCGTGATTGCCCGATTCGTGCCGATCATCCGCACGTTTGCCCCGTTCGTGGCCGGCGTCGGGGCCATGAACTACACGAAGTTCATCGTCTACAACGTAGTGGGTGGAATCGCTTGGGTGGCGATCTTCGTTCTAGGCGGCTATTGGTTCGGAAACTTCAAGCCGGTCAAAGAGCACTTCTCATTGGTCGTGCTGGCGATCATCGCCATCTCGGTGATGCCGATGGTCGTCGAGTACATCCGCGCTCGGCAAAGAAACAAGTAGCTCGTGTAGCGGTGGGTGGCACTGGCATCTTGCCAGTGCTTGCCTGACACTGGCGAAACGCCAGTGCCACCCAATGCCCGTTACGCAAACACGTCGGGAAACTGCACGTTGATCGCCGCCGGCAGATCGACCACCGGAAGCGGCGCCGCCGACTTCTTAGTCCGCTGCGATTCGATCGCCTTCTCGACGGCGGCGGGCAGACACGGCCGCTTGTCGCTGAGCAGATAGTGCAGGTCGGCGTGCATCTGCATGCAGGTCACGTAAACGCGACGCGCCTCGGGATCGTCGAGAAGCAACTCCTCCAGGCGTCGAACCTGCGTGTCGGTCGCTTGGTCATCGACCAACGCCCAAGCAAGCTCCTGTACTTCGTCGGTCAGGCAATTTGTCTGGTCCATGTAAAATCTCCCTGGATCGAGCCACCGACATCATGCGTCATCGTTGGTTTATCGGTTGTAGAGGTTGGGAAAACTGAGGGAAAAACCATAACCCGCATTTCTACCCATGGTGGGGCACACTGTTGTCGATTCGCCCCGAGTGGTGAGAAATGCGGGCTAACCCCGAACCCCCGCCAAATCGTCCACCCAACACTCGATCAGAGTGGCTTGATTGGCGTTGCGGTCGATCTGGGCGGCGGCGTCCAGACAGCGATCCAGTCGGGCGGCGACGGACCGTGGGCTATGTTGGCCGTTCTGCAACGCCCGATTCACGTGGTTTTCCAACTCGGGGTCTTCCGACGACGCGGCGCCGCATAGCGAGCGCAATAGTCGGCGATGGAACTCGGCGGCAAAGGCAACGACCTGCCGCAACCGGGCACGGCGGGCCGATGCCACCTTGCCCGCCTCGTCCACAAAGGCGGCGACCGCGCGGGCCAGCCGGACACCGTCGATCGCCGAATCGGAGAGCCGCTCATAGAGCGCGTTGCGGAAAGTCCATAGCTCGGGATCGGCCAGTTCCAACGCACGTTGTATGCTCCCCTCGCTATACTGGGCCAAGCGCCGGGCGCGGTCCACGTCGGTCACCAGCGACTTCGACACCAGCAACCGGGCTACCACGTCGGTCGGCAGCGGCTGGAAGCGGATCAGTTGGCAGCGGGAACGGATCGTGGGAAGCTGTTTGGCCGCGGTCGTGCCGATCAGGATCAGCACGGACCGGGGTGGCGGTTCTTCGAGGGTTTTCAACAAGGCGTTGGCCCCCTCGGCGTTCAGATAGTCGGCGTCGTCGATCAGGGCGATTTTTCGCCCGCCCAGCGAAGGCTTCAAGCTCATGTTGTGGCAAAGCCCTTCGCGGCGGCGGTGGTCCGCGTCGCCGATGAATAGTTCCAGCGGGATGAACGATTTCCCCTCCGGCTTGACGATCACGTCGAGGTCCGCGTGCGTGCCGGCCGCCGCCTGGGTACATGAAGGGCACGAGCCGCAAGGGTCCAACGCCTCCTCCGGCTGGCTCCGGCAGAGCATGGCCTGGGCCAACTTCAGGGCGAACGTGCGTTTGCCGACGCCGGCCGGCCCGACAAACAGAAAACTGCTCGCCAGCCGCCCGCGCGCCAGTGCCCGGCGAAACCGCTCGACCACGTCGTCGTGTCCGTCAATATCTTGCCACATATTCGTTGAGCGGCCGCCGGTACGGCGGCCCCCGTTCTGCTACAAGCCGCCGTGCCGGCGGCTGCTAAACATTCCAAGTTATCCGGTGCCAACTATCCAACTCGCTACACACTTCCGAATCTCCTCCTGTACTTCGTCGATCGGACCGGCGGCGTCGACAACGACGATCCGCTCCGGCAATTGGGCGGCCTCGGCCAAAAAACCTTCGCGCACTCGGGCATGGAACGCGGCGCCTTGCAGTTCCATGCGGTCCAACGGCCGGTCGATCCGCGCCGCGGAGACCTCGGGTGGAACGTCGAGCACGATGGTCAGCTCGGGCATCAAACCGCCGGTGGCGATACGGCCGACCTCCCAGAGCGTCGGCACGTCCAGCCCGCCGGCGTGGCCCTGGTAGACCACGTTTGCCAGTAGGTAGCGGTCGCTAAGGACGGTTTTTCCCTGCTCCAGCGCCGGCCGGATCAGCTCTTCGGCCAACTGTGCCCGAGCGGCCATGTAGAGGAGCATCTCGCTACGGCGGTGGATATTTAGGTCGTGTCTGTCGAGCAAGACGTTCCGTACCGCCTCGCCCAGCGGGGTGCTGCCGGGGTCACGGCAGGCGACTACCTGCCGGCCCTGCTGGCGTAGCCAGCCGGCGAGCAATTCGGCCTGCGTCGATTTGCCCGTGCCGTCGCCGCCGTCGATGGAGATGAACATGGATGCTTCCCGTGGTTTCGACCGTCGAGTCTTGGCCGGTATTGTATAATACTTGCCGTCTCGGGCCAACTCCCCACGGAAGTTTTCAATGTCAATGTCGTGCTCGTTTATCGGCCGCCGGCACGATCTCGACCACTCGCTGGCGGCGGCGGAACGTCAGCCGGGTGTCGCGGAGCAGTCCGCGGAGAAGCTCGTCGATCGTGGCGTTTTCGACTTTGACCGAGACCCTTTGCTCGAGCGAGATACCCGCCGCGGCTATCGCTTGTCGGTCGATGCGCAATTCAAGGCCGAGCCGGTCGGCCAATTGCCCGAGGACCGCGTCGAGCGGCTTCCCTTGCACCACCAGCCGGTCGATGCGAAGCCGTTTCAGGTCCACGGGCGGCTTGGACGCCGGCTTTTTTCGCGGCGTGGCGGCGGGATGTTCCGCGGCGGGAGTTTTTGGGACGTATTCCGGCAAGGGAACGAGTTCGAGCCGCTTGCCATCGGCCGCAATCTTGAACGTCAAATCGAATTGGAATGCGATCAGCGTCAGCCGGTCCGCCAGCGAGAGGTTGGGCAGATCGGCCGCCGCCCAGAGATCGTGGGGTACTCGATCCAGGCGGTCGATCGCCAGCCCACTGCGGCGGCCGAGTATTTCCAGTATTTCACGCGGCTCGGCTAAGTCCTCCCACGCCAATTTTTTACGGAGAAAATACTTCCGTTGCGTGGCGTACGGGAGCCGCCGGATGCCTTCCTTGAACTCCGTCGATACGGCGTTCAGTCGATCCGCGGCCGCTGCGGGGCCAAGGTAGAGAACGTTGCCCAACCGAGACACATCCAGCCCGCGGGGACGGGCGATTTGCCGCAAGGCGGATTCCAGAGGCACACCCTTCAGCGAGACGTTCAGTTCCTTGCCGGGGTCTACTCGCCTGTCGATCAGGACCGCCACCCGCCGAGTTTGGGAGAGGTTGCCGATCGCTTTCCGCAAGGGATTGTTCACCCAATAGATGTCCACCGGTTCGGCGAGTTGTTTTCGCAGGGCGGGACCGGTGGCCCAATTGACGTTGTCGGCGTAGAGGGCCGCACACCGCCAGGCGAGGGTCACTGCGACAACCAAACGCAATCCGACTTTCGCGGATATTCGCACAATCATGTACCCCCCGCTTCGGAAACGGCGTCGTTTTCGACCTGTAGGGTCGTTTGACAATAGCCCAGCGATTTATCGCTGGGAAGGAAAGCGAACCAAATCCATACTCCGTCCCGTAGGGACGGTCGAACCGTGGTGGTCAATTTTCGGCCGTCCCTACGGGACTTGTGGGAAAACAAGGGGGCTTCTCGTCGCCCCAGCAGTGAACTGCTGGGCTATTGTCGGAACGTCCCTCCGGGACAAAATATGGATAACGGCAGGACTGTTACGCCCCCGGCTATTGATCACGAAAAAAAATCGCCGGCGAAATTTTCCTGAACCCCAATTTCATCCGGCGGAGAACGTCAAGTCAATTACCCCCCCGTCTGATGGTAGGCCCGGTCCTCCGGCGGCGGTTGGCCGCCGGTTATCTTCCGCGATTGTTCTAATCCAACAACGTTCTCTTTCAGTGTATCCCTCAATCGCACTTTCATCGAGAGAATTCATTGGCGATTCTCGGGAACTCTAATTACAATCAAGTAATACGCTGCAAGTAATTGTTTTCCTCCGGGGGGGTCCGACAGGTGAGTACCGATCCCACAAGGCCGCCGCTGCTGCTGGTTTTATACCAACAGTACCTCGACCACCAAAACACGGGCGAGTTTGCCCGCGGGGCTTCGAGAATCTACTCGGCCGGCACTCTCCAACGACTGGCGGGGCATCCGAACCACAAGGTCCGCCGCGCGGCCGTACTTGCTTTGGGCTTTCTCGGCGACTACGACGCAAACCACACGATGGGTTGCGCATTGTTGGACGAGGACCGCACGGTACGCACGCTGGCCGACAACGGCATCCGCGGCGTTTGGACGCGGGCCGGAAACGACGCGGAATGCAAGGAAATCGAGGCGATCGTCCGGCTCAACGCGGACCGGTTGCACAAGCAAGCGCTCGGCCGCGCCACCTGGATGATCGAACGGGCGCCGTGGTTCGCCGAGGCGTGGCATCAACGGGCGATGGCGCAAGCCGCGATGGGACGGCTGACCGAATCGATCCGCGATTGCCATCAGACGCTGGAGATCAATCCCTATCATTTCGTCGCCGCCGCGAGCATGGGCCAGACCTATCTGCAACTGGGAAACCATGTCTCGGCGTTGGAATGTTTTCGCCGTGCTTTGCGGCTGAATCCCGGGCTGGAAGGAGTCCGCGCACAGGTGGTTCGTCTGACGCGCTTGGTCGAAGACAGCCGGTAAAGGTAGGGTGCGTCCGCGACGCACCGATAATCTTGTTTGTGGTGCGTCGAGGACGCACCCTACTAGCGTCGTTTCGGCTTGCCCCGCCGGGCGGCGGCGCCTCTCGCCGGGCACGTTTCGCAATGCTCGACGCCGTCCCAGCAGTAGGTGCAGAGCTTCTCCTTGGGCAATCCGATGGCCGAAACGAGGTCGTCGAGCCGTTGATATTTCAACGACGTAAGCCCCAATCGCTTCCCGATGCGTTTCACCATCGCCTTGTGGCCGGCGGAGTCGGGATCGGCGAATCGTTCGAGCGAGGCTTTCGCCTTTCCGCCCATCTCCTTGATAGCCCGCCGCGCCGCCAGGTCCAACTCCGATTTCGACCGGGAGAAGTTCAGGAACTTGCAGCCGTGGATCAGCGGCGGACACGCGGGTCGCATGTGTACCTCCCGCGCGCCATGGTCGTGCAATAAGCGGATCGTGTCTTTCAGTTGCGTTCCGCGGACGATCGAATCCTCGCAGAACAACAATCGCTTGCCGTCGATCAACTCGCGGATCGGAATCAGTTTCATCCTTGCCACCAGGTCGCGGACCCGTTGTTCCTGGGGCATGAAGCTGCGCGGCCAGGTGGGTGTGTACTTCACGAACGGTCTGGCGTATGGAGTGCCCGAGGAGTTGGCGTAGCCGATGGCGTGTCCGGTCCCCGAGTCCGGAACCCCGGCCACCAGATCGACTTTGCATTGGTCGGCGCGGGCCAAGGCCGCCCCGCAGCGGTTGCGGACGACCTCCACGTTGATCCCCTCGTAGCTCGACGCCGGATAACCGTAGTAAACCCACAGGAACGCGCAAATCTGCATCCGCTCGCCCGGCGGTTTCAACGTCTCGAACCCATCCGGCACGATGCGCACGATCTCGCCGGGGCCGAGATACCGATCGAACTCGTAGCCGAGGTTCGTCAGCGCGCAGGTCTCCAGCGTCACCGCGTGGGCGTCGGACTTCCGACCGATCACCAGCGGCGTCCGGCCGAGCCGGTCGCGAGCCGCGAAAATTTCGCGGCGGGTCATCAGCAACAACGAGCACGAACCCTCGATCGCCTCCTGGGCCAGGGCGATTCCTTCCTCGAAACTGCCGCCGCGGTTGATCAACGTGGCCACCAGTTCCGTGGGATTGACGCCGTCGCCGCCCATTTCGGAGAAGTGTGTCGCGCCGTCCCGAAAAGTCTCGGCGGCCAATTTCTTCAGGTTCTGGATTCGCCCGACGGTGGCCAAGGCGTAGGTCCCCAGACGCGAACCGATGATCAGCGGCTGGTCCTCGTAGTCGCTGATTACTCCGATGCCCAACGGACCGTGCATTTTTCGCAAGTCGTTCTCGAACTTGCCGCGGAATTGGGCGTTGGTGATGTCGTGTATGGAGCGGAAGAACTCGCGCCGATTGCGGACGGCCAGTCCGCCGCGTCGCGTACCCAGGTGGGAATGATAATCGGTTCCATAGAAGAGGTCGGCCACGCAATCCTTTTTCGCCGCGACACCGAATACTCCGCCCATTATGGTCTCCTGCGTTTGTTGTGGTTGTTGATATCTACAAGCAGTAGTGCTTTGTCACGCTTAAATGTTCGGGTGTAGCGGGGGCCCCATGGGGCCCGGGGTTTTTTTTGGTTTTGGGGAAACGGCCACCCGCCCCACACCGCCCCCCCAAACCCGCCAAAAAAAAAAAAAAATTTTTAAAAAACAAAAAAAAAAAAAAAAAAAAAAAA
>JAUWPQ010000214.1 GCA_030611515.1 Planctomycetota bacterium | reverse complement strand
GACGGCGGACGTTCTACGGCATGGACGAAATCTCGTTGCCTCGGTTGGAGCAGGTGGTCGAGTTCTATGAGTCGGCGGCCGGCGTGATGCACCCGTGCCGAGTGGTGGGCGTGGCGGTCAACGGCAACGGTTTTTTCGACGACGCCGTGGCGGCCGAATGCGACCGGGCGGCAAGCCGGTTGGGCCTACCCGCCTGCGACCCGTTGCACCACGGACCGGACAAACTGGTCGAGGCGGTTGTTCGCTTGCGACGGGAATTGGGGAAAGAGTAGGGTGCGTCCTCGACGCACCGATATTTATGGGTGAGGTACGTCGCGGACGCACCCTACTTGCCTAGTTAGAACTCCATCCGCTGGAGCGCGCGGAATCCGATCCGCAGTGGGACCAGGGTGGCGATTGCGCCCAGAATCAGACTGGCGGCGATGCCCGCCACCAGCCAAAAACCGAGCCACCACTGCACGCCGGTTTGGCCCTGAATGTTCCCGCCGAGGTTGGCGTATTCCGCGACCAGATAGAAGTGGGTGGGCAGGGCGGTCAGCAGCACCACGATCAAGATATACAGCGTGCTGACTACCAGGGTAAGCGTCCCGCCGAATCCGGCGGCGATCCGCGAGGGAGAGTCATCGCGGAAGTTTGGCAACCAGGCGCCCAGCCCCACGGCTATTCCCGCCAGCCCCAGACAAAGCACCAGGCAGGTCAATTGATGGCTGATAACGATCAGATTCGAGACGCCGAGCATCAGATCGCTGACCAGCACCAGACCCGAGCATGGCACGATCGCCCCGCCGGCGGCAAAGAAAAACTTACTCCAGAGGATTGTCTGGCGTGGCACGCCCAACAGGCCGAGCATCCAGAACCGGCGTCCTTCGAGGCTGATCATCGGGTAGATGAACCGGGTGGTGAACGTGGAGAACAGCAGCCCCACGACCGAGAGGTTCAAGAAGCTGACCATGTTCACCCAGGTGATCGAGGAAACGCCATACGTGAAGCGGGGGATGTGGAAAAAGTAGATTACCAGGAAGCCCGTGAAGATGAGGAACTGAGACCACTGCAATGGGTCGCGTCGGAACAGTCGCAGATCCTTAATCACCATCAAACGCATGGCCGCGGGAAGCGGACCGAGGAGCCAAGACAGCAGTCGATCAAATCGCATCGGGCGGGAACGTTTGCGACGCATCGTCTTGCCGTACAGCCCGCTATAGGCCGCGCGATACGTCCTGCCCGCCTGCCACAAGGCCAATTGGCGAAAGAACAAGGCGTTGGAAATCATCAGCGAAAAGAACAAAATGCTTTCCGACCAGGCGCCGGAGGCCGCGTCGAGCAACCCGGTGCTGAGCCACCAACTGGGCAACAGCCGATAGTCGGAAAACCGCAGCCGGCCGAGGATTTCCTGAAACCAATCCGGCGTGAGCAGGTCGTTTCTAGGGCCTGTCAGCAACCCCCACGCGATCCACGCGCCGCCGACCGCCAACAGAACCAATCCGCCGACCAATACCGTCAAACGGTTGTCGGGGACGCGATGCACCACGAACAGGCAGATAATCGCTCCGATGGAAACGGGGATGTAGACGAAGGCCACGATGAACGGCAGCAGCAGCACGTAGTAGTACCACGGCGAGGCGGACACCACGCCGTATGCCAGCAGGATGGGACTTCCCAGGAGCACGAATCCCCAACTGCTTAAGACGATCGCTTCCTGAAACTTATGCAAGAACACCCGCTCGGTGCGCGCGGGTATCGTCAGCAGGAAGGCGATCTCCCGCGAGCGGAAAAGGGAGCCGTAGAGAATGATGCCCGAGGAAAAGATCAGCATCAGCATCAAAGCGGCGAAGAACGCGCCGAACACTCCGCCCACGGCTTGGGCGTGCGTGTCGGGTTGCGTGATCATCGATTCGAGGAACCAGAACCCGTCGGTGAACATCCAGAACATTCCGCCCCAAAGCAGGCTGGTCAAGACTACGACCAGCGTCACGCGGAAGCGGGAGTGGGCAAACGTTTGCCGCAGCAATGTGGCGAGGGTGCGGTTGCGCGCCCGTCCAAACGCTCGGGCCTCCTGTTGGGGCGAGAGGAAATCGGGCGGCGGTGTTGAAGAAAGGACGGGAGGACGCATGATTGTATAGTGCGAATTCACCTGGTTCCCACGCGGATTTCATCTGGTTCCCATGCGGATTTCATCTGGTTCCCATGCTCCGCGTGGGAACCCGTGTTTCCGACGCTCCGCGTCGATGGAAAACTCGAACCCCCGACGCGGAGCGTCGTCCGTTGTGCGTTCCCACGCGGAGCATGGGAACGAGATAACGTTATTCAATTTCCAATTTGCAATCCATCCCCTTTCGCAGGCGTCCGTTGTTGCCGGCGGTAAGTTCGAGGAACAGCGGCTCCAAGGACGTGTGGCTGGATGCCAATTCGGACTGCAACTGCCCCACCGTTCCCAAGAAGTGCAATCGGCCGTGGTCCATGATCCCGATTCGCTGCGCGATCTCCTCGGCGATGGCCAGGGTGTGCGTGGACATGAAGACGATCGTTCCGGCGGCGGCCAGCTTGCGCAGCCGGTCCTTTACCATCCGTACGCTCCGCGGATCGAGCCCGACCATTGGCTCGTCGATCACCAGCACCGGAGGATCGTGCAACATGGCGGAGGCGAAGACGAGTCGTTGCTTCATGCCGTGGGAGTAGGTCTCGGTCAGATCGTCGATAAAATCGTCGAGTTCAAAGTATCGGCATTCGCGCCGGATGCGATCGTTGACTGTCGATCTGTCCAGCCCGCGCATTTCGGCGGCGAACTCGAGGAACTCTCGACCCGATAGCTTGTCGTAGAGGAAAGGTTCTTCGGGCACGTATCCGATGGCGTGTGTGGCGCGGCGGACGTCCGAGGCCAGATCATATCCGCAGACCCGTACGCTGCCCGCCGTGGGCCGCAGAAGCCCCGTGAGCATTTTGATGGTGGTGGTTTTTCCGGCGCCGTTCGGTCCCAAGAGGGCACACAACTCCCCCGGCAAAACCTTCAGCGTCAGCCCGTCCACGGCGACCTTGCGGGCGTAGGTGCGAGTAACGTTGTCAAACTCAATCATGGTATTCCATCCACGCCCCGCTCTCCGGCTTCCACCACTGCTTACCGGCCGATTCCACCAGCTCAGCGGCCTGTCGTTCGGTCATGCGGACAAAGGTAATGGTTGAATTGGAGAACCGCGCTTGTTGCCGCAACACGGCGCCGCCACGGCGGACCCACACTTTTCCCTGTTGCGTCCGGTTGCCGTCCGAAGCGTTTCCCGTCTCGTTGCGATAGACCACCATCCAGACGTTCTCCATCGCTCCGTCCCAGAAAATCGGTTCCATCCCTTCGACGGTGGCGCGAATTATCTTCAACGGATTCTTCGAGGGCCAAAGCGGGCTGTAGACCGGAGCGGTCCAGGTCCGGCCCTCGTACAAACCAGGCAATGATGTCTGCGGCGAAAAAAAGTCGCTCGGCAGCGCTTTCGAGGGCAATCGAAACTCCTTGGTGAACGACGCATAGCCGGTGCGAATCACCAACTGCAACTGCCCGCCCTCCATAATCCCGCTCATGCCGATCACTTCGTCGGGCGGGTCCAATCGCATTGTGGACTCGAAGCAGAGCAAGTGTCCCAGCGCGTCGACGGTCAAAACGCTCCGCGCATTGATCCGCAACTCGTTGACCGATCGGCCGACCAATTTGGAAAGGGGCTTTAGCCAGCCGGGCATTATCTTTCCCAGCGGCAACTTGTCGAAATGGACCCGGCCGCGGATGTCGCGCATCCCGGATTCTCGCAACTTAGTCTCGGTCAATGCCCAGCCGAGCCGCTGGTTGTCGATCAAAATCTCCCAACCCACCGGCGGATTGCCAACCTGCGACGCGACGATCTCGGGAAGACTCGGCGGCTCACCAACCGCCAGAAGCGGCAATATCTTGGCTATGACCAGCCAACTCATCGTTGCCAGCCAAAGAACCACGACGGTTACGTTGAACCAACGGCTATACATGGTACTGTGCTTGGTAGACCCACGCTCGCCATTCTAGCAACCGTTCACGGGGCGATAGTCATCCTGAGCGCAGCGAAGGATCTCGCCCGCAACGTACTTTCATCCGAGATCCTTCGCTGCGCTCAGGATGACAGGTATCCTACCGGCCTGTGAACGGTTACGCCATTCTATCATACCTTGCAGGAAGGGAAACTCCCCCCAGCCCCCCCAGCCCCCCCGCCTCGGAAAATCCGTCAGAATCGACGTTGCACCAATTACCTATTCCGCGGATGATAGAGGGTCGTAACATGGATCGTTGAGCAACCGGCCCGTAAACGGTTACGTACGGAGACATAACGGTGATTGATCGCTGGAAATCCATTGTAGCTTGTCTGACGTGTTTATTGCTGTGTTCGGCCCTGGTCGGCTGCAATCGGGGAGGCGATGGGGGCCAGCCTCCGGAGGCCTCGATCAACGGGCAGAGCGAGAATGCCTCTCCCGCAGATGGGGTCAGCAGTCCCGCAATCAAAAAACCGGTCGCTCCGAAACACCCCCTGGTGTTGATCGAGACCTCGCTGGGGAACATCACAATCCAACTGGACAGAGAGAATTCCCCGCTTACGGTGAATAACTTCCTCGATTACGTGGACGCCTCGCACTTCGACCAAACCATTATTCACCAGGTCTATAAAGGCCAGGGATTCGTCGCCGGCGGTTACGGCACGAACCTGATCGAGAAGCCGGCCCGCACGCCGATCCGCAACGAAGCAGACAACGGGTTGAAGAACCGCCGCGGCTCGATTTCCATGGTCCGGTTTCCCGACGCCATCGACAGCGCGACTTGTCAATTCTTTATCAACGTATCCGACAACCCGGCGCTGGACCACAAGGACCGCACGCCCGAGGGATACGGCTACTCCGTGTTCGGAGAAGTCGTCGAAGGAATGGAGATCGTCGATCAAATCAACGACACTCCGGTCCAAGACACGTCCGACTTCGAGCGGACGCCGGTGAAACTCATCGTGATCAACTCGATCCGGCGGATTCGCTAGATAGTTTCTGTTGCGGAAGGGTGGGTGCCATGGGTAAGCGAAGCTTACCCGTGTGGGGTTTCCATGTTTTCCGGCTCACGGGTAAGCTTCGCTTACCCATGGCACCCGTTTCAAAGGCTTTCCGCAACAGATACTGGAAAACCGATCGCGTCCGTGCAAGCTAACGGCCCGGCTGTTTCCGAGCGGCCTTCACCGACTCGGCGCGGCTCTGTTCCAACCGCTTCAGCAAAATCTTGGCCGTGTAGATGCGGCCGGTCGGGGCGTTGAACTTTTTCCCTTTCGGCGAGTTGGAGAGCATTTTGCCCAACTCTTTTCCGCCCGCCGCGGTCGTCATGTATTCGATCATCTTGTAGCCGCCCGGACCTCGTATCAAGTCGCGGACGGTTTGCTGTCCGCGAGGCAGGCGGCTGAGGCGGTCGAGCCGATCGTACGCGTCCGGATATCGGGAAATTTGGCGCATGAACTTCCGACCGGCCGGAGTGCTCAGTTGCTTGGCCAAAAACCCGCCCTCGACCGGAACGGCGTCGAGAATCTCCTTTTTCTCCGGCAGCGGCAAACCCATTTCCTGGAGGCGAACCAACAACGGCTCGACTTTCTTTCGCGTGATCAGATCGCCTGGACGATAGTTGGGCTGGTTCTCGAAATAGCCGAGCACGGTTTGCCGGATTTCCGTGAAGGGGGGAATGAGCTTGTCTTCGGCCCGGCTCTCGGTCGCTCCGGCAGCCGCCGCGACGATGCCCAACAAAACAGATGAAAATAGGCGCAGGGGTAAGAATGTACGGTTCATGGTGATGTTTTCGGCAAGAAGCCGCCCCATAGTACAATCGCGATAAACGATCCAACAAAGTATACCCTACAGGAGGCGTCTGCCAATGCTGATCAATGGGGAGAGGTTTTGATGGTTGCCCCGCATCTCCACGGCCTGTAACCGTTCACGGGGCACCCGTCACTGCTGAGCGTAGCGAAGAATCTCGTGTGATATCGCGGCGCAGGCGAGATTCTTCGCTACGCTCGGCAATGACGATGTTTTCCCAACCCGTAAACGGTTACGGGCGATGACACAAACGTTGCGCCGATCGAATTTCGCGAGACGCAACTATCGTCCCGATAGGCGGTTACGGCACGTTCCGCCCCGCCGTGGATGATATTCAACGTGAAAATTTCCAACGAGCGGGTGTATGTAAGTAGTATGGAAGGGAGAATCTCCTTTTCTTGATCGGACTTCTCGATACCGTTGTCTGAAGCAGCGCGAGGATCATAGGTATGGCCAATCTTGGCGATGGCCGAGCGGATGAATTCGCACAGTTGCTGACGCTGCACGAGCCGCGGCTGTTCGGCTATATCTACGCGCTGGTGCCGAACATAGCCGACGCCGAGGACATCTACCAAGACACGGCGCTGGCGTTGTGGCGGAAGTTCGAGGAGTATCAACCGGGCACGAACTTCGCCGCCTGGGCCAGGGCTACCGCCCGATTCGAGGTGCAGCACTTCTTTCGGGGCAAGAGCCGGCGCCGCCTGTACTTCAACGAGTCCCTCTTGGACGAACTGACCGAAACGCAATCGTCGATCGATCTCGCCTCCGACTCGGTGCAGGAATCTTACGCCGAAGCGCTGCGACGATGCAAGGACCTGTTGCCGGGAAACGATCAGCGGCTGATCGAGCTTTGTTACGCGGCAACCGCCAGCATCAATCAAACCGCCGTCCGGCTCGGCCGCTCTCCGCAGAGCGTCTGCAATTCGCTGAGCCGTATCCGACGCGTGTTGTTCGACTGCATTCGGCGGTCAATGGAGGCGAAGGACCGATGAGTTTACCGGAACCATCCTTCGAGCGAGTTTGGCCGTTGATCGAGGCCGCTTGCCTCGGAACGATTTCCGACCGGCAGATGCAGAAGTTGCAGGATCTCCTGCGGGGCGATGCCGAACTGCAACGGGCTTATCTCGAATACTGCCGGATGCACGCCGAGTTGCGGTATCTGTGTCGCGCTCAGGCGACAAACGAAGCCGTCCTGGCCAGAATCGCGTCCGAGGAGCGAGGGATGGCCGGTTCACCGGCCATTGATCTTCCCGTTGGCACGGCAGTTGAACTGCCGCACCAACCCGAATCCCGAACCCCGAACCCCGAACCCCCCTTCCCTCCTCTATCCACTACCCACTACCCACTACCCACTTCTGACTTTGTCGGCAGTTGGGCGTTCTCCTGCATGGTTGCCACGGTGATCGTATGCGTGATGCTGCTGGTATTCGGGGCCATAAAAGTCACCCCCCACCAACATATCGCCGAGGCGCCGTCGCAGTCGGTGCCGTCGGAAGCCATGCCGGAGATGGTGTTCGTCGGCCGGATCACCGGCATGGTCGACGTGAAGTGGTCCGACGATCCCCGCTATTTGCCGCCGCCGGACTTCGCCCATGTTCCCTTGGACCGCAAATACATCCTCGACTCCGGGCTGTTGGAAATCACCTACGACTCCGGCGCGAAAGTCATCCTCGAAGGCCCCTGCACCTACGAGGTC
>JAUWPQ010000310.1 GCA_030611515.1 Planctomycetota bacterium | reverse complement strand
TACCTAATAGTAAAGGCGCGCCAACTATTGAGTCTCTTATTTTATAGCTTTCAACACCGTTACCAAAAGAAAAACAATTAAAAAACGATGTGTCTATAATAGCAGGCTGTGCCTCAGTGGCACTCTTGCGGGCAACCAACGGCGGGCAAGCCCGCCCGCTACACGATTATCCTACCTAACGCTGTAGTACTATCAGCCCCAACTGCACAGGTGCGGGGTTCGCTTCCCATTTGCCGTGGATTATTGTAGAATACGGACCTTGAATCGAGAGTGTTTGGGGCGGCGGTTTTTCTGATGTGTCGTCTTCCTATGGGAGGGTTTTTCATGAGATTTTCGTGCCGATTTGTAGGTGCAGCGGTCGTGTGGGGAACGGCGCTCGTTGCGGCCGCCCAGGCAGCCGAGAAAGAACTCTGCAAGCTGGAACTCGTGCGGCTGGAATCGGGCGACGCCGGCGGCAGCATGGCCTCGGATAAATGGATATTACGCAACATATCGCCCCAGACGTTCTTCTTGCAGGTTCGCAAGGGCGTTCAGTCGGGCGTTGATGAAGAGGGCTTCAAGAAAGCCGTCCAGAAAGAGCCGGCCAAGTATTTCTCAAAATGTCCCTTGCGCAACGTGGCCACGCTAGGCTCAAAACAGTACGGCTTCGTGCTTGATAAGAAGGATGAAAAATCGAAAGACTACGATCGGCTCTATTTCGATTTGAACGGCAACGGCGATTTGACCGACGACAAGCCGATCGACAAGCCGACCGTCAAGCAGACTGAAACTCCGCCGGGCATCTGGTCGCTGTTGTTCTCGCCAAGGCCGTCTCGCGTGGAGAGCGAGTTCCCCCGGGTGGACCTCGCCGTCGACGTGGACGGCAAGAAGCTCGACTACTCCTTCTTTTTCGAGGCGAGAGGTTGGGGACGCGGTGCAAACCGATATGTCTGGGTGTCGCTGAAATCGGCCGTGTATCGGCAGGGTACGCTTACGCTGGACGAAAAGAAATGGAAAATCGTCGTTCTCGATCATAACAGCAACGGACGGTTCAACGACGTGGTTTCTCTATCCAAAGACGTTCGCGGTTCGGATAACGAACTCGTACCCAACTACGGCGACATGCTCCTGATCGAGCCGCAAAAAGCCGCTGGGACAGGCGGAGAGAGGTGGAATGAATTTGCCAACAAGCATCGGCAATACCTTGCCAAATTAACCGTTCTCGATGACAAGTTCTACCACGTGAAGGTCTCGCCGTTGGGCGATGAACTGACCTGGACGCCCTCCTCGATACCGCGCGGGCAAATTACCAGCCCACACGCCCCGTGCCACGTTCAACTTATCGGTGAACTGGGCCAGATTGATCTGAATCTCGATGGATCGAAGCCGGCGACGGTCCCCGCGGGCCAGTGGCGAGTCCTTTCCTATTCGATCCAGGTCAAGGATTGGAAGAAGCCGGAAAAGAAGAAAGAGCCTAAAGCCGAGAAGGAGGGGAAAGACAGCGAGGTCAAACCGTCGCTGCTGAGCGCCATTGCCGAGTCGCTGTTCGGTTCGTCCGCTCGGTCGTCCAGGGGCAGGTCGAACATAAGCATGGTCTACGCTCGGGGAACCACGAAGGGTGAATTGGCGACAGTTCGAGCCGGGCAAACGACGGCGCTGAAATTCGGCCCTCCGTACAAACTTCGCGTCACGGTGAATGCGATTCCCGGCACCGCCTACCTCTCGCTGGTGATACAGGGGACGGACTCCGAGATAGTGTCTTACATGATGGTCAACGGGAATCGCCCCGAGAAGCCGAAAATCACCATCACCGACCCAAAGGGCAAAGTTGTCGTCGAGGGCGACTTTGAATATGGCTGAGGCTTCACCTGCGGGTACTCGTGGCGAGTACCATCCGAGTTGGCCGACAAATATGAAGCCCGCGTGAAGTTAAACGCCGGGCCGTTCGCCATCGACGATTCCGAGCCGACCGTCATCGGCAAAGCGGTGTTGCAGCCGGCCGTTAAAGTTGCAAAACCCAAGTCTAAGTCTAAACAGTGATAACTAAAGGGACATGATTACGAGACTGTCCGCGAGATGTCTGCTCGTTGCGATTGCGGCGGCGGAAATCATCGGTCTGGTGGCCGCGGCCCGAGATGAGACCTGGACACTTGAACTGAAGCGACGAAAATCCAAGGGCCTTACCTGCGATCGAGCGTCCTATAGGTACCGGGCAACCCAACCAGAAAGTTATCGAATCCCCCTATTTTGTCAATACTGGTATTGTGCTCGGTAGTGGGTCAGTTTGAAATTCGGATTATTATGGGGGGTGTGTTACTCTGCTGCATGTGGGTCATCTTGGCCCACCTATTTAGATAAAGTTTTACAATGTAATTGACCATCGTGCGGTCGATTGGTAAAAAGGGTTGTTCTCTTGTGGTGGAGTCAATCATTAACACCACCGCATTCGTCTCTTGACACGGAAAGAAGGAGCCTGGCCGATGTCTCAAACAGCTTTTCAGATCGGAAAATTGCGATGCACTGCCGGAAGGGGCATGTTCGCTCACGAAGCCGGGGTTTCAATCCGAGGTTCGGATCGTTGTTACGAGTCAATGATTGATAGCGATCTTGTAGCCATCCAAGATGGTCAGATTCTTGGCGATGATGATGTCCCCGCTTTGGTAATGGTTACTATCGTCAAGACCAATGGATCTAAAATGCTCGTTGAGTTACCCCGTCAAGTAGTGGCTGGTGGTCGTCGGATTTGGGTTTCTAAATCGGAGGTTCAGACCTAATGGGCATTTTGTCACGTCAGGCAATTGCTCGAAGGCTGGAAGTGGGGGATATTATAATAAATCCTCCGCCGCAGGAAGAAGACTACGATAGCGATGCGGTGGATGTGCATTTGGGAGATCATATTTACGAATGGAAAACACCACCTAAGGGTGCGACTATTTCAATTTCCTTGTGGAAACAGCCTCCAGACGATTTTAGTTACAAGCAATTTTCCCGGCAGTATTTGTGTGAAGTCCCGCCAGACAATTTTGGGATTATCACGTTACGCCCCCACACGTTCTATCTAGCTGATCTGCGGCAGCACACGACATTGCCGCCAGATATTGCCATGCACGTTCAAGGAAAAAGCAGCCTTGCCCGTTTAGGGATGCTTGTACACTTGACAGCTCCCCATGCTCACGCCGGTTGGCGCGGCCGCCTTACTCTTGAGATTTGCAACCTTGGCCCATTTAATATTGAAATGAAACCCGGCATGACAATCGGTCAACTTACCTTCTGGGTAGTCGAAGAGTCTGGTGGAGCTGCAACAATTCCTATTGGCCAATTTGATGGCCAAGAAACCGCCCTTGAAAGTGGATGATTTGGGTTCTCCTGTGCGATCATAAATACTTATCTAGCTTGACCGCTAAAGCAGACCGGCGTATACTTACAGTATGCCTAAACGCTCAAGCAAACCGAAAGACCCGTCAGAAATAGCCCGGCACGTTCTCGACGCCATTGTGCCGGATGCTGATCCGCCAAAGAAGAAGAACCCCGCCGCCGTCGCTCTTGGACGACTTGGGGGTAAAAAAGGCGGACCTGCTAGGGCAGCCAAACTAACGGCAGAGCAGCGGAAGGAAATTGCTAAAAAGGCGGCCAAAAAGCGGTGGGGGTAAATTTACGATATTAATCCGCTTGCCCCCTTTTTCTGAAAAGCGGATAACGATCTTCCTTGTTGGCAATTATCTGTAATTGTTCGTCACTAATCATGCCGCTCTCGACGCCCCTCATTATCACGTATGGTTGCATCAAAGGATTGGTAAACCGGTATCGCCATCGATATTGCACCCCCATCCTTTATACTGGCCCCATGAAACTGGACCACGACTTTAGGTTGAAAGTTGTGTAGGATTGGTCCAGACTTGGGAGAATAACATGGGAGTGAAACGGCGACGGATCGAGGCGGCGGTGAAGGCGAAGGCGGCGTTGGCGGCGGT
>JAUWPQ010000409.1 GCA_030611515.1 Planctomycetota bacterium | reverse complement strand
TGGCAGGGCTGTTAGCTCCCGGCTATTACGACAAACGTATTGTTGACCATTTAGAACATCCACCGGACGGACCAATGAAGCCGATTCTCACTTCTATCGTTATTTTGTTGCTGCTTTCCGCGACCGCCTCGGCCGAGGTTTTTGAGCTGGTCGGCGGTGGTCGAGTAGTGGGTAAGCTGCTCAACCCCCAAGAGTCGCCTCGGCGGAGCTTTGTCGTCGAGGTTGCCGAAGGCGTCAAGGTCACGCTCGACGCCAAGCGGGTCCGCAAGGTGCTCCGCCCTCGCGCCGAGGAGGCCGAATACGAGCGGATACGGCCGACCTGTCCAGACACGGTCGAGGGCCAATGGGCGCTGGCCCAATGGTGCCGCGAGCGGCGGCTGATAACCCAGCGGCAGACGCACCTGCGCCGGGTAATCGAGCTTGACCCCGACCACGCGGATGCCCGCCGCGCGCTGGGCTACAGCCAGGTCGACGGCCAGTGGGCAACGCGCGAAGAGGTGATGACCAAACGCGGCTACGTCCGCTACAAGGGACAATGGAAGCTGCCGCAGGAGGTCGAACTGCTGAAAGAGAAACGGGATTTGCAGGAGTCGCAACAGGAGTGGTTCATCAAACTGAAGCGTTGGCGCGGCTGGCTCGATTCGGACCGCAGCCGGCAAGCCCAGGAGAACATCCGCGCCATCGACGACGCGAACGCGACCAAGGCCCTGATGATGGGTCTGCGCAACGAGTCGGACCCACGGGTCCGAAAGTTGTTGATCGTGGCGTTGGCCAAGATCGACACGCCCGAGTCGGCCCGCGCGCTGGCCATCGCGTCGATTGTCGACCCGGTCGAGGAAGTGCGGCTGACGTGCCTGGACCACTTGGAAAAAAAGAAGCGGCCGGAAGTGGCCACCTATTTCGTCGGCAAACTCAGGGACAAAGACAACATCGTGGTCAATCTGGCGGCGATCGGCCTGGGCCGGATGAAAGACCCCTCGTCGGTTGGCCCGTTGATCAACGCCCTGGTCACGGTCCACAAGTTCAGGATCGTCACCCCCGGCGGCGATGGGATGAGCGCCAGTTTCGGTTCGGGTGGATCGGGGCTTTCGATGGGCAACAAACCCAAATACATCCGCCGGCGGATCCCCAACCAGACCGTGCTCGACGCCCTGGTCGTCATAACCGGATGCAACTTCAACTTCGACAAGCAGGCGTGGAAGTACTGGTACGCCGCGCAGAAGAAACCGTC
>JAUWPQ010000056.1 GCA_030611515.1 Planctomycetota bacterium | reverse complement strand
TTGCCCGGCGACGGCCAGACAACAGTAATCGTCCTGCACGAAGAATGTGTCGAGCGTCCCCCAATAACAAACCGCCGTCAGCAGCAACAGACATGGCGCCGCAAGCCAACGCGCGCCGAGCCAGCGGCGGAAAGACCGTTGGACGTGTGCATCGGCCATTGCCATGCTCGGCTGTGTGATTAACCGTGAGTTCTCGGTCACAGCCGAGGGCGGCTGTGCTACATATTGATTTCTAAAACAGCTATTTAGCCCCGGGTGAATACACCCGGGGCACGGTCTGGTGCGTCCAACCACTCTTCCCCGCCGTGTATTCACGGCGGGCTAAATGGTATTCACGGCGGGCTAAATGGAACTATTCCCGGACACCCTCGTTTATTTATATATTGCAGTGAAACATTCTTCTCGGATGGAGAAGATAGCTACACTTCCGGCCGTTCACCGTATAGTTCCTCGCCATCGGCACAAAAAGCGGCAGAGTATAGAGTTACAAGCCCAACCGAGTCAAGCCCCAGGCGAAAAGGGTCGGTCCTTAGTATTTAGCGAGACACCGGAAAGCTCTGCCTGTTTCTCATTTTCTGACAAAAACACTATAATCTAAGAACCGCCCCGCTTTTTTCACTCATATCCCCCCTTATTTCCGGGGTATGATGGTAGAGAGAATTCTCGATAATTTTTTCCAGCCATGAACCATTCAACCGGTAATTCCGACGCCATCCGCGATTTGCGCGGCTTGATCGGCGAGAGTATTTGCCGCGAGCTGGGAATCTACCCTCTTCCAGAGGGGCTACGGATTTCGGTGGTCGTTCCGATCTACAACGAGAAGGCCACGATCGCGGAGATCGTCCGCCGCATCCGCGCGGTGCCAATTCCCAAGGAGATCATCCTGGTCGACGACGGGAGCACCGACGGCACCCGCGACGTACTGGCGGCGATGGATTGCGGAGAGGACGTCCGCATCGTCCTGCACGAACGCAACTGCGGCAAGGGGGCGGCGCTAAAAACCGGCTTCCAGCACGTGACTGGAGACATCGTCATCATCCAGGACTCCGACCTGGAATACGATCCCTCGCAGTACCACCGGCTGATTCAACCTATCATCGAGGGGGTGGCCGACGTAGTATACGGCTCGCGGTTCCTCCCGGTCGGACCGCATCGGGTGCTGTATTACTGGCATTACGTGGGCAACCGCCTGCTGACGATGCTCTCGAACATGTTCACCGACCTGAACCTTACGGATATGGAGACCTGCTACAAGGTGTTTCGCCGCGAGGTGGTCGAGGCCATCGCGCCGACACTAAAAGAAAAACAATTCGGCATCGAACCCGAATTGACATGCAAGATCGCTCGGCGAAAATATCGGGTATACGAAGTCGGGATCAGCTACTTTGGGCGAACCTACGAGGAGGGCAAGAAGATTGGACTGGCCGACGCCTGTCACGCTTTTTGGTGCATTTTTCGATATTGGTGGAGGGATTAGTGAGTAGTGGGTAGTGGATAGTGGATAGTGGGTAGTGAAGGAAACTTTCGACTTTCGCTGGCATCTGTTAACCAATAATCTCTTTTCTGAAAACATCTTTTCCACTTTCCGGCCACTACCCACTACCCACTACCCACTATCCACTACCCACTATCCACTACCCACTATCCACTACCCCCTATCCACTACCCCCTAAATCCATGCTTCGTCTGTTGACTCCACATTACCGTATCGGTCGAGTCTGGGAGCTGACGCCCGAGCGGCTCCAGCAATGGGGACTTCACACGCTGTTGTTGGACGTGGATTGCACGCTGACGCGATACAGCCAAGGCGAGGCCCTGCCCGAGGCGGTGGCCTGGATCGAACAACTCCGCCTGTCGGGCTTCGGTCTGTGTCTGGTCTCGAATGGGATGGGGCCGCGAATCCGCGGTTTTGCCGAGCGGCTCGAATTGCCCTGCGTCGCCAAGGCGATGAAACCCTTGCCGTGGGGTATTCGGCAGGCGTTGCGGAAGCTGCAAGCCGAACCTTCGCAGACGGCCATCGTCGGCGACCAACTGTTCGCCGACGTGCTGGCCGGCCGGCTGGCCGGCATCCGCAGCATCCTGGTCGATCCAATTCATCCCGAGGAAGAACCTTGGTACACCCGGATGAAGCGTCTGCCCGAACGGTTCCTGCTCGCTCGGCATGAGGCTTATTTGAGCGACACCTTAAGCCGCCAACACTCCGATATTCATACCGATTAAATAATCGATAGGATTTTCGGCCGGCAAACTGGCGGATACCCCCCCATCGATTGGCTTCGTTGCCGCTTTTCCCAAGAAACTCCATCGATTGTTGGAAGAACGCTTGGCTTTTTCGCGGAGAAGATATATAACTGCGCTTGTTCCGTTTGACTCGATTCTCCGGTGTGCCTTGGAGGTTGAGCGGCTTTTCCTCATCAATTCTTTTGGGATCCACAATTTGTTGGGGGTGGATGTCATGAAACGTAGCCAAAGAGGTGCGTTTACGTTGGTGGAGTTGCTGGTGGTCATCACGATCATCGGGATTTTGATCGCCCTGCTGCTTCCGGCCGTGCAGGCGGCGCGAGAAGCGGCGCGGCGGATACAGTGCAGCAATCATCTCAAGCAGATCGGGCTGGGTGCCCACAACTTCCAGAACCAGAACAACCGTTTCCCGCCCGGCTATCTCGGCCCGATACCTCAACCCCAATCCGCGGCTTTTAGTGGTCAGGCAGTGTGCTGCTTGGCCTTCATTCTTCCCTTTATGGAACTGGACAACGTCTGGGAGCCGATGGATGCGGACATCTCGGATCCGGCGAACGCCGGCATTTCGCTTTTCGACCTGGCTCAGGTTGGCAACCCGTACTGGGCACCAACAAGGCCCCACGCGTGGAGGATGGCCCAGACCAAGATCGGGACGTTCATTTGTCCTTCCGACACCCCTTACGATAAGCCCATTCCGGCGGTAATGATTTATTACTATTACGACCCGTCGTAGAATGTGGGAACGATATCGCGTGGTATTTTCCCTGATGGAGAGGGAGATTCGCTCGGGCGGACCAACTATTTCGGCGTGGCCGGGTTCTCAGGTTACATTGACCAACCCTCGTACGACTTCTTCCGAGGCGTCTTCTACAACCGCTCCCAGACCGATTTTCGGGACATCGCGGACGGTTCGAGCAATACGCTCCTGTTCGGGGAAGCCATGGGCGGCAGTTTACCTCCTACAAACGGTTCCGGCTCGTATGCGTGGATCGGCGCGGGAACCATGGGGATGGGTTATGGTCTGGACGAGGAGTCAGAGTGGTGTCAGTTCAGCAGCCACCATCCGGGGATCGTCCAGTTCTGCCTGGCCGACGGCTCCGTCCGACAGATATCGATAACTATCGACGACGATACGTTCCGTTTCTACTCTGGGGCCATTGCCGATGGGCAAACAGTTCAGATCCCGTGATGAAAATCATAGGAAAGTAGGGTGGGTCAAGCGAAGCGCGACCCCACCACGTTTTTCCCGCTGTTGGTGGGGCCGCGCTTCGCTTGACCCACCCTACAAAGGAGCTTTCCCGATGCGATTGATCTACGTTGCGATTATTGGCGGTTGTTTGCTCGGTCTGGTGGCCGGGTGTGGCAGCGGTTCCGATCAGGTCGAGATACCGGATAATCCGGCCCCCCTGCCAAAGAATCCGCCCGTTGCCTCACCGAAGGCGGTCGATTCCAAGGGAGCCGCTGACAGTAAGAAGCTCACCCTCCCCCCTGGCGGTCCCGGATAAACGCAGCCCAAGAAGTGACCAAACCTGTGAACGGTTCGGACAATGGTCGCTACGATCCCAACAACTCGCGATACAACTCCACGTGCCGCTCGATCATCTTTTCGACGCTAAACTCGCTTTGGACCCGCTCTCGGGCGGCCGTCGAGAGACGGGCCGATAGCGCGTGGTCGTTCAGCAGACGTTCGGTCTGCTTGGCAAACGCCGCGCGGTCGCCGAGCGGGACGAGATAGCCCGTCTCGCCAGAGACGACTAGCTCACGGGTGCCGGGTATGTCGGTGGCCACCACCGGCACGCCCGAGGCCATCGCTTCGAGAATCACGTTCGATTGGCCCTCGTAGCCGCTGGTTGACCAGAGGACGTCGAAGTGGGGCATCAGCCGCGGCACGTCGCTCCGCTGGCCGAGGAAATGGACCTTGTCGCGGATGCGAACCAGATCGCGGAACCGCCGCAACTGGTCGCGCTGCGGTCCGTCGCCGACGACCAGCAGGTGTACGTCGTCGCGGATGACTTTCAGCAGGTCGGCCGCCCAAATGGCGTCCGGCACCCGTTTTTGCGGCCACAGGCGTCCGACCAGTCCGATCAGCCGACTGTTTTCGGGCAATTCCAACTCGGCCAGCAGTTGCCCGCGCGTGGCGTCGGGCGGCCGAGGTATCGCCACGCCGTTGGGGATCAGCCGCACCCGATCGGCCGGCGCGCCGTGTTGCACGTAGAAATCGCGCACGCCTCGGCTGTTGACCACCACCGCGCGGCAACGCCGGGCCATCGCACGGTCCAAGGCCAGTTGTAGCCGGCTCTTCCACGGATCGACGCATCGCTGGGCGATCACGACGTTTGCCACGCCGCAGGCCGCCGCGGCCGCGAAGCCGTACGTGTTGGCGGCGAACATCCAGGTGTGGATCAGGTCGGGGCGCAATCGGGCCACGTGCCGCTTCAACCGCCAGAACGAGCCGGGGTCCAGCTTCCAGCGCTTGCCGATGACCGTCGGCGGCACGCCGGCCGCGCTGAGCTCGGCCTCCAGCGGCCCGCCGCGAGTCAAGGCGCAGACGTGCATCTCGAACTCGTCGCGCGGCAGCCCGCCGGCCAACAGACACAACTGCTTCTCCGCGCCGGCGAGATCGAGGGTCGGAATGATTTGCAGGATGCGTTTTGTCATGCGTCGTGCTCGATTTCGTGCGGCTCCAACGCAGCCAGATAGGGCAGGTTGCGGTATTGGTCGCGGTAGTCGAGGCCGTAGCCGACCACGAACTCGTTGGGGATCGTAAAGGTGGCGAAGTCGGGCTTCATCGCCACTTCGCTCCGCCCCTCCTTCCACAACAATACGGCGCTGCGGACGCTCGCCGGGCCAAGCTCGTCGATCTGCGGAATCAGCTCCCACAGGGTGCGGCCGGTGTCGAAGATGTCGTCGACCAGCAACACGTCGCGCCCTTGGATCGACTCGGAGAGCAGATCGACGTTTATCGCCAGCGGACCGGGCCGGGTGCTGCCTCCGCGATAGCTCCGGGCCTGGACCAACTCGACCCGCAAGGGCAGGTCCAACAGGCGGATCAGGTCGGCCAACAGCACGATGCTGCCGATCATCACGCCGACGATGGTCAGCGGCCGGTCTTGGTAATGCTTCTTAATCTCTCCGGCCATGCGTCGGATGCCCTCGCCGAGTTGTTCTTCGGTGAGCAGGGTTTTCATCGTGTGGTCCTCATTGTTTAGCGGTTGCCGGAACGGCGACCCCGTACGTCGCAAGCCGCCGTGCCGACGGCTGCGAAACGGTCATTTTATCGCACGGGGGCCGAAACGCCCAGACGATGTTGATATAGCGTCGCGGCGGGCGTGCGGCCCAAAATGGTCCAGGCGGCGGAAGAACGCAAATGCCGGTCGAAATTGCCGCCCGTCTCCACCAGCGCGTGGTGAAATCCGTACCGGCGTTGCCAGCGGTCGATCTGCGCCGGGTCTTCACGCCTCGCATGGTCGTATGCCTGGAGGAAATCGGTCCCGTACAGCGCGCATCGGTCGTCGATAAAAACGCGCATCCGCGGCTGGTGATAGATCAGGAATCCGCCAAAGTTCATGTCGTTGAAGACGCGGACGCCGTCTTTGTTGGATTGGGCGATTTCATCGAGCCGCGGCAGCAACTCGACCGGCCGGCGGTCGCGGTCGAACCGTACCCAGCCGCGCCCCACGACGGGCAAGTTTACGCCGCCGATCTGAATCGCCATCGCCGCCGCGACGACGATCAGCGGCAAGACGGCCGGGCGCCAACCGGCAGCCGGTCGAGCGGCGCCGAGCATTCCGCGCCGTCGGAACCACTCGCCCACGCGCGAATGTGGAAGCACGTCGGCCAAGACCACCGCGACGGTGACGGCGAACAGCGAGGCATTGCGGCAGCGCGCGAGCGCCAAGACAAACCACACCAGCGGAATCAGCCAGGTGATCCGCGGCCGACGAGGAAAGACTCCGATCAGCACTACCGCGTAGCCGGCGGCCAGCGCGACCGTGGCCCAACCCAGCGGCTTCGCCAAGTCGAGCGGGGCGTGCTCCTCGATCAAACCGGGAAGCGGCATCGTAAGGGTTTCCAGCCACCCGCGCGGCAGGTCGATGCCGTAGGGATTGATTAACGTCGTTGCGGCCAACGCCAGCAGCAAGAGAACCAACTCGATGTAGCACAGCCGCCCTCGGCTGTGCTGAACGGTTTGCACAGCCGAGGGCGGCTGTGCTACACACCATCCGGCCACGCAGAGTGCCACGGTCCCCAGCCCGCCGAGTACGCCGCCGTGTACGTTCGCCCAAACGATGAACAGCGGCACGAGCCACCACAAATGTCGCGGGCGTTTGACGCCCGACTCCACGTCGACCAACCACGCGAAAGCGATACCCAGCAGCACGATGCTACAGACCAGCGGCCGAACGTGAAACTGCGGCGTACCGATCAACATCGCCAGTGCCAGCAGCAGGCAGGTGGGAAGGGGGTGCAGGCCGCCGCGGAGCAGCCGCGTGGCGATCCAGGCGTAGAAGCCCGCCAAAAGGGCCGCCGTCAGCAGCAGCAGGCCGTCCCAACCGGCCAGCCGATGGACGGCCGCCATGCCGCATTCGGCCAGCCATTGATCGGCTATCCATGGTTGTGCGGCGCGGGTGAAGCTGAACGGGTCTTGGCGGACGACTTCTCCCGCCGCGAGCATTTTATCGCCGGCGGCGACGTGCCAGAACGTGCCCGGATCGCGGAACATCGCCCCCCGGCCGGCAAGCAAAAGCAGCAGCCATATTGCGAGGAAAAAAAATGAAGAGGGATGGGAGAAGAGGGATAAGAGACGAGGATGTGTCGGTTTCCGGGATGCAGAATCTTTTTCTGGAGAGATCCTCGTACAGGATTCTTCTGTAATCCTTTGGTTTTGTTTCCTCATCTCTTATCTCTCTTCTCTTGTCTCTCTTCTCTCTTCCTCCCAACTCACTGCATCGCTCCATTCCCGTTGGGGAAGCGGCCGATTTCCAGCGATCGGGCGTCGATCAGCTCAAGCCGCTTGGTCTTGGGCCAGTAGAGGATTTTTCGCGCGGCGATTCTGGACGGCGGCGTACCCAGTTTCAATTGCCGGAACAACTCGGCGTCGTTGCGGCCGTCTCCCTCCAAGACCAACAGGGCTTTGGCCTCGCCGTAAGTAATGCGGTGGCCGCGCGCGGTGAATGTCGTCCCTTCGACGACGGTGTTCCCCAGCGCCTCCAACTCGACCGACCGCCGATTTCCGGTCGGCGTGGACATTTCGACCACCGATAGCCGATCGCAGTGGAGCGTCATGCCGTCGGGGCCAAGCGCGTCCAGATTGTCGGTCGGCAGAATGGCGTCCCAATCGGCGACCGGCGCGCGTGCCGTCCGCACTTGATGGTGAAATGTCAGTTTCCGCCACAACAGATTGCCGGAAATCGAGCCTTCAAACCGCACGGTCAGGCAGTGGAGTCGGTCCTTTGCGGCGGGAGCGGCTGGTCTGCCCGGCAGTCCCTCGGCGCCGCGGCTGACGCTATTGAACCGTCCGGGTCCGCCGGCCGTCAGCGCCCCGCTTAGAACGTTGACGGCCAGATCGGTCACCTGAATCAGGTCTTGCGAACTGCGTTGATGTTGCTTGTCGAACGAGCGGTTTACAATCGTTACTTCTCCGGGACAACGGATTTTCTCGACTTGCGGCTGCTCGGGCGAGTTCGGCTCCGAAAAGCTGATCTTCCGCCGCAATTGCACTTCCATCTTTTCAGTTTCCAACCGCTGAGACGGACCGGAGGCCACCACCGACTCCTCGAACAGGGCCGTGTCGCCGTCGAAGCTCATCCCTCCCCGCCATTTTACCGTCAGCACACCGCCGCCGACCGGCGTTTGGTTCGGCATCTTGTCGGGCAACGGCAAGTCCATCCGCCCGGCGCCGTCGATCCACAGCCGGTTCGCGCCGCGATCGAGATTGATGTTCGAGCCGGTCAGCCCGAGTCCTTGCCCCTCGAAGCGGGCCGGACGGCCCGTCACCGTCACCGTGGCGTTCGGCTCGGTGGCGTTTTCTACTTCCAGCCGGTCGCCGCGGACCAGCAACGGCTTCTCGTCGGGCTGGGAAATCGGGATTTCCCGAAAACAAACGCCGTCTTCCACCAGCAGGTGTGACATTATGGGCTGCGAACCACCGAGCAAAACGTTGGCTTTCAGCAGCCGCCCGACTACCTCGTACCGCCGTTGGGAGTTTTGCGGAAGAGTGTGTTGGGGCGGCCGTTGAACTGCCGCCCCAGCGCCAGGTTGGCCGTCGTTCCGACGGCCGCTAAACTTGCTGGATTCACCGGCGGGGCGTTTCCCAACCTCTGACCCCCGAACCCCGAACCCCGATCCCTGCCCCCGCTCCTCAAACCACACCTCCAACTGATTCACCTTGCCGGAGAGCTGGGGCGAGTTGAGCCGAACGTCGTCGCGGGCAAGCATCCGATCGGGTCGCAAACGGGTCCGTTTGTCGCCGGCCATCGGCGGCGACTCGGCAAGCCAGAAGAAAATCTCCCGTGCCTGGAGCTGGCCCACGCCTTGATACTTCAATTCCGCCCCGCCGTCGAGCGAGATGACCTGCTTTTGCTGATGTGGATAGACCTGCAAGCGCTTCTTCCAAACGGCCTCCAACCGCCGATCGGACGCTTCGTCGAGCCGTCCGCGGAACCAACCCGGCCCCTGCGCCACGACCCGGCCCAGGCCGCCCTGTTTTGCCGCCTGATAGTACAGGCTTTGGGCATGGATTTCGTTCGGTCCCTGTTGCAGGAATACTTCTCGATTGCCGTCGAGCACGATGGCTTCGGTCAGCAGGTTGTATTCGATCCGCGGAGCGCGTGCGTTGAGCTTCCGGCTGGGTGCGGTGACCACCACCGGATTGCCGCGACATTCGAGCCGCTCGGCGACCAGATCGAGCGCGCCCGGCTCGGCTTTTGCGGCTCCAGTTTTTCGCTCGGCGAAATACAACGAGAGCAAATCGCAGGCGATCTGATCGGCCGGGCCGCCGGGGTTCAACTTCAAAACGTCCACCCGCTCGCTGAACGTGGCCACGCGGCGAAGCACGTCGAAGCGGAACGGCCCGCGACATTGAATTTCCACCGGCATATTGTTGGTTTTGCCGTCCACCTGCCCCAGGTCGAGGTGCAACCGTTCAATTCGACGCAGCTCGAACGACTCGATTCCGACGATGTTGGTGCCCGCCGCTTCCATGCCGGGCCGGGGTTCTCCGGCCAACAGTTTCATGACCATCTCTCGGCCGCGGCCGAAATGAGGCCCCCAGCGGAACTCAACCGGGTGCGGCGTGAAGATCGTCTGTTCGATGAGTTGGATGTCGCGGGTAACGATCAGCAGGTCGTCCTCCGGACCGGGCTGCTTCCAGTCGCTGCGGATGGTGACTGGCCCGTCGAGTTGCCCCCGCACCAGCCGGCCGATTCTTGCCCGATTGATGTCCAGCGGCGGATCGAACTGCAACCGTGCGCCGCCGGGGGCCTCGAGAATCACCGCCTGCCTTTGGCGTTGGGCCTCGTCCTCGGCCGGGCCTTCGTAGGCGAAGATGATTGCGCAGGGGCGAAGCACGACGCTGCCGTCGCTATGGTGTTCGTAAGTTTGGAAGAGCAGCTTGGCGCGGTTGCTCTCAAGAATTTTTGGTTCCTTCAGACCCAGGGCCTCCATGCCGCCCGGAGGGAAATGCGCTCGCACCTGATCTAGCTGGATGTCGACGAGCTTGCGCGCCCTGTCGCGTTCGATTTGGGTGATTTCCCCCGGGTGTAGCCGATTGGTCGTCGGCTCGATCCAGGGGACCGCCAGCAGCGCGTACGCCCAGTAGGCGATCATCACGATCGCAAAACTTCCGGCGATGCGGCTGGTTCGGGACATGGGAATAAGGATGAAGGATGAAGGATGAAGGATGAAGGATGAAGGATGAAGGATGAAGGGTGAAGGGTGAAGGATGAAGGGTGAAGGATAAAGTGTGAATGTCAAGGGGAGATCAAGATGCTGTCATCCCTCATCCCTCATCCCTCATCCTTCATCCTTCATCCTTCATCCCTCATCCTTTCTTCAACGGTACACTTGAATCAAATCTTCCCACCGTGCTTGGGCCTTTAGGATCATTTCCACGACTTCGCGGACCGCGCCCGCCCCGCCGCCGAGCGCGGCGACGTAATCCGCCTCCTGGCGCAGCTCCTCGCAGGCGTCGGCCACCGCGATGCCGAGACCGGCCGCACGGACCGCCACCAGGTCGGGCAGGTCGTCGCCGATGTAGCAGACCTGCGCCGGCTCGAGCCGCAGTCGGCCGAGGATATCCCGCATCGCCGCCAGCTTGTCGTCGATCCCCTGGCGGAGGATTTCGATCCCCAGTTCCGCCACGCGCGTCTTCACGATCTGCGAGCTGCGGTGCGTTATCAGTCCGAAGCGGTAGCCCGCCTTCTGCCATAGCCGGATGCCCATTCCGTCGCGGACGTGGAACCGCTTGATCTCGATCCCCTGATTGTTCAGCACGATGCCGCCGTCGGTCAGTACGCCATCGACGTCGGAAAGGATCAGCTTTATGGCTCGGCAACGTTGGTCGAGGGTCATGGAAGGGGTTAGGGGTTAGGGATTACACGCTCGTTCCCATGCTCTGCATGGGAACGCATTTGTGGAACGCTCGGCGTTCCCACTGCGGAAAGCCAGAATTCCACGCGTTTTCAGACCGCTCGGACGCGGAGCGTCCTAGGCAGTGTGTTCCCACGCGGAGCATGGGAACAAGGTGTTTACTATTACGCACGACGTCCTTCTTCCGGTTCACCCACCACGCGCCAGGCGGCCGATTTTCCATTGAAAACCGGGGCTGGCCCGTCCTGCGCGGACTCCTTCGGCAACAGCGCCACCACGTCGGTAACGTCGAGCAGTCCCAACGGCCGGCCGTGGGCGTCGACCACCGGCAACTCGCTGATCTTACGGCCCGCCATCAATGCCACGGCGTCGACCATCGGCGAGCCGGACTCGACCCGCAACGGGTCTCTGGTCATCACCTGTCCGATGGGACGATCCAGATCCCGGTCGCGGCGGCGCTCGAAGAGCCGGGCCAAATCGCTGTCGGTGAAGATGCCGGTTAGCTCTCCTTCGGCATTGACCATCATCGTCGCCCCGCTGCGTCTGCCCGGCACACTTGCGCCGATCAACACCTCGCGTACCGTCTGCTCGTCCGCGGCCACGCGGCACTGCCCCAGCGGGCGCATGTGTTGGTCCACCTTGCTCAGTTGGTAGCCGAGGTTGCCGGCCGGGTGGAAGCGGGCGAAATCCTCGCGGCTGAAACCTCGCAACCGGCTGACCCCCAGCGCTAGGGCGTCGCCAACGGCCAACATCGCCGTGGTGCTGGTGCTGGGGGCCAGACGCAACGCGCAGGCCTCTTCCATCGGTCCAAGCTCGATCGCGGCGGCGGCGGCCCGCCCGAGCGTGCTCTCCGCGTTGCCGGTGATGGCCACCACCGGCACGTCGATCTCGGCCAATGCGGGCAACAGCCGGACGACCTCCGCGGTCTCGCCGCTGAGCGAGAGGATCAGCGCCACGTCGCCCGGCCGAACGCGGCCCAGGTCGCCGTGCATCGCTTCGGCCGGGTGGAGACAATGGCTGGGCGTGCCGGTCGAGGCAAGCGTGGCCATGATCTTCTGGCCCACCAGGCCCGCCTTGCCGATCCCAGATACAATCACGTTGCCCCGACACTCGATCAACAATTGCACGGCCCGGCAGAACTCGCCGTCCAGCCGGTCGGCCACTCGGGCCAACGCCCGGCTCTCGGCCAGAATCACCCCTCTGGCGAAACGGAGTTGCTCGAAGGGGCTTTGTGCGTCGGCGGCAAGAGCGGCTTCCGTGCTCATCGACTCGTCAATCCTTGACCAAGATACCCAAACCAAGACTAGATAGACCGTGGGATTGTACCCCCTTTGGTAATTTGGGGCAATGTAAACATTGCGGCAACTCATTTGCCCTGCTTCCGTGGGGGGCGGCAGGATCGTGGTTGCGGTTTCATTGTGAATATCGTTTAGCCGGCGTGCTTGCACGCCGCGTTTTATGTCGTTTCACTGAGTTTCACACGGCATGCAAGCACGCCGGCTAAACAGTTCCTCGTGATCCCCTGGCCTATAGGGTATGGTTTCCGTAGAATTGCCCCGTCTGGATGCCGATACTGAACTCCCGGAAGGAGATAATGCAATGATCGTGACCACGGAGCAATTGTTCGCCCACGCGTACGGAAAATACGCCGTGGGCGCTTACAACATAAACAACCTCGAACAGACCGTGGGCCTGTTCCGGGGCAATCTGGGGAAGTCGAAATCGAACGACGATCCGGTCGATCCGGCCACGAGCGCCCCGTTCATCCTGCAAATCTCCCGCGGTGCCAGGGGCTACTCCGACAAGCGGTTTCTGGAGGCTATGATCCGCACGGCCGACGAAATTTTTCCCGAATCAGTACTGGCCGTCCATCTCGATCACGGCACCGAAGAGGCCTGCTACGACTGCATCGAGAGCGGGTTCTATAGCTCGGTGATGATCGACGCCTCGGGCGAGGAGTTCGCCAAGAACATCGAGATCACCCGCCGGGTCGTCGATCGCGCCCACGCGAAGGGGATCGTGGTCGAGGCCGAATTGGGCCAACTCGGCGGCGTCGAGGAGGACATTGTCGGATCCGTTAGTCTCACCGACCCCGATCAGGCGGCCGAATTCGTCGAGCGGAGCGGCTGCGATTCGCTGGCCGTGGCCATCGGCACCTCGCACGGGGCGTACAAGTTCGCCGGCAAGCAAGGGCTGCACTTCGACGTGCTCAAAAAGATACAGAAGGTGCTGTCGGAAAAGTATCCCTTGGTAATGCACGGCAGCAGCAGTGTGCCCCAGGAGTGGGTCGAGCGGATCAACAACGCCGGCGGCAAGATGCACAGCGCCAGCGGAGTGCCCGAGGACCAATACCTGCCGGCCGCGAAGTTGGGCGTCTGCAAGATCAACATCGACACCGACGGGCGGCTCGTCTGGTGCGCCATTCACCGCGAGTCGTTCCGCGACGATCCGGCCAATTTCGACCTCCGCCCGCCGGGGAAAATCTTCATGGTCGCTTATGCCGACTACATCGTCCACAAGAACAAGATGTTCGGCTCGGCGGGGCAGTTGGAATTGGTCCGCAAGACGCTGAAATGATTAAATGAAGAGAGAGGGGGGAAGAGGGAGAGAGAAGAGAGAAGAGAGAAGAGAGAGGAGAGAGGAGAGGGACCATTTATCATTGGTCATTTGCCATTGCCGACCAATCGTGTGCAATGGCCAATCCGTATAGACCAACGACCAATTTCCAAATGATTAATGACAAATTCTACAGTCCTTCGCTTTTCTCCCTTCACTCTTCTCCCCTCTCCCCTCTCTTCTCTGTCATTGCACGTCTAGCTCCAGCGGTTCGGGCGGATTGAACAAGCCGTCCTGCTGCGTCTGAGCAAGTCGGACAATCAACAACTTCTGTTCGAGCCGTCCGTCGTCTTCGGTGAAGAAGTGATGGCCGAGGCTCCCGGGGCGGTTCGACAGGCTGCCGAGGACCAGCATCGCGCCAGGCGCGAGATCGGCCGGCATCGTCATGTCGTCGTACACTTTTTTGGGCCGGCTGGCCTCGAGACGAATCATGCCCTGGCCGCCCACCCAGCGCTGCCGCGGCCGGTCGTGATGCAATTCGGGCACGAGTTCCAGTCGTACGCGGCCGTCGGGCCGCGGATACGTTTTGACCTCGAATATGCCTTGTGCCCGGTTGTAGGTCTGCCCGGAAATCCGGCCCGAGTCGCACAGTAACACCGGCAATTGGTCGTACACGCCCGAGGCGATGATCTCGCCTCGCCGTCCGGGTCGAATCTGGAGGCGACGGCGAACGACGCGCGGCTGGTCGCAAAAGTCTTCGATCTTTGCCCCATCCCCTTCCTCACAGGGTGGCGGTTGGCCGCTCAGTTCGAGCAATTCCGACAATTCGACGGGGATATGCCCCTCGATCAGCCCGACGCGGAAGCCGTTCCGTGCCAGCCGCTCGCGCAAGTCGGGGGCGAAATGCTGCTCGTCGATCTCTTCCCAGAGCTTATCATTGACCGTCGGATCGCCGAACGGGAAGCGGACGAAAAACATCTCCAGCACGATACTGTCCGACGACATTCGGGCCGGCGCGAGCGGGGACTTCCCCTTGTGCAGGGCAGGGCCGTTGCAGCCGGCGATGGCCAGCATTGCTAGCAGCAGCATGATTTGTCGCCGGACAGACTGCATAGAATGTGACGAGAGACAGGAGAGGAGGCCGACCAAGTCCGATTCGTGCCGCACAGAGTAGCGGCGGCACTTGGTAATGTCAAGGCGGCTTGGGGAAACCAAAAACGAAGGATTCCACATGTGCAATGACTTCTGGAGCGTTTTTCCTATCTTCTCCCAGCCTGAGTCGGAGTAACTACACCGTCACTATTCAACACTACTCACACACCGTCTCGTGTGGTGTGCAGTCCATACGTTTCACACGGGTGTCATCACGATCACGGTCAATTGAGTCAATCCCCATCAACTGAATCTCAATGTACGGCTTATCGTCCTTGCGCTTTGGCAGTCGTCTTGCGGACCCCCCGAGCATATTCACCAGATTGAAGAACGCCTCACCAAGGAAATTCGCTACCCCTTTTGCGATTTTCTCATCGCCTTGTGCAAGGTTGGTCAAATGGTCCATAATTTCCTTGATGGAAAACGCATGATGCTTCACCAGATTTACAGCAGTATCGTTCTTAGGGGAGACAACTAAATGCATACTCAACTCAAGCGCGTCGAGGTATCCGCACAAGTCCCCCAGTCGGAGATCATCGTCATCTCCGTTTTCAAGCTTTGAAATGCGGCTTTGCGTACAACGAAGTCTCTCGGCTATATCCTTCTGCGACATCCCTCTAGTGGTGCGCAGCGCGAACAGATATTTCACTATTCGCCGTCGAGAAACGTGCCTGTCAAAGTCCTCGGCGAACGCACGATCTTCCGACAGATCGCGTACCAATTCAGAAACATTTGTGTATTGCTTTTTATTTGCCATCCGCTTACACGCGTCCTTTTCTCAACTCAGCAACAAACGCTTTACAGCACTGAACGTCGTCGTGCTGACTGCCTTTATCACCAAGTGTAATCAAATAAAGAATCTCAGTAGCTGAATTCGGGTAAACGTAAAGACGAGTTTGGGCCAGATTCGGCCCTCCGCCCTTTTGATCAAAGGCAAGAACTCCACAAGGTTCGGGATGAATAAAGCCAGCCTTAATCTGCTGCGGTTTTGCCCCAGTGATCAGCGTGTTGAAGAAAGTATCCAGATTATCGAGAACCGCCCTTGTCTCCCGGGGCCGCTTCTTTAAGAACCACTTGAACCTTCTATTATAATCGTCCGTTACCTCGATCTTCCACATTGGATTATACCGTTTTGGAATGAAATGTCCATAAAGGTTCCTGCTATGCGGGTATTGTATTCCAAATTGGAATGGTCGTCAACCTGGCATCTGTTACCACCCGTATTGTTGTACCGCTTACCATCCACACTAAACACCCCCCATGAATGGTGGGCCGCAAGTCAATCCAGCAGCACCAACTTGGGATTGGGGGTGCGGCGGCCCAGGATTGACGGATTCCTGGTAGAGACAGGATAATGGTTGCCCCAACCCAATGTGCGTGGATTCATTTACAAAAGGTTATGAGCAACCAATGAGCGCCGCCAAGAAGCGAAAAGCGACAAAAACAGACTCCGCATGGTTTCGCGGCGTATTCTCCTGGTTGTTTGGGCCGGGCCGATTGGCGCTGATCGTGGCACTGCTGGTCGCGGTGCTCGGTGGCGGCGCCTGCTTGGCGTGGATGAAACTCAGGGACCGGATACTCGGCTCGCCGGAGTATCGGCTCGACCCGCAAGAGGTCGAAATCACGCCGCTGCCCGATTGGATCCACAGCGATCTCCGTGCGGACGTGTTCCGCGATCCGACGCTCGACGGTCCCTTGTCGATCATGGACGACGATCTGGCCGAGCGGATCGCCCGGGCTTTTGCTCGGCATCCGTGGGTGGCGAAGGTCGTCCGCGTCGGCAAACACCATCCGGCCTCGGTCCAGGTGGAGTTGGAATATCGCCGACCGGTGTGCATGGTCGAGGTTCCGGGCGGATTGTTGCCGGTGGACGTGGAAGGGTATTTGTTGCCCGGCCGCGATTTTTCGCCCGGCGAGGCCGCCCGCTATCCACGACTAACCGGCGTCGAGCGAACGCCGATCATGCCGCCGGGCAGCCGTTGGCCGGAGGCCAAGGTAATCGGCGGGGCGGAGATCGCCGCCGCGCTGGGGCCTGCCTGGGAGGCGATGAGACTGCAACGCATCGTCCCGCTGGCCGCCGACCCGGCCGTTGCGGTCGTGGGAGGAGTTGCAGGAGGCGACTCCAGTCGCCGAAAAGCGCCGCGCCGCTCGGTCGAGCCGTTTTTTGCGCTCGTCACCCGTGGCGGGACGCGGATCCTTTGGGGATATGCCCCGGGCGCAGGCGCAATCGGCGAGTTGCCGGCCGAGGAAAAAGTCGCCCGCTTGAAGCGATATCTGGCCGACCACGACACGCTCGACGGCCGTGGAGGCCGACGGCAAGAGTTGGACGTGCGAACAATGCCCCCTTCCGTTGCCCGATAGTAGTGAACAAACGCCGCGTAGACGCGGCGGCTAAACGATCCCCGATCCCCGACCCCCGAATCCCTCTGCAATGCCCGCCATAATCCACCAAGACAACGACGCCGACCTCTCGCTGCTGGAAAACAAAACGATAGCCGTGCTGGGCTACGGTTCGCAGGGCCACGCCCACGCACAAAATCTGCGCGAGAGCGGTCTCCGCGTAATCGTGGCCGAACTGCCGGAGACGGACAATTACCGGCAGGCCGTGGCCGACGGCTTCCAGCCGGTATCCGTGGCCGAGGCCGTCGAGCAGAGCGACGTTGCCGCCGTCTTGTTGCCCGACGAGGTTGTGCCCGAGGTGTTTCGCGCGGAGATACGCGACCATCTAACGCCAGACGACGTGTTGGTTTTCGCACATGGCTTCAACGTTCGTTACGGCCTGATCGACGTGCCTGAGGGCGTATCGACCGTGCTGGTCGCGCCTTTGGGACCGGGGCGTTTGGTGCGGGAGAAATATGTCCGCGGCGAAGGGGTGCCCTGCCTGATTGCAACGGCCGAAGGCGCCGGCGCCGAGGCGATGGCAGTCGGCCTGGCATACGCCAAGGGCATCGGCTGCACCCGCGCCGGAGCGATCGAAACCACCTTTGCCGAGGAGACCGAAACCGACCTGTTCGGCGAGCAAGTGGTCCTCTGCGGCGGGTTGAGCGCTTTGATCCAGTCGGGCTTCGAGACGCTCGTCGAGGCGGGCTACCAGGAGGAAATCGCCTACATCGTCTCCGTCCACGAGGTGAAGCAAATCGTCGATCTGATCTATCAGGGCGGGTTGGACCACATGCGCCGCTCGATATCGAACACCGCCGAATACGGCGACTACACCCGCGGGCCGCGGATCGTCACCCAGCAGACCAAGGCCGAAATGCGGCGGATACTCGATGAAATCCGCGACGGCCGGTTCGCCCGCGAGTGGGCCGACGAGAACCGGGCCGGGGCCGCCGATTTCGAGAAAATGCGGCATCGGCAACAGACGCACTCGATGGAAGAGATCGGCCGCCGGCTGCGGAAACTGATATCCTGAACTTGTCGCAATACACCAACCGGGTGGTATTGCGATAATCAAAAAGTTTGACACAATAGACATCGGCGGGGTGGGTGCCCGGCCAAAACATGGCTAAGGCGGCGGTTGAACCGTCGCCCAAACAAAGGGGTTGTTGTGCCATGACTTCCAACTACAGTCAGGTTCTGGCGCAATTCGACGAGTTGAAGATCGGCGATCGCGTGGAAGTGGAGCATCTGGTCACCGTGGGGCAAAAGAGTTGGACCACGAAGACGTGCGGAACCGTCGTCCGCGTCGAGCGTCGCCGCCACGGGCTGCACGCTCAACGCAATCCGGACGATCAAGTCTTCAGCGACGTAATCCTGCTCGAACTGCCCGATGGTGAGCTTACGTCGGTCGCGCTCGACGAGTTCACGGCGATCCGCCGCGCGTAGAATTGCGTATTGAGTGAATGTTTACTTGTTCCCATGCTCTGCGTGGGAACATACGGAATAGGGCGCTCCGCGTCCGCAGTGCGGAATACGCGCCAAACTCGGAAATTACATCCCCGGGTATAGAGCGTCCGACGTGTGCGTTCCCACGCAGAGCATGGGAACGAGTGTGGCTTCAACAACCCGCCGGCTATTATCCGAATGTCGCATTCCTCCCACCCCGACCATCCGCTGCACGAGTCCCATCCGCGGAGTTTCGAGGCCAATCGCTACGTATACCCCGTTCTGAGCCGCCGCGCGGAGGGAATCTCGATCGGGGTCAATCTCAACGTCGATAAGGTCTGCAACTTCAATTGCATCTATTGCCAGGTCGATCGCGGCGGACCGGCCGAGACGGAACGGGTGGACCTGAAACGGCTGGCGGAGGAACTGGAGTGGATGGTCGAACTGGTAGTCTCGGGCCGTCTCTATGAACATCCGCGGTTCCGCGACGTGCCCTCACCGCTCCGCCGGCTGAACGATATCGCGCTGAGCGGCGACGGCGAGCCGACCGCATCGCCGGAGTTTGAACGGGTCGTGGAGATTTGCGCCGAGGCGCGTCGCCGGCACGGCCTGAACGGCATGAAGTTGGTGCTGATCACCAACGCCGGTCTGTTGCACCGGCCGCCGGTGCGCCGGGCATTGGAGATATTGGACGCCAACGGCGGAGAAATCTGGGCTAAACTCGACGCCGGCACGGAAGCGTTTTACCGCGCGGTCAATCGCTCGGCCGTCCCCTGGCGGCGAATTCTCGATAATCTGCTCGACGCGGCCAGAACGCGGCCGATCGTCGTCCAGTCGCTATGGACGCGGATTCGTGGCGAACCGCCACCGGTGGCCGAGTTGGAGGCGTTCTGCGACCGGCTCCGGGAAATCGTCACCGGCGGCGGGCGGATCAAGCTGGTGCAAGTGCATACGATTGCCCGCCAGCCGGCTGAGACCTGGGCTACCCCGCTTTCGGACGCCGAGTTGGACGCCGTCGCCGAGATGGTGCGCCGCCGCACGGGCTTGTCCACGGCGACGTTCTATGGAGGAGTGGCTAGTGGTTAATGGCTAGTACAAGCACATTCCGTCATTGCCGGCCACTAACCACTAGCCACTAACCACTACTTCCGGTGCCTGATTTTGGCCCGGTTGCGACGTTTTTTGCGGCCGATCTTGCGCCGGCCCTTTCCGCTCTTCTTCGTACCCACCAGCACCTCCAGAAATGCAATGCAGCTATATTGACGTTACTAGAACCACTTATCGTAGCAGACCAAGTCAAAAGGGACAAGTGGGGGGCAAGGATTGTGTTGTCCACAGGTAGAAATGTCCCCTCTTTCTCACAGATAGAAATGTCCCCTTGGTGAAAGGTTAGAAACAACTCAGGGTGGGGCCGGCGTCGCGGA
>JAUWPQ010000357.1 GCA_030611515.1 Planctomycetota bacterium | reverse complement strand
CGGCCAGAAAACAGCCTTTTTCTAGGCGTTTCCGGCTGGTAGAATGACCTCGTTGCCCATACCTCGCAGGAGGGGCAATGCGAAAAGTTTTGCGACCTGTCGCCACAAGCATAAGGTGTTATTCAGGTTAAGGTCGATTTTTCGGTCTGAATTAACTGGAAAAAATTCCCGATTTCGCCATTTAATTATTACGTCGATTCGCCGAGGGCCGAAGATGCGTTCAAACCGCTTAAAACCAGGTCTATTCATTTCGCAATGTGACTGTGCTTTAGACGTAAGCACTGTTCAACCCCAGGTTGATCAACCTGGTATACCGGGTTAATTAACCTGGATGCGCCAGGTTAAATTGGCCCCAAAAACGCCGCTCGCGCGCAAAACTCCGCCCCAAATGCTTTCGTGAAAAGTTCGCGCACAATTGCGTGTCAATGTAGCAGGCACACTCCGTGTGCCGTCCGCTGGGTGCCACTGGCTTTGCCAGTGCCGGGGTGGGTTGACGTTCCATCGTATGACGGCTAGAAGGAGGGAGTGCTGCACCGGAAGACGGTGCGGCATTTTCACGAGGTCGGTCATCTGCACGAGTTGACCTTTTCGTGCTATCGTCGAATGCCCTTGTTGACCTTTTGGCACATAGCGCATAGCGGGAGAAATTGGCGTCGAAGCGGCCGTCGTCTGAGAAGTTCCAGAGAAGGCACTGGCAAAGCCAGTGGCACACTTCCACAGTGCCACCCGGTCCGGAACTCCCTCGTCACAGTGGATTGTAGATGCTGCACACTACCTCGTCCCCTTCCTTGGTAATACCAACCGAATACTCCCATGTATAATCCGGTTTTTCTAGCCACCAAAGAACCGACCCCTTATCGGGATTATCTCTGTTTCTAAGGAAATAGATTTCACGCCCCTCCGAGTCCTTATGCCCACTATATACTGGACGCATAGTATCTGTGCGTTTGCCATCCAGAATCAGTGCCTGTTTACTCAGTTCGAGAGCGTCCTGCTCGGTTAATCGTTTTGCGGCTGGAAATGGAAGGCGGTACACCGATGGCCTATTAAAATGGATTATTAGCATCACGCAGATTTGAGGAAGTATAAGAAGGATCAAGGCTACGGCAACGAGCAGGCCACAACCGATACAATACGTCCGGGTTGTCATTAGTGGGTCTCCTTGAGCGGCGGGGACGCATCTCAGAACCACATTTCCATTGGGCAACAATGAACGACTAGACGAGCGGGTGGCACTGCGTAAGTGTGCCACTGGCTCTGCCAGTGCTTGGTGACCCCAGCGAAAAATCCCGCACCGTTTTTCGATGAACCATTCGTCACTTCTACTCGTAACACGATGAGCCGTCAATCCGCCCACGGCACTGGCAAAGCCAGTGGCACGCCACATCAGCTCTTTCCGCCAGTGCCACCCGCCCGGTCGCGTTTTTGCCACCCTTAGTCATTCTGTTTTGTCGCACTTTTCGCGTCGTTCTCTCTCTGGCACGCCCCAGCCCCCTTGTCTTCACTCACACCCGATGTAACAATCGTGCCGAACAGGATTGCTTCCGACCCCTTTATTCTTATTTATGTGTAGCAAAGCCGCATCCGACGTCCATCATTCTCCCTACGACGCTCTCCTGCTGGTTTCGTTCGGCGGGCCGGAGGGGCCGGATGATGTTTTGCCTTTTCTGGAAAACGTTGTCTGTGGTAAGAACGTTCCGCGTTGGCGGCTTTTGGAGGTCGCCCGGCACTATGAGTTGCTGGGCGGAGTAAGCCCGATCAATGCCGAAAACCGTGCCCTGCTGGTTGCGTTGGCCGACGAGTTGAACGCACACGGGCCGCCATTGCCGGTCTACTGGGGCAACCGCCATTGGCATCCCCTGCTCGCGGATACACTCCGCCAGATGACCGAGGACGGCGTGCGGCATGCCCTGGCGTTTGTCACTTCAGCGTTTGGGTCATATCCCGGTTGCCGGCAATACGTCGAAGACCTCGATCGCGCGCGGCGGGAGGTTGGCCCCGGAGCGCCGCCGATCGACAAGTTGCGGCTTTTTTTCAATCATCCGGGCTTCATCAAGGCGACGGCCGAGCGGGTTGCCGCCGCGTTGTCGGAGATTCCCGTCGAAAAACGTTCGGCCGCCCGGCTGCTGTTCACCGCCCACGGCATCCCGGTCGCAATGGCCGAACGCTCGCCATATTTACGTCAGCTCCGCGAGTCTTGCCGGCTGGTGGCCGAGCGTCTGCCGCCTGCGGTTTCGCATGGAACTTCCCCTCTCCCTTTGGGAGATGGTCAGGGTGAGGGCTGGGAATTGGTTTTCCAGAGCCGTAGCGGCCCGCCCTCGCAACCGTGGCTCGAGCCGGACATTCGCGACCACATTCGCCGATTGCACGAAACCGGCGGGCTGGGGTATCTCGTGATCGTGCCGATCGGCTTCCTGGCGGAGAACGTGGAGGTCGTCTACGACCTGGACGTCGAGGTCCGTCAACTCTGCGATGAACTGGGCATCGACATGGTCCGCGCGGCGGTGGTGGGCAACCATCCACGTTTTGTCCGTCTGATCCGCGAGTTGATCGTCGAACGTCTCGATCCGACGGCCGAGCGGCTTGCCCTTGGCGCCCTCGGTCCCTGGCCCGACGAGTGTCCGACGGATTGCTGCC
>JAUWPQ010000309.1 GCA_030611515.1 Planctomycetota bacterium | reverse complement strand
CGCCGCCACCAACCGCGACCTCGAGCGCGACGTGGCCGACGGCCGTTTTCGCCGCGACCTCTATTTCCGCCTGCGGGTGCTGGAGATCGTCGTTCCCGCCCTGCGCAAACGGAAAGAAGACATCTCGCTGTTGGCCGACTTCTTCCTGCAAAAGTTCAACGCGGAGACGGGGCGCAGGATCAAAGGCTTCACGACCGACGCCATGGATCAACTCCAGAAGTACCTTTGGCCCGGCAACGTGCGGGAACTGAAAAACGTGGTCGAACGGGCGGTGGTGCTTTGCCGCGGGCGGGAGATCGGCATCGAGTATCTACTGCTGACTAAGCTCGCCACCGCCGGAGACACCGAAATGTCGTCCCTTGGCACGGACAGGTTCCGCCCCGTATCGTTGAACGACGTCGAACGCCGCCACATCTTCAACACCCTGAACCACACCGGTTGGAACAAGAGCAAAGCGGCCGGCATCTTGGGCATCGAGCGCTCCACGCTGGACCGAAAAATTCGCCGCTACCAACTGAGCGAAGCCTGATTTTGATTACCGCAACAGAAACTATTTAGCCCCGGGTGAATACACCCGGGGCAAGCGGTTCTCCATATTCAACCCGGCCCGCCGTGTATTCACGGCGGGCTAAATGAAAAACATCAGGACGCGTTCTCAGAAAATCAGTGGCCCGCTCGCCGCCGCAGCCCGGAAATCGCCCACGCAAGGCCCACCAGCAGCGACGAGAGGATCACGATCATCGCTCCGGTGGGCAGATCGGTCGCCGCGGCCAACAGAAATCCCCCCAGCCCGCTGAGCAAACCGAACAGCGCGGAGAGCGCCAACGCACGGCCGTATCCCTTGACCAACAGAAAAGCCGCCACCGCCGGGTTGGTCAGCAGGCTGTAGATCATCAGCCCGCCGACTGTCTGGAAATTGACCGTCAGCACGACGCTGGTCAGGATCAGGAACGCCGTCCAGACGGGCACAACCGGCACTCCGGCGGCGGCAGCGTGTACGCGGGAGAAGAGGATCGCCCGCAATTCCTTGTAGAATGCCGCCACGACGACGATCTCCAGTACGGCGGCGGCGGCCATGATGTAAAAGTCGCTCCAGCGGCAGAAGTTCAGACTCCCCCACAACAGGCTGCGGACTTCGTTGTCCGATATTCCGTAGACGCCGTACAATCCCAGCCCGAGAAATGCCAGCCCCATGGTCAGCGAGAAGAGGATACCCATCAGCACGTTCGAGTCGACTCGCGCAGATTGCGGATCGAGTGTACCCAGCAAGAGTGCGGCGATGACTGCGCCTGCCAGAGCGGGCGGCAGCAGCATCGGCCCGGTGAGTCCGCAGAGTCCGCCGAACACCGCCCCGGCCAGCGCGGCGTGGGAAACGCAGATGCCCAGAAACGGAATCCGCATCCCGATGATGTAGGTGCCGAGGAAACCGGTCGACGCCCCGGCCAGCGCTCCACAGCAAACGACCGGTGCCCAAAAAATCAGGTCCATCACGGCGTCGCCTCCCCGACGGGCACGGCGGCATAACGCCGGTCGGTCGCGAAAAGTCTCAGTCGCGAACCATACAGGTTTTCGACCATTTGGCGGGTCAAAACATCCTCGGGCGGGCCGTCGGCGATCAACCGTCCGTCGCGCAGCACCAACAGCCGCCGGCAGCACGGCGGGACGGCCTCCAATTCGTGACAGACCAGCAAGATCGTCAGCCCCGTCTCCGCGTATAGCCGCCCGAGCAGTTCCACGATCTGTTCGCGCCGGAACAGATCGAGATTGGCGGTCGGTTCGTCGAGCAGGAGCATCTCCGGCTGCTGAACCATGGCCTTGGCGATCAACGTTTTTCGTTGTTCTCCGCTCGATAGGCTGGCGTAAGCTTGCCCTGCCAGATCGGCCAGCCCGAGCCGTTCGAGCCAGTCGTCGATGATGCTCCAATCGGAGCTTGTCAGGCGTCGAAAGAGTCCGGCGATGCCCGTCCGCCCGATCGCCGCCACCTCGCGGACCGTAAGCGGCATCTCGCTGTGAGCGGCCAGCATCTGGGGGACGTATCCGATGCGGCGGCGGAGCGCGCACAGCGGCGGGTGCGACGGCCAGACGGGGTGGCCCAGTACGCGGAACTCACCCGAGTTTGGGCGTGTGAAACCGAGCGCGCATTTCAGCAGCGTACTCTTGCCCGCCCCGTTGGGGCCAAGCACCACGACCACTTCCCCTTCGACGACGTCGAGCCGCTCGACTTGAAGGACGGTTCGTCCTCCGCGTCTTACGCGCAACGAACGAATTTCGACGACGGGCGCTTTCATGGTTGCTCCGTGGCGGCCGTCAGTGCCAGCAAGTTCCGTCGAACCATCGCGTCGAAGGCGTGTTGTTTTCCCGGCTCGGGGAAATTGGCGAAGACGACGACCCTCGCGTGCAGGCGATCGGCCAGTGCGTCGGCGGCGCGGCGACCCTCCGGCTCGTTGGCGACGATCAACCGCACCCCGGCGGCGTCGGCGTCCCTAACGGCCCGGTCGATGCCTCCGGTCGAGGCCGTGTCGGCGTTGGGAAACTCGGCCGCCACCCGCAATCCGAGCCAGCGGCAGAAACCGGACTGATGTCCGCTGCACAGCACCGGCGCGTTGCGTAGTCCGGCGGAGTCGATCTTGCCGACGGCTTCTTTTCGCAATGCCGCGGCGCGGCGCTCGATCTCGGCCAATCTGTCGTCGGCGTCCTTTTGGCTCAAGGTTCCGTCGGCCACGAAGTGTTCGGCCAACCGGCGGCAGACCGCGAGGTAGGTGTCCGGCACACCCAATCCCCCCGACGGCTCGACCGCCACGATCCGCGGCGTGCCGTCCGTCCGCCCGGCGATTTTTTTGTCCAGTCCTTCTTGGAAGTCAAACCGCACCAACAGCCGGCATTTCGACAGTTCCCTGATTTGACTTGGGCGCATGTCGAAATGCCCCGGACACATGCCGGGTCCGGCAAGCCGGACCAACGGCGTTTCCGATCGCAGCACGTCCGTGACGGCTGCTTCGAGGTAGGGGCTGGAGACGGCCACCGGCATGTCCTCGAGCGCCACCGGCTTGGCCGAGGGACCGCAACCCGCGACAAACATCGCGGCAACCCCGACCCCCAACAAAAACAATCCCCTCGGATGTGCAATCATGTCGAAAAAACCCTTGACGATTGAAACCCCATTGACGATATTATGATACACTAAAGCGTATTACCGGGAAATGCCATGCACCCCAAACAGCCTCAACCCGCCGCGGACGCAAGGATTGGTTTCTTCGATCGCCTCGCCGAGGAGTGGGACACATCGGAACAAGACCCCGCCGAGACGGTTCGAGAGGTGGAGCGATGCGCCGAGCGGCTTGATCTTCATGCCGGCGACTGCGTACTGGAAGTGGGTTGCGGCACCGGTCAGTTGACCGCGTGGCTGGTCGATCGGGTCCGGCCGGGCCGGGTGACGGCCCTCGATTTCTCGCCCGAAATGCTGCGCAAGGCCGCCGCCAAGGGGATCGACGCGGCGTTTCGCCCGGCCGACGTGTGTCGGGACGATCTGGGCCGGGCGGAGTTCGACGTGGCCTTGTGCTTTCACAGTTTTCCCCACTTCCGCGACCAACCGGCCGCCTTGCGAAACCTTGCCCGATGTCTCAAACCGCGAGGCCGGCTGATCGTAATGCACTTGCACGGCCGGGACGAAATCAACGCGTTTCATCGCGGCATGGGCAGAGAGATCGGCGGCGATTTACTTCCCCGTGACGCCCAGTGGCGGGATTGGCTGAAGGCGGCCGGTTTCGATCCGCCCGAAATCAGCGACGGCAAGGACGGGTTTTTCTTGCAGGCCCGACTTGCGGCCGTCGATTGAACGTCAATGTTTAGCAGCCGCCGGTAAACCTACTACGGCACGGAGGCCACTTCGCCGCCGTCAATGGTCGCCAAATCGGCGAACAGTTGCACGTCGATGGTCGAGTTGAGGAATCGGACCGTGCCGTCGCA
>JAUWPQ010000015.1 GCA_030611515.1 Planctomycetota bacterium | reverse complement strand
ATGAAATGTTGTTTTGGCGACCATCTGAAAAACCGTGAAATTCCAAACCAACAAACTGAAACGCGGCTACGAAGTAAAATCCTCAACAAGTTCACTCGCCTTGGACTCCCCGAGTTCGAGTGGAATTAGTCAACAAGGCCTATCAGGATTGACAACGCCACGCTCGGCTGCGAAAATGCGGTAAAGTTTTACTGCACTTCGACGGTCTATACCTGTTACGTCCTAATCGAAGTACCATGGAAACACACGAACGACCATCCGGACGCCAACTCGTCGCCCTGAAGAATCAGGTCGTTCAGGGGTTCAACGAATCACATTGGCGCGAACTCGGTGCAATCACCGAGATGCTTGACGCGGTCTCTCGTCACCCGCGATTGCTCCGAAGCCTTAGCTGGGGTGACGATGACTACGAGGGGCATGTACTGGAGATGTTGCAGGACATGATTGACGCGCGGCCGGAAAACTACCCGCTGATGCTAGATTTCATCTCCCGCACCTGCCCGGAAGGCGGCGAATTTATATCCAGTTCCGACGATGGTGCGCGTCGCATTGTGTTTTCGCCATCCGCCTTCAATGTTCCAGCCGAAAAGCCCGACCCCAATCTCCTTTCTGTCATGATGCCGTTCACTGGATCATTATCGCTGGTGTATGACACCATAAAGGCTGCGGCGTCCGCTACGGGGCTTAAATGTCTTCGCGCCGATGACATTTGGGATGATTCAACCGTTATTCAGGATGTCTTCAGCTTGATCTTTCGTTCCTACATCGTCGTCTGCGATTTCTCCGGACGCAATCCCAACGTTTTCTACGAGGCTGGAATCGCTCACACACTCGGCAAGCATGTGATCCCGATTACGCAGAGCGCAGAGGACATACCGTTTGACCTAAGACACCATCGTTACGCACTATACTTGAACAATAGCGAGGGTCGTGACAAACTCCAAAATGAACTGATTTCGCGTCTCCAGGCTCTTGCAGCAAAAAAAATCCACGCACCATGGGCGTAACAAGAAAAGTAGGGTGGGTCAAGCGAAGCGCAGCCCCACCAATTGATTGATGAGGACGCATGTGAATGTCAGAATATCGACGCTGGTATGTGTCGGGCGGGACGTTTTTCTTTACACTCGTGACATGCCATCGCAGGCCCATTCTGTGTACGGACCTGGCTCGCCGCTGCCTTCGTGAAGCGATCGATGTGGTTCGAACCGATTGGCCCTGCGATTGGATCGCCGTCGTGCTGCTGCCGGATCATCTGCACGCCGTATGGACGCTTCCGGACGGAGACGCTCGCTACGCAATCCGCTGGAAACGGATCAAGGAGGAGTTCACACGGCGATATCTCAAGGCCGGCGGTGTGGAGATCGCGCCAAGCCCGTCACGACAACGACGCCAGGAACGGGGCGTTTGGCAACGACGATATTGGGAACACACCGTGCGCGACGAGGCGGACTTGAAACGTTGCGTCGATTACGTGCATTGGAATCCCAAGAAACACGGGCATGTGGCCAATGTCCGCGATTGGCAATGGTCCTCGTTCCATCGCTTCGTGGGTCTGGAGGAATATTCTCCGGATTGGGGCGTGGAGGATCCGGCACCAGGATATGATAATCCGGAATGGGGTGAATGAGACCAGTAGACTTGTAGGGTGGGTCAAGCGAAGCGCAGCCCCACCATGGTTGTGCAGTCACATGTTGGTGGGGCTGCGCTTCGCTTGACCCACCCTACTTTCCTGCGCTTGACCCACCCTACTTTCCTCTCCCTTCATTCGTGCTTGTGGTCCGGGCTGACTCGGGTGGATTCGTCGCCGAACTCGCGGGTCAGGCGCTCGCGGAGCATCAGACGCGCCCGGAGCAATCGGATTTTTACGTTGGAAACTGAGATGTCCAACGCATGGGCCGTCTCCTCGATCGAAAGCCCCTCCACGTCGCGCAACAGAAAGACCAGCCGATACTTTTCGTCGAGCTGGTCGAGCGCGTCGGCCAACAATCGCCGGGTTTCGCGGCGGCCGGCAATCTGCTCGGGCGTTTCACGCCATTGGGCTATATATTCCGGGTGTGGAACCTCGTCGTAGCTTTCCTCGCGGCGGTCGTCGGCCAACGGCACGGTGCGCCGGACGGCGCGCTTCCGCAACAAAGCCAGGGCGTGGTTCGTGGCGATGCGTGCCAGCCAGGTGGCGAAGCGGGCCTCACCGCGGAAGCCGGCGATCTTCTCCACCACGCTCAAAAACGTCTGCTGCACCACCTCTTCGGCGTCTTGCCGCTGACGGACAATCCGCAAGGCCAATGAGAATATCCGCCGTTCGTGTCGTCGGACCAGCGTGTCGAAGGCGTCGAAATCGCCCCGCTTGGCACTCCGCACCAAATCTCGGTCCTCGTCGATGGGCTGATTCATCGGATCTCCGTCGGGGTCAATGTAGCGATTCTACCGTTATACCCACCGTCGCGCGAACCCATCGTAATATGTTTTCCGTGAAAATTGTCCCCTCCGCGCCGCGTGGACGCGGTGGGCTAACAGTCCGTTGAACAAAGTCGGATTTCGAGAGTTTGGGTGCCATTGCTGGCTTGTTCAGCAGTGTTTTCCCGGGTGTTTCTCCCCGCACTGCTGGGCAAGCCAGCAGTGGCACCCTTTTTCAACGACCTGCTAAACCCGGAAGAAATCCGACGGCAATGCGACGTTCCCCAGCGAGAGGGGGGCGTTTACCCTGTTTCAAGCTTACCGCGACCGCTACTACTTCTCTAACCGTAAATTGCGATGCAAGCCGGTCGTCTTGTGCCATCGTGTCGGAAAGCGCAACCCTCGAATCTTTCGCACTCCTTGCCGATGTTCTATAATACGTGGTTTATCCTTTTACTGATGGCCGTTGTTGTGTGCCGACGCGAATTGGTCAAAGTGCGGTCCTAAGTGAGAAACAGAGGAGAAGAAGGTGAGCATCCGGAACCTGGACAAGATTTTCGATCCCCATCGAATAGCGGTCATCGGCGCGAGCGACACGCCCACCAGCGTCGGATACACCGTGCTGCGAAACCTGGTCGGTTCGGGGTTTCGCGGCGTTGTGTACCCGGTCAATCCGAAGCGCGAGTCCGTGCAGGGGATTCAAGCGTACAAGGACATCCCCAGTCTGCCGCACGCGCCGGATCTGGCCGTGATTTGCACGCCGGCGCCGTCCGTGCCCGCGCTGGTCGAGCAATGCGGCGAGGCGGGGACGAGGGGATTGGTAATCATCTCGGCCGGTTTCCGCGAGATCGGCGCCGAGGGGCGAAAGCTGGAGGAGTTGGTCCGCCAGGAGCAACGCAAGTTCGACGGGATGCGGATTCTCGGCCCGAACTGCCTGGGTATCATCGTGCCGGGCATCCACCTGAACGCCAGTTTCGCCGCCGCTTCGCCCGACAAGGGGCACATCGGCTTCATCTCTCAATCCGGCGCGCTCTGCACCTCGGTGCTCGATTGGGCGTTGGACGAAGGGATCGGGTTCTCCTACTTCGTTTCGGTGGGCAACATGCTCGACGTGAGCATGGGCGACCTGATCGACTACTTCGGCTCGGCCACTGAAACCCGCTCGATTATCCTCTACATCGAGTCTATCAGCGAGGCGCGGGAGTTCATGTCGGCTGCCCGAGCGTTCGCCCGGACCAAGCCGATCGTGGCCTACAAGGCGGGACGGTTCGCCGAATCGGCCCAAGCGGCGGCATCCCACACCGGCGCCATGGCCGGCGTGGACGCGGTCTATGAGGCGGCGTTCCAGCGGGCGGGCATCGAACGCATCTTTCAGGTCGAGGACATGTTCGACTGCGCCGAGCTGTTGGCGCGCCAGCAGCAGCCCAAGGGTGCGCGGCTGGCGATCGTCACCAACGCCGGCGGGCCTGGTGTGATGACCACCGACGCGCTGATCGAGCGAGACGGAGAATTGGCCGCGATCGGCGAGGAGACGATGACCCAGCTCAACGAGTTCCTGCCGATCTGCTGGTCGCACGGCAATCCGGTCGACATTTTGGGCGATGCCCCGCCCGACCGTTTTGCCAAGGCCGTCGAAATCGTGCTGAAGGACAAGAACGTCGACGCGGTGCTGGTGATTTTGACTCCGCAGGCGATGACCGACCCAACGACGACCGCTCAGGTGTTGAGCAAGGTGGCCGCTCACGCCCACAAGCCGGTGTTGACGGCCTGGATGGGCGGTCGCGTGGTTGCCGAGGGCGTGCAAATACTCAACGCCGCCGGTATCCCCACATACAGCACGCCGGAGAAGGCGGTTCGCGCGTTCATGCACCTGGTCTCCTACGCCCGAAATCTGGAAATCCTGCACGAGACACCCAAGGACATTCCGCTGGAGTTCGCACTCGACCGCAAGCGGCTTCGCGGCGTGTTCGACACGATCCTTACCGAGGGAGGCGAAATCCTTTCGGAAAACCTCTCGAAGTCATTTTTGGAGGCGTACGAGATTCCGGTCACCAAGCCGCAGGCGGCCCGCTCGGCCGACGAGGCGGTCGAGGTGGCACGTCGGATCGGCTATCCGGTGGTGCTGAAAATTCACTCGCCGCAAATCACCCACAAGACCGACGTGGGCGGCGTGGTGCTCAATCTGCCTTCCGACGACAAGGTGCGGACGGCTTTCGAGGAGATCACCACCCGCGCCAAGGAGAAACAACCCGAGGCGGAGATTATCGGCGTGACCGTGCAGAAGATGGTTTCGTACCCGAACAGCTTCGAGTTGATTATGGGGGCGAAGAAGGATCCGGTCTTTGGGGCGGTGATCATGGTCGGCATGGGCGGGACGGCCGCCGAGGTCTTCCGAGATCGGGCGTTGGGGCTGCCGCCGTTGAACGAGACCCTGGCCCGGCGGATGCTCGAATCGCTCAAGTCGTGGCCCTTGTTGCAGGGCTACCGCGGCAAGCCGGGCGCCAACATCGACCGGCTGATCGAGATCATCATGCGTTTTTCATACCTCGTGGCCGACTATCCCGAGATCAAGGAGTTGGACATCAACCCCTTGGTCGTTACGCCCGAGGACGTATTGGCGTTGGACGCACGTGTGATTATCGACCGCGACATGGTGGTCCACACCCATCGTCCTTACGCCCATCTGGCCATCCGGCCGTATCCCGAGGAATACGTCACCCAACGTAAGCTCAAGGACGGCACTCCGGTCATTCTGCGGCCGATCAAGCCGGAGGACGAGCCGATGTGGCACGAGTTGCTCGGTAGCTGCTCGACCCAATCGCTCTGGTTCCGCTTCAGCTATCTGTTCAAGCAGACCACGCACGAGATGGCTTCCCGTTACTGTTTCATCGACTACGACCGCGAGATGGGCATCGTGGCCGAGGTCGAGGAGGACGGGCAGCGGAAGCTGATCGGCGTGGGCCGGCTGGTGGCCGACGCCGACCACAACACGGCCGAGTACGCCATCATCGTCGTCGACCGGTGGCACGGACACGGACTGGGCGGGCTGCTGACCGACTATTGCCTCGAACTGGGCAAGCCCTGGGGCGTCAAGAAGATCGTGGCCGAGGTCTCGAAGGGAAATAGCCGCATGTTGGCCACCTTCCGCAATCGAGGCTTCCAGTTCGACGATACACTGGTAGACGTGGTTCTGGTGAGCAAGCTGGTGGAGTAGCTTTAAGCCCTTGTTCCCATGCTCCGCGTGGGAACACACTGCTCGGATGCTCCGCGTCCGTGACGATCAAAGTGCTGGAACGTAAGCGTTCACGGGTTGGCTGGGGACTGGTCCATTTTTCGGCCGAAAAACGCATTTCGCGGGCAAACGCGCGGCGCTGGGTGCCACTGGCTTTGCCAGTGTTGTCGAGGCAAGCACTGGCAGAGCCAGTGGCACCCGCGGCGGTCAAGCGATTTCCCAAGGCAACGTCCTTCACGCCGCGAAAATTGGGACAGTCCCCTGCGAACGGTGCAACCACCTTCGCTATCGCGTCGGCGAAACTTCGGACAACGGGCCGATCGTCACCTCCGCGGCGCGGCTGAGCGGGTACTTCGCTAAAACCGCGGAAAGTTCGGCTACCGTGATGCCGGAGATTATTTCCAGATCAAGCTCCACGGGACGGTACTGACGGCGGTAAACCCAATCGCTGCCGACGGCGAACAACCGGCCTCGCGGCCGCTCGCTGCCCAGCACGATGCGGGAACGGACCTTGCTCTTGGCCTGTTCCAATTCGTCCGCCGTGATTCCCTCGGCTTCCGCGCGACGGTAGACGTCGAGAACGCGCCGGGTATTCTCGACCGCTTGCTCGGGGCTGCAGACCATGTAGGTCATCATCGCCCCGGCGCCCTCGTGTTCGCTGTGACCGAGGCTGGCGTGTTCGGCCAGCCCCGGGTCGACCAATTCCCAATACAGGCGGCTGCCCGAGTCGTCGCCCAAGATAGTGGCCAACAGTTTGGCGGCGTATCGGTCGCCGTCCTCGGCGGCCGGACCGGCGGAAAGCCGCAATAAATACTGCTGCGTGGCACTTTCCTTGTGCAACGATCGAAATCCGTCGTTTACGTCGGCGGGCGTCGCCTTTCGACCGTTGGCCACCGTCGGCCAATCGCCGCAACAACGCTCGGCCAGCGCCGTCAGGCGGTCGAAGTCGATCCGTCCGGCGCCGGCCAGCACGATGTTGCCCGGACTGTATTGCCGCTGGCAGTATTCGCGCATCGCCTCGACCGATAGATTCGAGACGCTTTCGGTGGTGCCGATGATGCTTCGACCCAGCGGATGCCGGCCGTAGAAGAGGGCGCGGCACTTGTCGTCGGCCCCGAACGGCGGCTGATCGTCGTACATCTTGATCTCTTCGAGGATCACTTGCTTCTCGGTGCGGAAATCATCCTCGCGGAGCGAGGGGCGGAGAATGTCGGCCAAAAGCGCCACCACCCGATCCTGATGTTCCGGCAGGACGGCGGCGTAGTAGACCGTGTTTTCCTCGTTGGTGAAGGCGTTGTAGTGGGCGCCCATCTCGTCGAACTCGCGGTTCACGTCCTCGGCCGAGCGAGTCGGAGTCCCCTTGAACGCCATGTGTTCGAGAAAGTGGCTTGCTCCGGCGATCGAGTCGTTCTCGTCGCGAGCGCCGGTTTTCACGAAGAACCCCAGCGCCGTGGAATATGCCTCGTCGTTCCGTTCGACGACGATCTCCAGGCCGTTCAGCAGCGTGTGTTTAAGAAATTCCATCGGTGCATCTCCACGGTCCCTACGTATCTATAGTGTTGCCAAGTGGCAAGTTCCTTCACAACTACCGGATAGTTGAATTCTCTTCAGCCGAGGAAGGAGCCTCACCAATAGATATGGTCGCTGATTTGTTGCCGGGAGTCAAGCAGTTCATGCGTCCGGCGAAACTGCCCGTGAAGTCTCAGAACGTGTTTTGGAATTGAAATATCCGTATTTAGCCCCGGGTGAATACACCCGGGGCAAGCGGTTTTTCACGGTCAATCCGGTCCGACGTGTATTCACGGCGGACTAAATGAATGATTCCAAAACACGTTCTTACATGCTATTTTGCCGCAACGTTGGCTTCGGCCAAGACGGCGCCGTCAATCTCGGTGGGAGTGAGCGTCTCGCCGAGGTCTTGCGAGACCGCATCGGCGGCGGCGGCCGTTCGGTCGGCGCGCACTTTGATGTACCCGCGAAGCCAGCGGATGGTCTCATCGACGGTGTCGGCTTGCAGCAACAGAAGTTCGCCGGGCGTTGTCAAGCCGAGCGCGGTCTCGGCCGCGTTGGTGGCGCCGCGGACTTCGATGATCTCCTTGGTTCGCGTGGCCGAATCCAATCCCTTGCGCAGCAGGCCCATGATCTCGCCCGAGGCGCGGCCGCGCAGATAGTGGTCCTCGTAGAGGACGACCCGGTCGAAGGCGGCCCCGAGCAACTCGCCTTGACGGATGATGTCGCAATCGCGGCGGTCGCCGGCGGTCGAGTACACGCACGCGCGGCGGAGTTGCGGAAACTTGCCGATCGCCTCGATCACCGCGGAGAGCGAGTGGGCGTTGTGGCCGTAGTCCACCACCACGGTCGTGCCTTCGATTTCCAGGACGTTGAACCGTGCGGGCACCTTGTCGATATCGGCGGCAAAGGACGCCGCGCGGTCGCGGATCACGTCCATCCGTGTACCCAGCGACCAGACGGCGGCGATCGTGGCCAGGGCGTTCTCCACCTGGAACGCGACTTGCCCGTCACGGGTCAAAGGGAGTCGGTCGAGCGAAATGACGACCTCCTCCCGTTCGCCTTCGGCGACGATTACTTGATGGTCGCGGACGAACGCGGCCCTTCCACCCACGTCGCGATGCCGCACAATCGCCGGGCAAGCCGGATCGAGGGCGAAGAACACGGTCCCGCCAGGACAGTACGCCGCCATTTCCACGACCAACGGGTCGGCGGCGTTGAGCACGGCGTATCCCTCCGGCGCCACCGCCTCGACGATGCACCGCTTCACCTTGGCCAGTTCCGCCGGCGTGTTGACGTCGCACAGCCCGAGATGATCTCCCTCGCCGATGTTGGTCACCACCGCCACGTCGCAAAAATCGAAGGCCAGCCCCTCGCGGAGGATTCCACCGCGGGCGGTCTCGAACACCGCCATCTCGACGTTCGGATTCAACAGAACTCCGCGGGCGCTCCGGGGACCGCTGCAATCCGCGTTGTCCAACCGGTGGTCATCGACATAGATGCCGTCAGTGCAGGTCATGCCCACGCACTTGCCCGTGCCGCGAAGGACGTGGGCGATGAACCGCGTGGTGGTCGTTTTGCCGTTCACCCCGGTGACGGCGACGATCGGCACGCGCCCGTTCACTCCCGGCGGGAACATGAGGTCGGCGATCGCCTCTCCGACCGGCCGGGGGATGCCCGCCGACGGTTCCAGGTGCATCCGCAACCCTGGAGCGGCGTTGACCTCGACGACTATCCCGCCCTGTTCTTCCAAGGGGCGCGAGATATCGGGCGCTACCACGTCTATTCCGGCGATGTCCAGACCGACCGAGCGGGCGGCGTCGATCGCGCGGGTCGCCACGGACGGATGCACCCGTTCGGTTACGTCAATGGCCGTCCCCCCCGTGCTCAGGTTGGCGTTGCGACGGATCAGCACCACTGCCCCGACAGGTGGGACCGCCTCGGGCGTAAAACCCTGTTCGGTCAATACCCCCAGAGCTACCGGGTCCAGCTTGATTTTGCTGAGCACGGTCGCGTGGTGTTCGCCGCGCCGCGGATCGGCGTTCTCTCGTTCGATCAGTTGGTTGATCGTATGTACTCCATCGCCGACGACCTTTGCGGGTTCGCGCCGCGCGGCGGCCACCACCCTCTCTCCAACGACCAACAGCCGATAATCGTGGCCCGAAGCGAACTTTTCGACCAAGACCGAATCGCTTTCTTGCTTTGCCGCCTCGTAGGCCGCCGTCACCTGTTTGCGAGTGTTCAGGTTGACGGCCACTCCGCGGCCCTGGTTTCCGTCTCGGGGCTTGACGACCACCGGCGTGCCGATCTCGCGGGCCGCCTGCCATGCGTCCTCCGCGTCCGCCACCGCCCGACCGAACGGGACGGGTACTCCCGCCGCACGGAGAAACTCGCGGGTCAACTCCTTATCTTGAGCGATCGATTCGGCGATGGCGCCGGTCCGATCGGTCTCGGCGGCTTGAATGCGGCGCTGCCAACGACCGTGGCCGAAAACGACCAGGCTGTTGGTGTTCATTCGACGCAGTGGGATACCCCGCGCACGAACCGCTTTGACAATGGCGCCGGTGCTCGGCCCCAAACATACATCTTGGGCAAGGTCGCGGAGCCGTTCGATTTGTGCGGTTGCGTCGAAGGGTAGATCGTGAACCGCGGCCATGCAAAGCTCGCGGGCCACGGCAAGGCATTTCCGGCCGACCGTCTCCTCGACGTACTCGACGACGACCCTGAAAACTCCCTCCTCGGATGTTTCGCGGGCCTTTCCGAAACCGACCTTCGTACCTGCCAACGACTGAAGCTCCAACGTCACGTGTTCAAGGATATGGGCCTGATAGGTCCCGAGCCGCAGGCGCTCGAAAAATCCCCCCCGCTTGCCGATGCTGCAACGGTGCTCGATCATGCTGGGCAGCCAACTCATCAAGCGCTCGTTGAAGCCGGGTATTTCGCTGGAGGACTTGTCTTTTAACTCACTCAGATCGACCCAAGCCTCCAGTACCGGAAAGTTTGCCCAGATGTTTGGTCCACGAAGCGCTAATACTTTGCGAAATTCCATTGTCGTCTCTCACAAAATGACTTTCCAAGCCTCTCCGAGGCTGAGGGGATCGGTCCCTATTAACACGAACTACGTAGGAAGCGGTAAAATGGTTGGGGTTTTGCGAAAAAGAATACGATGCTTTGCCTGGCACAAATCTCCTGTTTTATCCGGTCAACGAAAAAATTTGCAAAGCTATAGACCAACAGCCCCAAAACACCGTACCGGAAGGTGAAACGTGCGTATCGACTAAAAAATGTTCCGTAGAAAAGTAGTATCCCCGGCGGCGATGCTCAGCCGGGGAAGCTATAATATAACCCGTGTCCTGGAGTAAATGCAACGGTGCAAGTGAAAATTTGGTAAATTGGCGAGGGGTCGGCGGTTTCCAGCGCCGCCCAAGGCCAATCGTGAAAAAGAGGCCGCCCCCCTCGGCATAGTGGAACCACGATGTTTATACGTTGCACGGAAAGTAGTGCAACGTATATGATGTGCTGATTGAAGGCTGTGGGAACGCTTGGCGAAAGCGATCTCGGCGGCCCTTAACAAGTCCGTTGAAAAAGTCGGATTTGGGAGTTTGGGTGCCACTGCTGGCTTGTCCAGCAGTGTTTTTCCGGGAGTTTTCCCTATGCACTGCTGGACAAGCCAGCAATGGCACCCTTTTTCAACGGACTGTTAAAGCGGTATTTACGCAAAGCCCGCCATTTCCCATCAGGGTGATCTCGGTCTTTGCTGGGGGGTGAATTGAACGCCATTAACGACTCCTGGGAGCATCTCCCGTTTGATCTTCGCAACGCGGCCGAGGCCGAGTTGGCCGCCGGCGAGTCCCCCCTGGCTTGGCTCGAGCTCGACTTGGATACCCGGCTGCATTTTTCACGGGGATTGGTCGTTTTGACCCCCCGTCGATTGCTGGCCGTCGAGCCTGTGGACTCGACCGACATCGCCGCGTCCCCAAGGGACGGTCTTCGGGTCCGCTCCTGGCCGCTGGAAGAGGCCGCGGGTCTGCGGGCGAAGGACCAAGGGGGCACGGGGCGGCTGGAATTGCTAGGCCCCAACTCGCTATTAGCCCACTGGCAATTCACCATCGCCCGCGCGCCGGCGGCGCATCGGCTCGCCGACCGATTCGAGAACGTTCGGCGAGGCAAGGCGGCCTCGGCCGAGGAGTCCGAGGAATCGGCGACAACTGTTTGTCCTTGCTGCGGGGCCATTCTGGCGACCGACCAGGGTGCTTGCCCGGATTGCAAATCGGTCAAGAGCAAGCCCCCGATCCGTTCGCTGTATCGGTTGATCGGATTCGCAAAAACGCGGAAATGGATGGTTCTGATCGGATTGGCGTTGATGGTGGCCGGCAGCAGCGTCGGTCTGGTGCCGATATACCTGACCGTCCCGCTGATCGACAACGTATTGATGCCGGCCCAAAACGTCAAAAACATGTCGGATAGCCAAGCGTGGTGGTTCTTTCACCAAGCGTTGTGGTATCTGCTCGGGATTGGCGGGATCTCGGTGTTGGCTTGGCTGCTGTCCTGGGCGCGGACCTTTGTGCTGGCCCGTGTTGGCGAACGAATCGCCGTCGACCTCCGCAATAATACCTACAGCCACATGCAGTGTCTTTCAATCGAGTTTTTCGGAGGCAAGCGTACCGGCGATCTGATCGCGCGAGTCAGCACCGACACGGACCGCATCGGTTATTATTTGACAGTTCATTTGCTCGATTTCGCCAACGACCTTCTTACGCTCTTGCTGACCGCGGCAATCATGTTTTCCCTCAACCCCCGGCTGACCGTCGTCACGTTGGTCCCCTTGCCGATAATCGTTTATCTCGTGCATCTTGTGCGCAGCCGGTTGCGGCGAGGATTCGCGTTGGGGGCGCGTGCATGGGGCGAGATGACCAGCGTATTGGCCGACACGATTCCCGGCATCCGGGTAGTGAAGGCCTTCGCCCAGGAGCGGCGCGAGATCGAGCGGTTCCGCGCGGCCAACGACCGCGTGCTGCGGGCCAACGACCGCGTCAACAACGTCTGGACTTTTTTTCAGCCGATCGTCAGTCTTCTTACTTCGCTTGGTTTGCTCGTCGTTTGGGGATTCGGCTCTTGGCAGATTATCTGGCAACAGGGACTAACGGTTGGCGTTTTGATGGGCTTCGTGCAGTACATCTCCCGATTCTACGGGCGAATGGATTCGATGAGCCGGATCGTGGCCGCCACGCATCGCGCGGGGGCCAGCGCCCAGCGGATTTTTTCCATCCTCGACCGCGTACCCAGCGTGGCCGAGCCGGTCCGCCCGGTGCATCCCGGCCGCTTGCAGGGCAAGGTCGAGTTCCGCGGCGTGGGCTTCCACTACGGCAGCCGGCCCGTGTTAAGTCAAATCGACTTGCACGTCAGTCCAGGCGAGATGATCGGACTGGTCGGTCCCAGCGGGGCGGGAAAAACCACGCTCGTCAATCTGGTCTGCCGCTTCTACGACGTCGCCGAGGGGACCATACTGGTCGACGGCGTGGACATCCGCTCCTTCCCGCTGGAAGAATACCGCCGACACATCGGCATCGTGCTCCAGGAACCGTTCCTCTTCTACGGGACAATAGCCGAGAACATCGCCTACGGCCGGCCGAACGCCGGGCACGAGGAGATCATCGCCGCCGCGCATGCCGCCCGCGCACACGAGTTCATCCTCCGCTTGCCCGACGCCTACGATTCGCTGGTCGGCGAGCGGGGGCAGTTCCTCTCCGGCGGCGAACGGCAACGGATCAGCATCGCCCGAGCGCTGTTGATCGATCCACGCATCCTGATCCTCGACGAGGCGACCTCCTCGGTGGACACGGAAACGGAGCGCGAAATCCAATTGGCGTTGGAAAATCTCGTTCAAGGGCGGACCACGATCGCCATCGCCCACCGCCTGAGCACGCTTCGCCGGGCCGATCGGCTGGTGGTCGTCGAACGGGGCCGGATTACCGAGGTCGGACCGCACGATGAGCTGTTGCGGAAAGACGGCACTTATGCCCGCCTGCACCGCGCGCAGATCGAGATGGGTCGGTGGGAGGGATGAGAAAACAGTATAATTACTTTCAGAAAACTAATATCGCATGTTTAGCGGCTGCTAAACAACTGATTGCTTTCAACGCGCCATGAACGCCGACCCGCCGAAAATGTTGGATTTCACGCTCGAACGCAACGCTTGGCAACAACTCGTGTTGGTCTGGAAGGATGGCCGTCGCGTGCCGGGGGTCGAGCCGGTCCAGGCGTTTCCCATCTCATCGCCGGAGGGATTCCTTTCGATCTGCGACGCCGACGGGCACGTATTGATCCGCGTCGACGACTTCGGAGAATTGCCGGCCGAGGTCCGGTCGATGCTCGAAGAAGAGTTGTCCCGGCGCGAGTTTGTCCCGATCGTGTCGCGCATCAAGCATGTCTTCGCCGAAACCGATCCATCCCAGTGGAGAGTGGAGACCGACCGCGGCCCGACGACCTTCTTAATGGAAGACAGCGACAACGACGTGCGGCGGCTTGGCCCATACCGCATCTTACTGGTCGACACGCACGGCATCCGCTACTTGATACCCGACGCACGGCGGCTCGACGCCGCCAGCCGCCGGATTTTGGATCAGTATCTCTAAACTGGCACACTGTGGTGAGAAACGCCGGCTATACGGAGATGGCCGGCGAGGTCAACTGCTCGGAGAGCGAATCGTGGAGCAGGTCGATCGCGCTGCGCTCCAGCAGACCCCACTGTCCGAAGCCGTAGTCGGAGGCGTCGTCTTCAAACGCAGCGTCCCGGTCCGTTGCGAGACGGTCGGAAAACAGCCTGTTTTCGTACCGTCCGGCAAGCATTTGCCCGATCAACACGTTCCATGACTCTCTTTCCAGGCCGGCCGACGAGTCTTCGCGCAGCGAGAGTTGGGCGAAAACGTCGTCGTGGAGCGAAGCCGACAAATCGTCGATCCAAGACGCAAGTAGGTTCGCGGCTTGGACAACGTCGCTTCCGCGGCCGAACCGACCGTCGGCAAAGTGCGCCAACCACGCCGACCGAAGATCGGGCAAGTCGCTCGGCGCGTCGCCCGTGACGCTCATTGTGCCTTGAGCAAGCGATGGAAGCTCGATTGCCAGGGCAACCGACTGCAACGATGCGGCGCCGGTCGCCGAAACCCGGAACGTCTCGCCGCTGGTGTTCACTCCGTCGCTTACGTGTACCTGGACGAAGAATTCGCCGGTGTAGTCGGAGTCGCGGCTGATCGTCAGCACGTTACTCGCCATGCTTACGCCGACCTCGCCGGAGTTGAACGGAGTGGGCGTCGGCAACTGGGCCTCGCAGAGCAGGAAGGGATTGGCATAATATTCGGCGCTCAAGGTGGCGACATACGTGCTGTCGGCGATGCTCCCACCCCAACAATACAAATCACCGTTGGGGAGGATGAAGAACGGGTTGTTGACTCCGTTGTTGTAACTGGCGATGTATTTCTCGTTTTCTCCACGCAGATTGGTCCAGAAACTCCCCTCCCACTGGTACAAGCCGTACTCCTGATCCAACTCATAAGCCTGCTGGGCCAGCGGGTCAATCAAAAGCACCTGGGCCGAGTAGCTCAACCGGTCGCCGTCGGCATCGGTCGCGTCGATCGGTACGGTTAGCGTCGTCTGGGCGTAAGACATCGTTTGATCGGCAATCGGCGCCAACTGCGGAGCCGAGTTGGTGACGGACACCCAGAATGTTGCGCTATCGGAGGCCATGCCATCGCTGACCTGCAATTCAACGAGAAATTCCTCATAATAGTCCGCCGCTCGCGTGATCCTCAGCTCGCCGCCGTCAAAACTAAACTGGACGTTGCCGCTATCGACCGGGGTGTACTGCGGCTCTTGTGCGTTGCAGAGCAGGAAGGGATTGGCATAATATTCGGCGCTTAGCGTGGTGACATACGTGCTGGCGGCAATGCTCCCGCCCCAGCGGTACAAATCGCCGTCGGGGAAGATGAGGAGCGGGGCGCTGGCTCCGTTGCTGTAGCTGGCGATGTATTTCTCGTTTTCTCCACGCAGATTGGTCCAAAAACTCCCTTCCCACTGATACAGGCTGAATTCCTGGTCCAACTCGTATGCCTGCCGGGCCAGCGGATCGACCGACAGCGCCTGGGCCGAATAACTCAACGGGTCGCCGTCGGCGTTGGTCACGTCGATCGATACGGCGAGCGTCGTCTTGGTATGCGACATTGTCTGGTCGCCAATGGCGGCCAACACCGGAGCGGAGTTCGTCACGGAAACCGAGAAGGTCTCGCTGTCCGTGGCCACCCCGTCGCTGACGTTGACTTGAACGACGAAATTCTCGACGAAATCCACCGCCCGGGCGATTGTCAGCACACCGCCGGAGACGCTCAGTTGGACATCGCCGCCGTCGATCGGAGTGTACTCCGGCGGTTGTGCCTCGCAGAGCAAGAAGGGGTCGGCGTAGTACTCGGCGCTTAGCGTGGTTACATACGTGCTGGCGGCAATGCTCCCGCCCCAACGGTACAAATCGCCGTCGGGGAAGATGAGGAACGGGGCGCTGGCTCCGTTGCTGTAGCTGGCGATGTATTTCTCGTTTTCTCCACGCAGATTGGTCCAAAAACTCCCTTCCCACTGATACAGGCCGAACTCCTGGTCCAATTCATACGCCTGTTGGGCCAGCGGATCGACCGACAGCGCTTGTACGGAATAACTCAACTGGTCGCCGTCGGCGTCGGTCGCGGAGATCGGTACGGCGAGCGTCGTCTTGGTGTGCGGCATCGTCTGGTCGCCAATGGCGGCCAACACCGGAGCGGAGTTGTCGATCTGAACGTTCAGCGAATAAGTGCCGGAGTAGTAGTCCCCGTATCCGGCCACGGCAAGGTAATACGTACCGCTGAATGGAGCGGTCCACACGATGCGCGACGAAAGATCGCCATCGCCGTAACTCACGTCGTCGTTGTAGGCCAGCCAACTGACGCCGTCGCGGTCGAAGAGATACAAAACAGAGTCGTCGAGTGTATCGAGTTGCGTGGTGAAGGTGTATGACTTTCCCGATACTGCCTGAAACTTGAACCAGTCGATGTCTCCGACGACTCCGAGCGTCGCGGCCGTCGAGCTGGGAACGCCCACGGTGGTCGCCGACGCGGCGCTGTCGCCGTGGTCGTCGGGCGCTATTACGGTGAAAAACGTGGTATTCAAAGCGCTCCATTGCGAGTTGCTGTCCAGCGCCGCGGCGAACAGCCGGTGCGTACCTTCCCCAAAGCGATTGGTGTCCAGGGTGATGGTCGCCTCGTTGCCGACGATCGTCGTGGTTCCGCCGACGGTCGGATCTTCGGCCTCGTATTGCCCGTTGTTGTTTATGTCCCAGGAAACGTAGACGCCGGTGATCGTTCCGGTGGCGTCGGCCAGCCCGCTGGCGACCAACACGACGGTCGTGCCAAGGGTGGCCGGGTTGGGCGAGACGCTCAACGAGCCGATTACCGGCCCTTGCGGCGGTTGCGCGTCGAGCAGTTGCAAAGTGTTGTAGGCGTTGAGTGTCCCGCCGGTGACCGTTTTTCCGCTCAATGCCGCCGAGGGTTCGGTCCCGCCGAGGATGGCGTCGCGGATTTCGGCCACGGAAGCGTCCGGGGTGAGTGCGAAGGCCAGTGCGGCGACTCCCGCCACGTGAGGAGTGGCCATGCTGGTGCCGGAATAGGAGGCATAGCGGTTGCCCGGAACGGTGCTATAGATGGAAACGCCCGGCGCGGCAAGATCGACGGTCGTGGCGCCATAGGAACTGAAACTTGCTAGTTGTCCGCTTGAGGTGATGGCCGCCACGGAAACCACGTTGGAGCAGGAGTAGTTGGCCGGATATTGCGGGCTGAAGTCGTTGTTCGAGCCGCTGTTTCCCGCGGCGGCGACGAAGAGTATGTTGGCGTTGTTGCTGGCCTGGATGGCGTTATACATGGAGGTGCTGTATCCGCCGCCGCCCCAACTGTTGTTCGTCACGCAGACGTTGACGTCGTACTGGGTCCGCATCATGGTGGCGTAGTTGATCGCGCGGACGGCGTCGGAGAGGTAGCCCGAGCCGTTGCTGTCGAGGAACTTCAAAGCCATGATGGAACTGGACCAGTTTACGCCGGCCACGCCTACTCCGTTGTTGGCCATTGCGGCGATGGTGCCGGAGACGTGCGTTCCGTGGCTGTTGTCGTCCATCGGATCGCCGTCGTTGTTGACGAAGTCGTAGCCGTAAACGTCGTCGACGAATCCGTTGTGGTCGTCGTCGATGCCGTTGCCGGCGATCTCGCCCGGATTGATCCAGATGTTGGCGGCCAGATCGACGTGGGTGTAATCGACTCCGGTGTCGATCACGGCCACGACCACGCTCGAACTGCCGGTGGTGATGGTCCATGCCTCCGGGGCGTCGATGGAATTCATACCCCACAGTTGATTGTAATACGGGTCGGTGGGGACCGTCACGTCGATCTGGCGGATGGCGTCTTGCTCGAAGCCGGCGACGTTCACGTTCTCGCTCAGCCGGGATTGCACCGCTTCAAACGAGGCGTCGGAGCTGCGCACCAGCACTTGGCCCACAAGCCCCAGCCCGCGCAGGACCTCGAACTCGACTCCGCCGCCGACCAGCAGACTCGCCGTCTCGGCCACTGAAGCGACGCCGGCGACCGCGGCCGTGTCGAATTGGACGATCCAATCGTAGAGGTCCGGTTGTCCCGCGGCGAGGACCGATTGGTCCGATGCAACGTCGCTTTCGACACCCCAGTCGGCCACTCCGGCGTGCGCCACGTCCGCGTGGTCGGAAACGTCCTGGAACCAGATCGCCGAGACCAGCGAGGCCACACCGGCGGCGTCCAACAAGTGGCGCGATTCAAGCGGCTCAATGTGCAGCGACCGACGCCGGGAGGGAAGCTTGGCTTCGGCCGCGGCGCACACCAACCGATCTGGAAGACCCAACCAGCCGGCGATCTCGCTGGCCAGCCTACCGCAAACGCCCAACGCCTCTGCGTTGATTCCGGGGCCGCGCATGATGCTTATACCGTGGTGCGAATTCTACGAGCGCCCCGCCAAAAGACGGCAGGCAGGCTCTCTGTGACAAGACTCTAAGACGAGATCAATAGCGAGAAGATGTTTCTCTTTCTATTGGAAGTCTGTGTCACAAGACCCTCGCAGTCAAACGGCGGAGCGGATTTCGTACACCATTGCGCTGGGACGTGGTAATTGTTAGTCAACCGTCGCCTTTTTGCAACCCTCGGCCTGTTGAAAGAGGGGGAACGGCAACCTTGTAACGTGTTCTGAAATGCAACATTCGTATTTACCCCCGGGTGAATACACCTGGGGCAGGCGGATTTTTCGCAGTGTATTCACGGCGGGCTAAATGAATAATTCCAAAACACGTTCTTAGTTGCTGTTGCGGAAAAGCCTGCGTAGGGTGGGTCAAGCAAACCGCGAACAAGTAGTCGCCGCGCCAACGCACGCGCTTCAAGGCACGATCCAAAAAGCGTTTAAACAACCGGCGGTCGGGCAATCCGGTCAGCGGATCGTGGCCGGGCAATCCCAAACCCAACGAGTCCGCGTCGGCCCCGTACAAGCCGTCCGAACGGTCGGCGTTGAACGGGCGACATTCCAGTTCTTCACTCCCGGCTGAAAAGGGCATTTGTCGGTAGAACCTCTACGATAATGCGTTTGATGGGGAGAGCAGATGGAGAGAGCAGATCTATTATATGGGATTTGCGGTGTGTAATGAATATCCGCAGCGATTACCTCTGCAAGGGGGTCGATTCGGCACTCACCCTTGCCCCACATATCCCGCAGTGCGCATATACCGCGAACCCTTTTTATTGCGAATGTTCCCCACCCTTGTTACAATAGCCAAATACAATCTGTTTCCTGGTTGTCCCAGGACAGAGGAACGCGGTCGTTACCTTTCGCCCAAAACTTGACTTTGCGGTTCGCTACTCAGCCTGCGACACGTCGCCATTTTCTTTTCAGCTTCTTTTCAGCTTGTTTCGTGCCGAGTTTTTCACGCAATCCGCTTTTGGAACGCTCCGCCGTAAGGCAGCGGAGGGGCTAAGGAGACCGTAATGTTCGATAACAGGCAATCATCGGGGCAACTCGGCGATGTGTATCGGGCCTTTTCCCGCCACAAGAAAAAGGCCGTTTTGTTCTTCTGCGCCGTGTTTGCCGGCACTGTCTTATTTACGCTGCTGGTTCCCCGGCAATACAAATCAGAGGGGAAGCTGTTCGTGCGGCTGGGGCGCGAGAACGCCACGCTCGATCCAACGGCTACGTTGGGCCAGAACCCGATCGTCGCGATACCGCAGTCCCGCGAGAGGGAGATCAATTCGGTGGTGGAGATTCTTCATAGCCGGACGCTGGTCGAGAAAGTCGTCGATGCTCTGGGACCGAAAGAGATTATCGGCCGCGACGACCGTGAGAAGGCGATCCGCCGAGTGGCCAAGAAACTAAAAATCGAGGCGGCAAAGAAATCCAGCGTTATCAACGTGACTTTTCGGGGACCAACGCCCGAACTCTGCCAGTCGGTGGTGGCCAAGCTCATCGACACGTATCTCGACGAGCACGGCCGGTTGAACCGGACGCACGGCTCGCACGAGTTTTTCGTCGAGCAGACGCGCCGTCTCCGCGAAAAACTCTCTCGCAACGAGGCGGCGCTCCGCGACCTGAAAAACGAGACGGGGTTGGCCTCGCCCGCAGCACAGCGGAAGCAGCTCGTCACCCGGATCGGACGTCTCGAGGACGATCTGCTTAAGACCGAGGAGTTACGGGCCGTGGAGGAGGCCAACGTCCGCCAACTGCGCCGGAAAGCGGCCTCCTTGCCGGACACTCAGGTGGAAGAAACGAGCGGCTTCGGCGACGAAGGCACCAATCGCATGAGGGAACGGTTCTATGCCTTGCAGTTGCGTCAGAAAGAGGCCCAGTCCAAGTACACCGACGAGCACCCGAAGATGCGGCAAGTCCACGAGCAGATTGCCGCCGCGCGCAAGATTCTCGAACAAGAAGAGAAGACTCTCAAGCGTGTAACCCGCGAGCCGGGGCGGCTCCGCCAAGCGGCCGAATTGGCCCTGCTTGTCGGCGAGCCGAAGCTGGCCTCGCTCGAAGCGCAGTCCGGCCAACTGAAATCGCAACTGGCCGTGGTCCGCCTTCAACTAATCAAGTTGAACGAGGACGAATTGCGCGTCGCGGCGGCGCAACGGGAAGTCGATCTTCTGGAAACCGACTATCGGAAATACTCGACGAACCTCGAACAAACGCGGATCGACCGACAGTTGGAAGTCCAGCGGATGTCGAACATCAACGTGGTGCAGCCGGCCAGCTTCGAGCCGCTTCCCGTACGTCCGAGGATATTGTTGAACCTGCTGCTGGGGCTTTGCGCCGCCGCGCTGGGTGGTCTGGCGTTGCCGCTGGCTATCGACCAGTACGAGCGCATGATGTGGTCGCTGGAAAGCGAAGCCGAGGACGCCGGGGATGGGGATATTGATGAGGTGCATGATGCACCGATGTTGGCCGCCTTTGTTCAGTCGAAACCCAGGTAAGAGCCTGGGGGAAATAAGTTGTCGAATTTTGGGGTAAACGTTCACAGGGGACTGTCCCAATTTTCGCGGCGCGAGGAACGTTGTCTTGGGAAATCGCTTGACCGCCGCGGGTGCCACTGGCTCTGCCAGTGCTTGCCTCGACAACACTGGCAAAGCCAGTGGCACCCAGCCAATCCGTGAACGCTTGCAATTTTAGGGGGCAATAGACTGTATTGACACCATGCGGGCAAAATCCAATCGAGCAACCATCGGGCAACTATCATGCACACGAGCAAAGACAATCCGTTCGGTATCTTGATTTATCACCGCGTCGCGCCGCACGTAGAAGGCGTCGCGGCGCCGACGTGGAACGTGACTCCCGACCGTCTCGGCCGTCAACTCTCCGGACTGATGTCGCGCGGTTATCGCCCTTGGCCGCTGCGTCGGGCGATTGAATGTCGCCGGTCGGGCGAGGCAGTCCCCGCCCGCACGTTCGTCGTCACCTTCGACGACGGCTACGACAACGTTTACCACAACGCCTGGCCGGTGTTGAAGGAGTTGTCGATTCCCGCGACGGTGTTCATGGCGACGGCTTATTTGGACGACCGCCGGCCTTTCGCCTTCGACGACTGGCCGGCCGCCGGCTCGGATGAGGTTCCGGACGTTGCGTGGAAACCCCTTTCCACCGCCCATTGCTCCGAGATGATCGAAAGCGGCCTGATCGAAGTCGGCTCGCACACTCACACGCACGCCGACCTTCGCGGCCGGCCGGGCATCTTCCGCCGCGATCTGGTCCGTTCGATGGAGGTGCTTCACGACCGGCTCGGCCTGTCGGACGTGTCTTTCGCCTTTCCTTTTGGATACTTCGGTTCCGAAATGGTTGCGACGACGCGCGAGGTCGGCGCTAAATGCGCGCTGACCGCCGAGCCAAAAATCGTCGCACCGCGGGACGATCCATTCACTTGGGGGCGGTTCAACGTCGGCCGGCACGACACCGCTGCAACCCTGACGTTGAAACTAAACGGTTGGTATTCTATGCTACGAGGCGTCTGGCGACGGTTGCATCCGTCGTCGGAGCACCGCAAGGCAGCCGCTTTTCGGCAGATTGACAAGCTATCCCACACACCGTAGCACGGCCTTTGGCCGCAACCAAGAATGGAAGATAATGGTTTTCTCCAGCCCGGGCGTTTACGCCTCGTTGTTACACACAAGTCGTCCGTCCCGGAGGGACGTTTGGCAATAGCCCAGCAGTTTACTGCTGGGGTTATGGGTAACCAAGGAGGTTTCAAGTCCCGTAGGGACGGCCGAATCGTTGGCGCCAGACACGTTTTCAACCGTCCCTACGGGACGAGCAGGTTCTGTTCTCCCCTTTCGCCCCAGCGATAAATCGCTGGGCTATTGCCAAACGACCCTACGGGTCGAAGTAACCAAGACTTGTGTAGAACAACGAGGCGTAAACGCCTGGGCTAGAGAAAATCTCACGGAATACCCTGGTTCCCACGCTCCGCGTGGGAACGAGATAAAAGAGCGTGGGAACCAGATGTAATTGAGGCAGCGCGATTTCACCATGACACCGATCCGCGACGACGATCCAATCCGTTCCGAACCTGGCGAAGGGTCGTCGCCGTTGGCGACCGGAGCGACCGCGTCGATATTTGCCGAGACGTCGGAACCGGTCGTGCGAAAGGGTATGTTCTCGATTTTCGACCAGGCGGTCGTAAGCGGCGCCAATTTTCTGACCTTGGTGATTATTGCCCGCGCCTGCTCGCCGGCGGAAGTCGGCATTTACGCGCTTGCGTGGACGGTCGTTATATTTCTGGCCGCCGCACAGGCGAATCTGATTTCAATTCCCTACACTATGTACCGCCATCGCCGCGAGGGCAGCTCGCTGGCCGAATACGGCGGCAGCGCGATCATCCATCAGTTGGTTTTCTCGGTGGCCGCGGCGGCGTGCTTTATCGGTTTGGCGGCGTTGCTATCGTTCGGCGTGGGGCCGAGCGGATTGCGACCGGCGGCGTGGGTCCTCTCGGGTGTCATTCCTTTTATTCTCTTGCGCGACTTTGCCCGCCGCTTCTCGTTCGCCCATCTCGCCCTGGAGACGGCCATCGTCATGGACGTCGCCGTCTCCACGCTCCAAGTGGCGAGCTTGCTGGTGTTGTGGCGGCTGGGGTTGCTTTCGCCCGCCGTGGTCTACGGCGTGATGGGCGCGGCGTGTGCGGTCGCCGCCGTCGGTTGGTGGCTCTTGCGGAAGCAACCTGTCAGCTTCTCGCGCGAGGAAATCGTCCGCGACTGGCGCCGGAACTGGTCGTTCGGCCGTTGGGCGCTGACTGGACAAATGACCGGGTTGGCGTTCTACGCGCTGCCGTGGCTGCTGGCGGTCGTCCGCGGCGAGGCGGAGACGGGTAAATTGGCCGTCTGCACCACGCTGGTCGGACTCTCGAACCTGTTCGTAATGGGGTTGAACAATTTTCTGATGCCCAAGGCGGCCCAGGCGTTCGCCCAAGACGGTGCCCGCGTGCTCGGCGGCGTGCTGCGGAAAGCAGCGTTCGCCGCGGCCGGCGTGCTGGGGAGCCTGTGCGTGGGCGTTTTTCTCGTCGGCGATCTGGTGGCAAGAATCATTTTCGGCCCGATGTATGCCGACACGGGGACGTTGTTGACCGTGTTGGCATTGGCCGCCCTGACCGATTCCTTGGGCCAAACGGCCGGCGCCGGCCTTTGGGCCTTGGACCGCCCGGCCGCCAACTTCGTCGCCGACCTGATGCAAGTCTCCGTCACGCTCGTCGCGGCGATCTGGCTCGTTTTTTCGCTCGGTGCGTTGGGTGTCGCCATTGCCATCGTGGCGGGGCGCGTCGTCGGAGCAACCGTGCGGTGGATCATCCTTTGGAGACTAATGAAGCATGGCAGCCAGCGACCGGCAGTACACTCTTACTAAGTGATTCGACAATGAACCGTGACCCGCAAAACACATCCGACGCGAACGCCACCGACCTCCGGTTGCTGTGGTTGGCGATCGTTCTGCTTGGGACCGTGTTCTTCTTTGTCGGCCACGACGTTCAGGTGTCTCGCTTCGAGGGTTTCGCTCCGTGGTCCGATTCCGACGGCTCGATGGAATCGGGTGGAAACGCGGCCAAGGGCCTGGCGCTCTCGTTGATCGGCATATTCGGTTTGTACCTCATTCTCCGCCGCGATGGGCGGCCGCTCCGCTGGACCGGCTGGTTGCCCGCCGCGATTGTCTTCTACGTGGCGTGGTCGGCGGCGAGCATTCTCTGGTCGAGCGATCCGGGCTTGAGCTGCCGGAAACTGGCCGTGTTGATGTTTTGCGTTTTCGGGGCGCTGGGGTTTGCCCGGCAATTCCGTCCTCGCGACATCGTGCTGATTGCCGTGGTGGTTTCGGCGTCGTTTCTGGCCGTGGGCATCGCTGCGGAGTTGGCTTTGGGTACGTTCCGGCCCTGGTCGGAAGGCTATCGGTTCTCGGGCACGGTCCACCCGAACACGCAAGGGGCGCACTTGACGGTCCTCTGCCTGGCGTCGTTTTGCCTGGCCCGTTTTTCGCGGCGCGGCGAGACTCGTTTGCAACCGTTGTTCTGGACGTTGTTCGCGATTGGTTTGGTATTCCTGCTTCTGACAAAATCCCGCACTTCCTGTGCGGCGCTGACCGTCTCGCTGGCGGCTTTGTGGCTGATTAGCGTTTCCGGTCGGACGCGCTTGCTGGCGATTTCCGCCGCCGGGTTCTTAATCTTTTTCACCGCCCTATTCGTGTCGTTGTTCGGCCTGGAAATCGACGAGACGGTCTCGCAAGCCGCGATGCTTGGCCGGCAGGAAGAATCGGCGAAGCTGACCGGCAGAATCCCCGTCTGGAAGGAATTGCTCGGTTACGTCGGCGCTAGGCCGCTGCAGGGATACGGATATGAGGCGTTCTGGACAGAGAAGCACATCGAGGAGGTGTCCGACGAGATGCAGTGGCCGCTGCGCGAGGCTCATAACGCTTACCTGGACTCCGCGCTGAGCGTTGGGTTGATTGGAACGGCGGCGCTTATGCTGATCGTGTCGCTCGGATTATATCGTGCGGCAAGCGTGTTTCGCTCGACCGTCGCCGCAGGGGCCGCACTGACCTTTTGCCTGCTTATTTTCGCCGTTTTCAACGCTTTCCTGGAAACAGGGCTGGTCTCGCCAAACTTCGTCACGCTCATCGCCGGCTGCGGCATCGCGCAACTGTTGGCCGTCGAGTCGGCAATAACCTCTCGTACCCACGCTCCGCGCGGGAACGGACGACTGGCAACGCTTTGCATCGGCGTTCGCCATGCGCATCGACGGGGCGCGACCGACGGTCGCGGCTTTATGAAAAGATGAACATCCAACTTATATCCGCCGACAAGCTGACCGCCGATCAGATCGCGGCGTGGACGGAGATTCAGCGATCCGAACCCGCGTTGGACAGCCCGTATTTCCGCCCCGAGTTTACCCGCGCCGTGGCCGCCGTTCGCGGCGACGTGGAAGTCGGCGTGCTCATGGAACGCGGAGAGCCGGTCGGATTCTTTCCCTTCCATCGCGGTCCGGGCAACGTGGCCCTGCCGGTCGGAGGCAAGATGTCCGATTTCCACGGCCTGATCGCGCGGAAGGATTTGCAGTGGGAGCCGCGAGAACTGCTTCGCGGTTGCCGGTTGGCGGCGTGGCGGTTCGACCATCTGATCGCCTCGCAATCGCCCCCGCAGCCCTATCACTGGCGAGTCGATCCCTCGCCGTACGTCGATCTTTCGCACGGCTGGGAAGGATACCGGGCAGAACAACTTGCCGTCCGTCCCGAGTGGTTCAAACGCGCGGAGCGCAAACTGCGTCAGGCCGATCGGGAGGCCGGACCGTTGCGGGTCGAACTCGAATCCGACAACCCAGCCGTATTTCAATACATGCTCAAGTGGAAAAGGGGACAGTATCAAAGGACCGGCATGACCGACGTGCTGGCCTTCGATTGGACTGTCGCACTGTTGGAGCGGGTGCGTGTTGCAAAGGGCGAAGGTTTTTCCGGCGTGACTTCGGCCCTTTACATGGGCGGCGTTTTGACGGCGGTCCTCCTCTCGATCCGCTCGCACGGCGTACTGCACGCCTGGTTCTCCGCGTACCACCCCGACTTCGCCCAGCTTTCGCCGGGCATCGTCTTCTGGATGAAATTGATCCAGGCATATCCGCAACTCGGCGTCCGGCGGATCGACCTGGGCAAGGGGCCGGAGGAATACAAGACCAGATTGATGTCCGCGGCCATAGACGTGGCCGAGGGAGCGGTCGATCTCCGACCGATGGCCGGATTCCTGCGGCGCAATTGCCGCCGCGCTTACGACTGGACGCGGCAATCTCCCTTGCGCCGACCGTTGCTGAAACCCGGTCGAATCGTCCGCCGGCTGATCGAATCGAGGAGCTTTAGACAACGATAATGACGATGACGATCCTTCAGGCGATTGACGCGATGATGATGCTGGCCGCCGCCGCCGCGCTGCTGCCGATCGGGGCGTTTTGCCTCGAATGTCTGGCGGCACTGTGGCCGGGTTGTAGGAGGCGAGTAGGGTGGGTCAAGCGAAGCGCAGCCCCACTCTACGCTGATGCAACGTCCGAAGACGCCTCCTACAAACCTCGCACGGCCGTGCTGATCCCGGCTCACGACGAACAACTCGTCATCGAGCATACTTTGCAGGCAATCATTCCCATGCTTTCCGCCGCCGATCGCGTCCTGGTGGTGGCCGACAACTGCACCGATCGGACGGCCGAACTGGCCCGCCGGGCGGGTGCCGAGGTGGTCGAACGAAACGATCCACGCCGGCGCGGCAAAGGGTACGCACTGCAACGAGGTTTCCGCCATCTGGCCGACGATTCGCCGGACGTGGTGGTGGTGATCGACGCCGACTGCCTGCCGGAGCCTGGGGCGATAGACCTCCTTGCCCATTGCGCTTGGCGAGAGCGGCGGCCCGTGCAGGCGAGGAACCTTACCGACCGCCGTCCGGCCAACGGCCCGATCGAAGCCGTGTCGATTTTTGGAAACCGCGTGACCAACCTGGTCCGGCCCTTGGGGCTGATCCGATTGGGCGCGCCCTGCCGGATGACCGGCACCGGCATGGCAATTCCTTGGCCGTTGGTGAAGGAGGCGGACCCGGCCGGCGGCAATCTGGTGGAAGATATGCAGTTGGGAATCGACCTGGCGCTGCAGGGCCATCTGCCGCTGTTTTGCCCCGAGGCGGGTGTGAGCAGCGCGATGCCTGAGTCGGATCGCGCCTTCGACTCGCAACGCACGCGCTGGGAGCACGGCCACCTTCGCACGGCGCTCAGGCAAGTTCCCCGGCTGCTTTGGGCCGCGTTGCGGCGGCGATCGTGGCCGTTGATGGCGATGGCCGTCGATCTGAGCATACCGCCGCTGACGTTGCTGGTCGCTATCTGGTTGGCTCTTGTTGTATTGAGTTGTCTGGCATGGCGGCTCGGCGCGTCGGGGCTGCCGGCCGTCTTGCTGGCCGGCGGAGGCGTGGCGTTGGCCGTCTCGCTCGGAGTGGCTTGGACGGTCTTTTGCCGGCGGCAGGTTCCGTCGCGGGCGTTGGCGGCCGTTCCGCTCTACATGCTCCGCAAGCTGCCGATCTACGCCCGGTTCCTCTTCCACCGCCAAAACTCATGGGTCCGCACCGAAAGAGACTCGCCGGAGCCGATCCCCCACGCGCCCCATAACTTGGGCTATACTTTGGGTGATGAAATCAGAAGCCGCAATCATGGAGAGAAAAGGGACCGAACCGGCCGCAAAGCCGGCACTGCCCCGATTCTCCGTTCTGGGCGTACGCATTGACAATCTCTCGCGGCGGCGGGCCATCGACCTGCTGGAAGACGCCGTCCGACGCCGCGACGAGCGAGCGATCGGCGTCTTTTTCGTCAATGCCCATACGCTGAATCTCGCCGCCGCCGATCCGGCCTACCGGGACACGCTCAACTCGGGCGATTTCGTCTTTGCCGACGGCACCGGCGTCCGCTGGGGTGCAAGACTGCAAGGCGTTCGGGTGGCGGAGAACATGGTGGGAACCGACTTCGTCCCGGAGATGTTCCAAGCCACCGCCGATCGCGGCTACTCTTACTTCATGCTGGGCGCCGACGAGGCGACGATCCGAGTGGCCGCCGACTACGCACGCCGCTCGTTCCCCGGCTGGGAACTCTCGGGCTACCGCCACGGCTACTTGACCGACGACCGGATCACGTCGGCGACGATAGATCAGATCAACGCGACCCGGCCCGACGTGCTTTTGGTCGGCATGGGCAACCCGATCCAAGAGGAGTGGATACGCCGCAACTTGCCCCGACTTGACGTGCCGGTTTGCATGGGCATCGGCGGCCTGTTCGACTATTGGGCGGGCAACGTCAGCCGAGCGCCGCGATGGCTACGGCGGCTGGGCCACGAATGGATCTGGCGGCTCTTTCAGCAACCCCGTCTGAAGGCCCAACGATACCTGATCGGCAACCCCCTGTTCCTTGCCCGCGTACTCCGCGAAAAGGCAACGAACCGCAATCGAATACGCTGATTTAATCAATGGGACTGTCCCCCTGGCGCCGCGGGAAGGGGACAGATCCATGTTTTCGGCCAACGGTTCGTCGGCAAAATGCGTTTTTCCGCCGAAAAATGGACCAGTCCCCGGCCGGTCCGTGAACGGCGTGCCGCTGGCTCTGTCAGTGTCTTGAACAGGTTGCCGCCGTGCTGCCGGAGTGGCGTTGTAGGCCGAACGAATACATCACGGCCGGTCAGTTGCCGCTTTACTGCCACGCTGTTATTGATTAAACTTATTCATGGTCTCCACGGATTGCATGGGGGAATAGTTGGCGAATATCCCGTCGTGTTGGCCCGATGGGGGATAATTATGCCGAAAAAGTGGTATAATCAGTAATGTGTGGAAGCCGGTTTTCGGGAACAATGCAAGATGTTTCTGACAAACGGCTTAGGAGAGGTGGCTGAGTGGTCGAAAGCGCCGGTTTGCTAAATCGGTGACCGGGAAACTGGTCCGCAGGTTCGAATCCTGTCCTCTCCGCCTTCTGGTATTGACGGCAGTCGGTGCCGCTGTTGGGATGTGCATAACTCCCCGTCAACACGGGAGTTTTTCCCAGCCGCTGAGGTCTTTGCGGCTCCCGGGCATGGCGATGGGTAATATGATATCCACGAAGGGTCGGAGAATTGCCGAGAGTGCCTTGGGAAAATGGGTTTTGGCGGCGTAGCTCAGTTGGTTAGAGCAGCGGAATCATAATTGACTTCCGCCCATTCCGTACACCACCCCGAAAACGCGGGAAATAGCTTGTTTTCAGGGCTTTCCCTCACTTCACCCTCTTCCGCTTGTACACTGTACAAACGTGTAGAAAAGGGGGCTAACAGGTGTCAAGACACCCGGTAGTGTACAGGGGGCAGGGTTCTACCCGGAAGGGGTGAAAAGAGGATCGGCCTTGCCGGCGGTGGGACTGCATCTTGGATATGCCGAGGTCGGACAAGGTAACATCGTGTGACCTTGATTCGCTTTTGCGGTCCCCGCCATGTTCCACTACTTCCGCCAGCATTTCCCCCAGCCGCCCAGCCTCCGATGGTGTTGGTTTGTACTCTATTCGCCGGCCATAGTTTCACCTTACCCAAAACTGGCCCGCTAGGATTGCGCGTGTGACGTTCCGACGGCCTGCGACGGCTTCTGATACCTCTGGAAAATGCGGCCGTCAGACGCGACGTGGGGCCACGCAAGAAAAAAACCCCCGCAACTTTCCGGGTCAGGGCGTTGACGGGGGAGAGGGAATTGCTTCCCTTTTGACTTAGGTCGCGCTGACGGTCAACACGTTTGACGACGTGCTCGCCAAAGTCGAAGTCGAGGGCGACGTGGGCAAGTATCGGGCGGAGTAGCGGTCGCTCAGCGTGCCCTGCCAGCGGACGCCGGCCGTGCGAGACAACTTCGATTTCAGGTAACGATATTTCGGCTTGTCGATGTCAACGCCGAGAAACTTTCCTAGTCGCGCCGTGGTGGACGCCGCGATTGTCACCGACGCGCCGTCGATCGACGAGTAATCGGTGCTGGCGGCCGTGCTGGTATTCGTGCCGACAAGGGCAAAGGTGCCCGTGCCGGTCGAGGTCGCGGTCGTGCCGAAGATTCCGCGAAACAAGCAACCGTCGAATCCGCTCACGTCAACTTGCTCAGAGTAAACATCGGCGGTGCCGGTCGAAGTCAGGTAGCCTTGAACCAGGTCGGCGGAAAGTAACCGTGATAGGTTTTTCATTTTCGATTCCTGTTTTGTTGGTTTGGAAAACCCCGCCGCGCGCGTTTTCTCACGCGGCGGGGGGAGAAGCCGCCGGCCCCGAGAAAGGCCGGCGCTTATGTTAGCTGGTTGTTCCTGAAATTGCCGTCAGTTTCACCACGTCGTTGCTACGGCAAACTGCAAAATCGGCAAAAAGCAAGCCACGAATTGCAACTTGTTTTTTGCGAAAAACATCGTCGGCCACGCCGGATACTTCGATCTCGATTTGATTTCGGATTCCGAAAACGACGTTGCTGAAATCGCCGAGGTACATCGTGTTGTTGCTATCGGTGCTCGATACCTGCGTACTCATGTGACCTGTCAGCCGGCTGATTTCCGCCGGTCCGACCGAATAATTTCCGTCGCCGTCTTTCAGTGACGCGATCGCACAACGCAAATTACCGTCGAAAATCATGCTCTGAGGCTCGACGTTGTTGTTCCACAAAACGCGCGCGGCTTTCAGCAGCTTGTCGTGGGAAATCGCCGCCGAGACGGCATAGGCCGAGACGCGGTCGCTGTGAAGCAAGCCGGTCGGCGATTCGTTGTTGCCCGCGCCATTCAGCGCGCTCTCGTCCAACGCTAAACCGAGTGCGGCCGCGATTGTGGTTTCAATCATGGATTCGACATCGGTAACATTTCTGATAAGTTCTAGCGACGCGGTAACGTAAACTCCGATCGCGCGAGCGCGAAGTTGGATGGAACCAAACGTCCCGGACGATTCCTCGATTTCCTGATTTTCGCCGGTCCAGTGCGCGACGGGGTCGCTTTCAACCAGGGCGACTCGCATTTCCTCAGTCATCATCGGAATTGTCGTCGCGCCCGCCGCCGAAAGAACCGATTTTGCTCTCGCCAAATCGATAATTCGCGCGGACATACTTGGTGTCAGCAAATAACCTCCCGCCGCCGAAGTGCCCTGAGAATACTCGCGATGTTCCGCTTCTGCGCCGCGCCAGTCGCCCGACGCGGTCGCTCGGATTAGTCGCCCGACGGACATCGAGGTCTCGGGTACGTTGACCGCGCTTCGATACGATTCGCCGTGCGAAATCGCGCGAATGATTTTGCCGTCCTCGACGTTGCGGAAGTATCGGCCGGTGCCGCCGGTCGTCCCGCCACCCATCGAGGCCGCGTACTCGTCGCGCAGGCCGTCGTTGCGGATTTCCGTGCGGTCGATTTCCAGGCTCAGCGCGCGGGCCTCTTCCGCTTTTCGACGTGCAGTTGTAACGTCCGTCGCCGACGGCGCGGACTTGTCCAAAAGCTCGCGCGCGGTGTCGAGCAGTTGTGCGCGGTCCTCACGCAAGTCGCGGGTGTCAACCGGGCCTTTTTTCGTTGTCGTTTCGTATGACATTTTCGGTTTCCTTTTTTTCGATCCGCCCGAAGATGATTGTCCCGGTATGTCGGTTACGGGTTAGCTCGTTGGTAGCCTCTGGGGACCGGCAGGCTTGGCTTCCACTCCGCGCCGCGGTTCAATTCGTCGTTGTGCCGGCGGGTATCGAGGTACGCTTGAATCAGTTCCACGCGCGAATCACTGAGGGCGTAATACTGGATGTCGTTGAGCGACAGGGCCGGCTTCGCGCCGATAACGTCGAGCGCGGCTTGCATGACGCGAAACGGGAGCTGAAACTGAACACTTAAATGAGCGGTTGTGAACAGGTCTATGTCGTTGGGGATTTTCATGGTTTTCCTTTCGATTTCGGTTTCAGCCTACCACAGATTTTCAATTATAAAATATCAAACTTCCAAAGTTTGGAAGTCTCACTCATACCATAACGAGATAAAACAACGTGCCGCACGTCCTGCACTTCGTGTGTCGCATTGTGTCGCCGATAGACCGCTGGGTGGTTTTATACGAGTGGAGATTTATCGAGTCACATCGCGGACAGCGGGGCCGCTTGCAGCGGACGTATGGGCGACGTTCGGCGGCGTCGGGGATGGTGCTAGGGTTGCTCATGTTCCAAACTTTCGCGTGGCCCACGGCTGCGGCTTGACGCCCTTCGCTTCACATCGGGCGATAACTTGCTGGCGGATTTCGGGGTCGGCCCAGGCCCGGCAAAGCAAGTCGAGATTGCTTTCAATTCCGCCGTCTAAGTCGCCGAAAAAGTCATGGCCAGAGTCGAGAATTAGAACAATGCTCTTGGGGTACACCCGCCGCTTTGATGTAAGTTTTTTTCTCGCCATTTTGTTCCTTTCGCTTGATTAGTATTTTTGCCCGCCGAGTCGCGGAGGGCGGCTATCGGGCGGCTCTATGTCCAGGGCAAGCTCTCTGATAAGACGCGAAAACAGCCCCTTCATGTCGCGTTCCACGTTGACCATCGGGTGTGCCCGGCGTTGACCGAAACGGTCGGTTACGCAAATCCCTTCGTCCGCCAGAATCTTCCGGGCTTGTGTCGCTCGATCCCAACTTTCCGCTGCCGCCACCAGCAGTTTCACGTGGTGACTTTCAAGCTCATAGCTGGCCACGATTTCATCGAACCATTGACGGGTTTCCGATTGCAGGTGTTTTGGTGCTTTCGATTTCGGATTCATTTTTCCCTCACGTTTTTTCTGTTGGACCGGGGTTGCTCACAAACACGGAACGGGGGGCAACGGTCAGTAGGCCGCCCCCCGCTAGAGGTATTCACCCCCATCCCCCGGGGGGTTCGTGTGGCGTTCGATCATCGTGTCGGCCGTTCGGACGCCCTTGATCTCCAGCAATCGGGCCAGGCGTCCGGCGCGGCCTTTACCGAACAGCGATGTCTGCCGCCGGACGCCACCGGGGCGGCTTAACTCCTCCAGCGCGGCGAGGGATGGCAACCGTGCCCACTCCGGCGGCCACGGCTCGGGGTCGATCCGGCGTTGTGTAGCGCGGGTTCTCATCTTTCGTACTCCGAAAATTCTCTCCACTTCGGCGCGGTGTCGGGGCAGGAAAACCGCGTTGTCGGTCCATCCCACTCCAGCCGCAGCGGCCCGGTTTCGCCATTCCGATTC
>JAUWPQ010000227.1 GCA_030611515.1 Planctomycetota bacterium | reverse complement strand
CTCGACCTGGATAAGATCGAGCCTACACGCTTCGGCGTCTACACCGGCTGCGGCGAAGGCCAGCAGGACTTCAACCGGTTCGCCGAGATGATGGTCGCGGCCCTGGACGGACACAAAGACAAGCTCGACCTGACCAAGTTCATCCACAAGGGTTTGGAAACGCTTCACCCGATCGCCGAGTTGGAGCAGGAGCCGAACATGCCCGCCGGACACCTGGCCTCCCTGTTCAACGCCCAGGGTCCGAACGTGAATTGTCTGACTGCCTGCGCGGCCAGCAGTCAGGCGATCGGCGAGGCGGTGGAGATCATCCGCCGCGGCGAGGCCGACGTGATGCTCTCCGGCGGCGCGCATACGATGATCCATCCCTTCGGCGTCACCGGGTTCAATCTGTTGACGGCCATCAGCACCCGCAACGACGAGCCGACCCGCGCCTCGCGCCCGTTCGACCGCGACCGCGACGGCTTCGTGCTCGGCGAAGGGGCCAGCATGTTGATCCTCGAAAGCCTGGATGGGGCGCAAGCCCGGGGCGCGAAAATCCACGGTGAGATCGTCGGCTACGGCTCCACCGCCGACGCCTTCCGCATCACCGACACCCATCCCGAGGGCCGCGGCGCCATCGCTTGCATGAAAATGGCCATCGACGACGCCGGCCTGAACCCCGACGACGTGGACTACATCAACGCGCACGGCACCAGCACAACGGTCAACGACAAGGTGGAAACGCTGGCCATCAAACGGGTCTTCGGCCCTCGGGCGTACAAGATTCCCGCCTCCAGCACGAAGAGCATGATGGGCCACCTGATCGCCGCGGCCGGGGCCACCGAACTGATCATTTGTCTGATGGCGATCCGCGACAACGCGGTTCCGCCCACGACGAACTACGAGAATCCCGATCCCGATTGCGATTTGGATTACGTTCCCAACACCGCTCGGCAGCATCGTTGCGACGTGGCGTTGAGCAACAGTTTCGGCTTCGGGGGCCAGAACATCTCTTTGTTGGTCCGACAGTTCGACGGTTAGCGGCGTTGGGTGGCCCGGTTGGGTGGCAGGTCCCTGAGCGAAGCAATGGGTGTTATTTTCAGCCCACCAGGCCCTTCGCTGCGCGCTGGGAGGTGCCACCCTCCCGCCTACTACAGCCTCCAGCCTCCTTGCAAACTTGACTTCCCTCCGCAATCGACGACAATGTGGCATGATTGCCGAGTCTCGAGCAGGGGGAGATTACGCTCATGCAAGCCGTCGGCCGGAAAAATGCTGGCCGGCAGAACTTTTCTGATCCTCGGTGCGTCTAACCTGCAATACGGAGCGGCAGTCAGGATGCCTCGCGCCTTTCGTATCACCTACCAAAAACGAATCGCGGTCTAGCATACGTAACCCACAGTGAAATAAGGAGATGCACAATGCGTCGGTTATTCATCACTCGGTCAACGTTGATTCTGGCCTTTGCGATCTGGTTCGTCGAGATATCATTCTCAAGCGAACCCCTAACCCCCGTGCCAAAGGTGTCCGTGAACCGCGTCGAGTTGAAACGATCCCCACACGGCTCCTACATTACCGCAACTTGTACGTTCGAGAATCCAACAAGCAATGAGGTGAAATATACCGGGTATGCACGTAATTCCTTTGATCCCCCTCTCAAACCTGGAAGTATCAGTCCTATTTACTCGGTGGAGTATAAGTCCGATGGGCAATGGCACGAATGTCCGATCGGTTGGTGCGGCACGGGCATGGCGCGCCTCGGCGCCAAACCCGGGACAACAGGAGTATTCGACGTGATCTTGCCCGCGTCCGCTCAGAATTGGGAAGCCATAAGGATCGGATTGAGATGTTCCTCGTCGAATAGTAAAGAAGGTACGTCGACGATGGTGTGGAGCGAATCGGTAAGTCACGACGGAATCGTCCGTCTCTGGCGGCTGAAGCGTATCCCGGACAACTCCTCCGCTACCCCGGGTCTCATTGGCCGTACGACCGTGGGAGATAAAGATATCGGCTTGGCGGTCAAGTACGCGATGGGAAAGCCGCTGCTGAACGCGACGATCCAGGAAGAGGTTTTTCGATGTGGAGGTGAACTGAAGAACGCGCGGATCACGCTAACCGGTGTTCTTCACGTGCCCCAGGCCACGACCGTGTTGGCTTGGCATGCGGGCGGGTCCGCATCTCGGGGCATCCATTGGCTGGATGTAGACGGGCGGCACGTCGGCTCGATCGGAGACGACCGCGTCAAGGACATCGTCTATCGACTTCCCCTGAAAGCCGGCGCTTACCCGGTCAAGTGGGTCTTGACCGGAGGGGACTTCGGCAACAGCGTGCTGCAATTCGTGGACGACCGGACGAAGCGGATACTCCCGGTCACGGCGCCGGCCGAAGCCGTTTCTGTTGCCACCTCACCTCCATTGAAGCGTATCCTAGACAACTCTTCCGCCCAACCTCGGTCTCTGCCACCCTGCTTCGCCGAAGACGAGCCTGCCGCACCTGCCCATCACAAAAAAGAATTGACGCTCGAGACCGGCGACTTCACAATCCGTGGAACTGGTTTCCAGCCGGCCGTTTTGAAGAACGACGCACGGGCGTACGGGAACCGCAGGTATGTCTGGAAGGACGTGCCGGAAAAGTTCGCGGGCTGCAAGTTCACCAGAACCAACGGCGGCGTGCGGGCGAAGATCTCGGTCAAGGCAAAACGTGACGCCGTGCTGTACGTTGCCACCGCCACGATCCAGCCGGGGATCGACATGACCGGCTGGGAAGACACCGGCATCTCGTTCTATTACACCGACAAAGGCAAGAGCCGCATGCGCGTGTTTCGCAAATCGCTCAAAGCCGCCGAGCAAGTTGTCGTGCCGCAGGGAAATTGGTCGGGAGGAGTCGTGATTTGGGATGAGAGAGTTGACACGCATAGGACCATTTGGGCCGAATAACATGCGCTTCGCTTAGGATCGTGCCACCCCGCCACACGCCAAAAGGCCGACGGAAACTTGACTTCCCCACGCAATCGACGACAATGTGGTATGATTGCCGAGTCTCGAACAGGGGAAGAAAACGCTCATGCAAGCCGTCGGCGTAACCGTTCACAGGGGACTGTCCCAATTTTCGCGGCACGAGGGACGTTGCCTTGAAGAATCGCTTGACCGCCGCGAAAATGGGACTGTCCCCCTTGCGCCGCGAGAAGGGGACAGGTCCATGTTTTCGGCCAACCGTTTGCCCGCGAAATGCGTTCTTCGGCCGAAAAATGGACCAGTCCCCAGCCAACCCGTGAACACTTACGCCGTCGGCCGGAAACTCACGTTGGTCTGGGTCGGAATCGTGTTGGTCTGGACCGCCGGCCCGATCGGCGAAAGTCGTGCCGCCGAGGTAATACTGAAGGATGGACGCGCGCTGCGGGGTAAACTGGGACGGGTCGCCGGACTGGCCGAATTGCCGAAACCGATCCAGGCGGACAGCGGCGCCCCGATCCAAAACATCATCCTCTTGGACGACAACCTGCGGCGGACTTTCGTCTCCGATCGGCTGGTCCGCGAGGTCGTTCAGGAAGAGAACCGGCAGGTCGAGGAGAAGTTCAACGTCCGTCAGCGGGTGCTCCGCGGCGGCCAGGCCATTCGCACCCTCGGCTCGCCGATGCGGATTCAGCCCTTCGACGAGTACGGCCGGCGGATATTCACGATGAACACCCGCCGAGGCCCGATACACATTATCCAGGGCATCACCGTGTTGACGCCCCACTGGACGAAGGTCGAGGGCATCTCGCACGTCTGGGACATGCGGATCGCCACCACCAGCATACCACGCGACACGCTGCACAAAATTCTGCTCAAGCAGATCGACCCGAAAAAAGTCGAACACTACAAGAAGATCGCCCGGTTCTATCTCCAGTGCGAGCGATACAAGGAGGCCAAGCAGGCGCTGGACGACTTGTTGGCGGCGTTCCCCGACCGGAAAGACCTGAAGGAGCAGTTGGCCCCATCGATGCGGGCGATCGTGCAGCTTTCGGCCACGCGGCTGGCGCGGGAACTCCGCCTGCGACGCGACGCCGGCCAGCACCGCTTCGTTTGGGCACTGCTCAATAAGTTCCCTTCGGAGGGCGTGGGCGGCGAAATCCTGCAATCCATCCGCGAGATGATCCAGGACTACGAGGCCCGCCTGGCCCGATACGAGGAGATCGTCAAACAACTCAAGGCCCTTACGGCGCGATTGAAGGACACCATTGCGAAGGAAAACCTCAGGCCGATCCTCGACGAGATCGCCGCCGAGCTTAGCGCGGACACGCTGGACCGGATGGCGGCCTTCATGCAGAACGCCGACGACCCGAAAATGCCCGACACCGAAAAGATCGCGCTGGCCATCGGCGGGTGGCTGTTGGGGACCGACGGCGCCACGGAAGAGTTGCCCGAGGCGATCTCCGCCTACAAGGTCCGCAACCTGATCCGCGACTATCTGAACGAAACATCCGCGCCCGAGCGCGAGCGGACGTTCGGCTACATCAAGCAGGAGCCGGCCGGCACTCCGGCCACGGTGGCCAAGCTGCTGTCGCACATGAAGCCGCCCGTCCCCATGCCCGAGCCGACCGCCAACAGGCCGGGCTACTACAAACTGGAAGCGCCGGGGCTGACCAACGAGCCGCCGGTGACGTACTACGTGCAACTGCCGCCGCAGTACGATCCGTATCGGCACTATCCGACGATCGTCACTCTCGACGGCGACGGCACGACTGCCCAACAGCAGATCGACTGGTGGGCCGGCGATTGGGGTAAGGGTGGCATGCGCGCCGGTCAGGCCACCCGCTACGGATACATCGTCATCGCGCCGGCGTGGACCGTCGAACATCAGAAGAAATACGGATACTCGGCCCGCGAGCACGCCGCCGTGCTCAATCCGCTTCGCGACGCCTGCCGGCGGTTCTCGATCGACACCGATCGGGTCTATCTATCCGGCCACTCGATGGGCGGCGACGCGGCCTGGGACATCGGCCTGGCCCATCCGGACCTTTGGGCGGGCGTGATCCCCATCGTGGCCCAATCCGCGAAATACTGCAATTTGTATTGGGAGAACGCCCGATACGTCCCCTTCTACGTGGTGGCCGGAGAGCTGGACGGCCGGAAGCTGATCGACAACGCCCGAGACCTGGACCGATACCTCCGCCGCGGCTTCGACGCCACGGTGGTCGAGTATCGCGGCCGGGGACACGAGGATTTCTCCGACGAGATTTTGCGTATCTTCGATTGGATGGGCCGCTTCCGCCGCGATTTCTTTCCCCACAAGTTCGCCTGCGTGTCGATGCGTTCCTGGGACAATTTCTTCTGGTGGGTCGAGGTCCGGGGACTGCCGCCGCGCTCCGAGGTCGATCCGGTCAACTGGCCCCCGCCGGCCGGCTCGCAGCCGGTCCAGATAAAGGCCACGCTCAACAAAACCAACGGCATCAACGTCCGCGCGGGCGCCAATCAGGTGACCGTGTGGCTTTCGCCCGAGATGGTCGATTTCGACCGGCGGTCGATCGTCACGGTAAACGGCCGCCGCTTCAACAGCAACGATCAGATAATCCGCCCGAACCTGCGCGTGTTGTTGGAAGACGTCCGCACCCGCGGCGACCGTCAACATCCCTTCTGGGCACGGCTGGACGGCCCCAGCGGCCGGGCGTATGGGAATTGAACCAGCTTGTTGAACCCATCACGATTGGGTGGCACTGGCGTTCCGCCAGTGCTGGGCGGGTGGCCCAACCACGTTTTCCCCGCTGTTGGTGGGGCTGCGCTTCGCTTGATCCACCCTACGATTCTTGTTGCATCGGCACGGCCTCGTCGGCTATAATCAGATTAAGGAATCCAGTAACATCGTCAGCTACGGGAAACGGCCATGAGATGTAGATTATCGGTGATTCTTCTGGTATTGGCGTGGATGCCGACGGGCGTCGCCTCGGCAACGATGCTTGTCCAGTCGTACGATGAGACGAAGCACGATCGCTTCTACGACGACGTGGGCAAAGCGTTCATCGGCGAACCCCACGATTGGTCGGGCGTGGCTCGGGGGAACCGCTGGGCGACCATGGTCTCCTCGAACTATTTTATTAGTGCCACCCATTACCATCCCGCCGACGGCAATACCCTGCGGTTTTATTACTCCAACGACCCCGACGGCTACGAAACCCGCACGGTCGCCTCCGGCGTGCAAATCGGCGAAACCGATTTGTGGCTGGGCCGGCTATCCGCGCCGGTCAGTTCCCAGGTGACAACCTATCCGGTGCTGTCTTTGCCCGAGTGGTCGGACTACGACAACCGCGTCTTGTACGTCTTCGGCCTGTCCGACAAATCGCCCACGCAGGAGAACGTGCGATTGGGGCGCAACAACATCGACCCAGACAGCTACGTACTCGTCACCGACGAGTACGACCGCGAAGGTGTGGCCTACACCTTTGACTACGACACCTCCGACGACGGCCTGGGCGACGACGAATGCTACCTGCAACTGTACGATTCCGGCGGTCCCAGCTTCTCCATCATCGACGGCGCGCCGGCCTTGGTCGGCATCCATTGGTTCATCTACACCGATCCCGAAACCGGAGTAAAATACTCCGGCGACAGTTTCGTCCCCTACTATGTCGACGAAATTAACGCGGAGATGTCGGGCGAACAGTTGACCCTCATTCCGGAGCCGAGCACGTGGGCGATGCTGATCGCGGCGGCCGTGGCGTGTCTGCTCTACGCGCGTAGAAGTGGGACGCGGGTGGCCCCCCTAGCTTGTCTATAGGGGCGGCGCAGCCGCAACCGGTTGTTGACGGCCCGCAAAAAACCACTTGTGCCGGCGGCCCCCCCCAAGCCCCGCTATAGGGGGCCCCC
>JAUWPQ010000138.1 GCA_030611515.1 Planctomycetota bacterium | reverse complement strand
CCCTTCCTTGCAAATGCGGGCTTGCTGAACGCAGCGGCCCAAGCGACTGTTCGGGTTGGACTCGTAAGAGCCGACCGGTATCCAGCTGTCCCACGGCCTCGAAGGCCCAGGTCCAAACGATCTCGCGGCCGGCCGCAGGGGCCCCCCGCGGGGGTCCCCTGCGCATCCCAATTTACCCTCCAAGGTAACTTTTGATAACATGCCCCAAAGACTATTTGGAAACATACAAGGTCCATGTTTTCGGCCAACCGTTTGCCCGCAAAATGCGTTTTTCGGCCGAAAAATGGACCAGTCCCCAGCCAACCCGTGAACGCTTACAATTGGAACCATCTTCCGGCATAACCTATGCTTATATGTTGTTCGGTCAAACAATCATGGTTGGGAATCCAGCCAACCACACTATTGGGGCATATCAAAATGATTCAGAAAAAGACCATCGAGGAGTGCATCTACTCTCGGCTGGGGGGCAATCCGGAACTTGCGGACATTCTCTGTTTGTTTGTCGAGGAGATACCCGCCCGCGTGGCAAAGCTGCTCCGTTATCTGGACGAGGGAAACTGGGAGGAGCTGCGGCGAACCGCTCATCAACTCAAAGGCACCGCCGGCAGCTACGGCTTCGAGCAGCTCTCACCGTCCGCGAACCGGGTGGAACGCGCCGTTCGCGACAACGAGCCGGAAGAACAGATACGCGAGTCGGTATTGGAGTTGGTTAATCTATGCGGTCGCGTTCGGTGCGGCGTGCCGGAGTAGGGGAGAGGAGGGAAGGGAAGAGAGAGGGGAGAAGAGAGAGGAGGGAAGAGAGAAGAGAAATTGATCGAATTTTTTTTCCCTTCTCCCCTCTCCCTTCTCCCCTCTCTCCTCCCCCCTCTCCCGCCGCCGGCTATCCGTGCGGCGAAGGCCCCATGCCCTCGGCGGCCATGCTGAGCGCCACTAGGTAAGGCACCGGCTCGCTACCCAGGGCGCCGAGCACCGTGCCGCCGGCGGTGAAGCAATAGGCGACCCAGTCCGCCTGGCCGTACTTTTCCAATGCCTTGCCTCCCTCGCCGCCGCCGACGTACACCTTGATGCCGGCGTCGGTCATGCGTTTCAACTGGGCAATGAACCGCCGCGTCCCCTCCTCGAAACGCGGATCCTCGAACATGCCGAACACGCCGTTGTGAAAGACCACCGCCGCGGGGCGATCGGACTGGTGCGCGGCGATGAAATCGCTCACCGTCTTCTCGAATAGCTCGCTGGAGGCGGGGCCGACGTCGAACTGTTGATTGCCCGGCCCGATCATTTCCGAAACCCGGCCGTCCTGGAGCACGAAATCGACCGGCATGACGAACTCGATCCCCTTCGCCCGACCATCGGAGATCATCCGTTCGGCCTGTTCGATCCGCTCCGGCGGGATGAAGTACGGCTTGTCCCGGTGTTCGGGGTCTTCGGACAGTCCAATGTTGAAATCCGTGCCGTCGAGCCGGGCGGCCGCCTTTTTCAACGCTACCGCCAGCGAACCGGCCGCAAGCACTGTGCGAATCGTTCCCCGGTCGATCATCGCTTGCAGATCGTCGAGCTTGTCGATCTTCAGCCCGCTGAAGACGACCATCCGTGCATTGAGACATTCCTTCAAGTGGTCCTCGAATTGCTCGGCCTCGTATTTGCCCAGCGCGACCTTTTCCATTGCGGCGGGCACGACCACACTGGAGGCGTCGAGGCTGCCGGCCGAAAACGCCTCGTGGACGTACGCCTTGGCCACCTTCTCGGCAAACTGGTTGGCCAGCCGGGCCAGCGGCGCGGCGAGCCGGGCCACGTCGTCCGGCTTGGCCTTCCAAAGCGCCCGCTCGATGTCGTATTTGCGGGTGTTTTCCAGGACGATCACGCCGCCGGCCGGGCACCGGGCTATCGCCTCGGCCACTTCATCCTTGATCGTGGTGCTCTCGGGATCGAACCAGTCCGCGATGAACTCGACCCGGCAACCGAGGATTTCACCGATCCGGGCGGCGACTTTGTCGAGCGATTTTTGCGGATCGCGGCCGATGTGGCCGAAGACGATCTGCTTCCATCCCCGTTGCCGGCCGAACTCCAGGGTCTCTTTCATCGACCGCAGGCGGATGTCTCCATTGCCGACGGCCGGCCCCGGTTTGGCGTCCACGTCGCCGCGTACCAGCACGGGCGTGCCGGCGGGGAGCTTGCCCAAACAATCCAGTCGCGGGATTTCGGCCAGATACTGTTCCAGGGTCAAACGCGGCTCGTTCAGCTCGCCCCCCAGCAGTTTGCGGCACCAGACGGCCATCGCTTCGGTAGTTATTGCCACGACGAGTCTCCGTTCTTCTTGGATCGTTATCGAATTCCCTTCTCAGCCACGAGGCAACTAAAATAGCAGATTGCCGCATAATCTGCCAGGAAGCGGCTTTTCCGGGGGGCGGCCAAATACAGGGGCGTAGTGTGCAGTCGGCCTATTTTATCTGATTGACAAACACCACCCAGCCTGATAGCCTTGCCCTCAGATTGTCGGTTCACCCCGCTTTCGGTGGATAGCTTTTCACATTCAAACTGCTTAGACTCAATATGAGGTGTCTATTCCAGTGCAAATAGACGAAAAGACTCTCTATCGGTCACTGCCATTGCAGAACGAGGTTGCGATGTTCTTTCGGTTTTCGACGGAAAAATCGATCCAGGCTGCCGCGGTTCTTCTCCGACTGGCTCATGATCGGCGGATGGAATACCTTCGGCTCTTGAAGTTGCTGTACATTGCAGATCGCCGACATCTTCAAAAGTACCAACGCCCAATAATTGGTAGTCGACTTGTTGCGATGAAGAACGGTCCCCTCCACGGTGAACTCTATGATTTAGTGAAGGGTGAACACATTGGCGAGCCACTGTGGTCCGAATACATTCAACGTGAAAATTATGAAGTCGAATTGCTGAAGGATCCTGGTGTCTCGGAACTGTCGGTTGTTGAAGTTCGAACGCTCACGGAGACGTTAGAGTGTCACCAAACGATGACCGAGTGGGATCTGGTGGAAATCACGCACGATTTTGACGAGTGGTGTAAAAATTACCCGGACAGATCCGCCAATACATCATGCACCATTCCGTTCAGCGATCTGCTTGATGCGGTTGGTTTGCAGAACGAGAAACCGGCCATCCTGAGTGACCTTCAGGAGAAGGCCGAGATGGATCGGCTTTTCTCCCCTTCTTAACCAAGAGGGCACCATACTGTATGGAAGCGGGCAATACTTTCAAGTACGGCCAGCATGGACATCTGTGGGTGGTAGTTTCCAATCCTACGGCAAGCCCAGCGCGTGTTCTCATTGTCAACATGACGACCGATCGAGGCATCGACCGCTCATGCATTCTCAACGTCGGCGATCATCCCTTCGTCGAGCATCCAACATGCATGCGTTATGATATGGCCCGAATCGAAACCAACCAGGATTTGGAACGACATGTTGCATCGGACACCATCCAATTGCACCAGCCTGTGTCTGCTGACATTCTGGAACGCATTCGGCTGGGCGCGGCAACAACGGATCATATTCCACTCAAATGCAAACAATTATTGATTGACCAGGGCTTGATTGAGCCTTAATGATGTTGTCCGCGACAAGTTCTCGCGTAGCTTAACGAACCTTGTTTTGCTCAACCCCCCACGCCTCCACTCCTCCGGCGGTGGCCACGACCAACGCCGGCCGGCCGTCGATCTCCACGGTGGTTAGCCCGTGAAGCTCGGCCCCGTAGTTGAACTTGTCCAGCGGAACGCCGTCGGCCGAAACGATATGGATCGATCCGTCCAGGCCGGGCAGCAACCACTGGCCGGGGCCGTCGCGGGTGACTCGGCCGGGGACGATCGGCTCGATTGGTATCCGAGGAACTCCCGCCGGGAGAGTGTAGCTCCACAACTCCTCGCCGGACAACGAGAATCCGACGGCGATGTTGTCGCCCGTTTTTTTCGCCGACATTCCGCACCATTGCCCTCGACCGTCGCCGCGAAGGTCGGCCGAGGCAATCCAATGAAAGAACCGGTTGCGCACGCTGATCTCGCCGTTGCGTTTGCCTTTGGCGTCGAGGACCACGATCGCGCCGGCGCCGCCGGCGCAGTACAAGTCGCGGCGTCCCTGGGCGTTGGGACCGCCGATGGCGATGCAGGCGACCTCGCTCAGCGAGCGATTCGCCCAAAGCCGTTTCCCTTCGAGCGATGCGCACTGAACGCCGACCAGCCCCCAATAGCTGACGTAGACGTTCAGCTTTCCGTCGCCGTCCAGGTCGCCCAGTTCGACGTCGGCGATTCCCCGATGGGGGCTTTCCAACGCGTCCTCGGGATAGTGGGCGATGAGCTTCCAGTTCTCGTCGTAGACGTGGCACCGCTGCTGCGAGAGCAGGAAGGCGACAAAGTATCGCTTGCCGTCGGCGCCGACTGCGGTGCGTATACTGCCGACGATCTCATTCTCGTCCAGTTTCAGCTTATGCAAGGCGATCAGTTTGCCGTCCAGCCCCACTTCGGCGACCGATTTCCAGTCCTCGACTACCATCAGCCGCACCGGCCCGTCGTCATTGCGAACAACCAAGATGTTTCCGGGCGATTTTACCTCCGCGCATTTCCACAACGGCGCGAGCTTTAGCCGGGCAGGATCGCTCCGCGGGGCCGTCTTCACCTCGGGCAGCACTTGCTCCTCAAGCACGCGTTTATCGGAGGAAGTCTCCCCTTCCGACGACAGTTGGGCCTCTATCATCCCGGCATACGCATCCATTTGCTCCTCGAACTCCCGCAGCGATTTCTCGTAAATGTTCTCGCCGGCCAGCAAGGCATCGATCTTTGCGGGCAGTTCCTCGGCGATCCGCGGGTTGCCCCCGATCTCGCAGTGTTGCACAACCCCGTCCGCGCCGATCACGAACAAGGTGGGAATCCCAGTGAATTGCAACGCGGCGGCAGACTGCTTCGGATCGCGCAAGATGGGAATGCCGACCTTCAAATCCTCGAAGGTCTCGACCAGGACTTTGTTGTCGGTTTGTGGTTCGTCAACGCTGACCGCGAAGAACGCCACCTTGGGGTCGTCCTTGTACCGCTGGCGGATTTTTTCCAGGTTCGGCAGGCTCTTTCGGCACGGCCCGCACCAGGTCGCCCAGAAATCGAGCAAGACCACCTTCCCGGTCAGCGATTCGAGTGTGACCGGCTTGCCGTCGAGATCGACGAATTGCAGATCGGGTGCTTTCTTGCCGAGCATCCGCATCGGCGGCGGCAAAAAGAACTTCACGATCTCCGCGTCCTTTGGCGGCTCGAATTGGAACGCTTTGAGATTGACTTGTTCGTCTAGTTGGGCATTGACGAAATCGGCCACCAGCGAAATGCTTTCCACCTGCCCCCGGCCGCTAAGTTCTCGACGGATTATATCGGTTGGCAACACTACCCGCCGAAGGACGAAGGTTTTTTGATCGATCCAGAAGGTGGCCGTGCCTTCCGGCCGCTTGATGCGCAAGCGATAACAGGCGCGACCGTCGATCTCCCCCGGTTCCGACACCGCGACCTCTTTCGTATCGCTCAACAGGTTTTTCAGGGGGTCTTTGCCCAACAGAAGCAGCACCTGCGGCATCGCGCCGCCGAATCCCTGCGACCAGGCCTCGGCTAGCATTGGGTCCGTCACCAGCGACCCAATAGACAACCGCCCGGACGCCGGGCGTTGCAGCACTTGGTCGGGAATGTCCTTGATCGCGGCGAAAAAAGTCGTTCCGTCGCAAACCACCATCGCCTGGTAGGCCTCCAAACGCAACTTGTCGGGGCGAACCAGGGCCATCGAGAACGGGGCGGCAAGGTCCATGTCGCGCCCTCCGACTACCGCTCGAAGCCGCACCTGACCATGATCGGAGTAGCTCGTCGCGTTTTGGTAAGCAGCCACCATGCGCTGCAAAATCTCGCGTCCGGTGAGGGGTTTCGGCTTCTGCGGCGGCAACTTCTTTTCCACCTGCGCATCTGCATCGGATTCCGGCGACTCCTTCTCCTTGGACGAATCGCCGCGGCTGCATCCCAGCGAGATCGCCAGCCCCAAGCAAACGACGATTGCCGCAATATGTTTCAGATGCTTTTTCTCTGGAAACCCTACCATTGTGATACTCTCCAAAATGTTCGGTGAAGTGTCGCGGACGCACCATTATTCGCAAACCGACGCCGCCCGTAAAGCTCGACTTCTTGACTGCATCTCGATTTGACGGAATAATAAAGGGCGATGTTTGTGTCCTCTTTGCCCAGTTGACTTATTTTTACTAGTGTGCCCAATGGCCGCCTTATGTTACGGGATCAATTCGAGCGTGGTGATCGAGTCGGCCGAAGGTCCCGGGCCGGATGTGCCGAAAACGCCTCAAGGCACTCCGCTGGCCGATCCAGGCGAGGCTACGTCGGCCGCGCTGCTGGAACCGCTCGATTATCCACCGCTGGCGAAAAGCACGACGCCCGGCGACCGCATCGTGCTGGCCCTGGACCGCGGAGTGCCCAAGGTGGCGGAGGTCACGGCCGCCGTCGTCCATGCACTGGTCCGCTCCGGCGTCGGCGCCGACGGTATTACCGTCTTGCTTTCCAATGTGGACGGAGACGTCGAGACGGAAGACCCTTGCCGGCTGATCGACGCGGATCAACGCAGTCGCATTCGGGTGCTGACCCACGACCCGGCCGACCGGAAACCGTTGGCGTATCTTGCCGCCGGCGAGGCGGGCGAGGCGATCCTCGTCAGCCGGGCCTTGCACGATGCGGACGTGGTGCTGCCGATCGGTTGTTTGCACGATGATCGGGCAGCCGGATACTTTGGCATACACGGCACCGTTTACCCGACGTTTTCCGACACTAAAACCATCCAGCGGTTCCGTGGACTCGGATCGCTGCACGCTTCGGGCGACCGCAAGCGGGAACTGACCGAGCGGGTCGATCACGTGGCCTGGCTGTTGGGCGTGAATCTCACGATCCAGATAGTTCCTGGCGGCGGCGGGCGGATCATGCACGTCTTGGCCGGCCAGAGCGACTCGGTACGCCGTCGGGGCCAAGAACTGTACGATGCCCTCTGGAGCCGGACGGTTTCACGCCGGGCCGGTTTGGTCGTCGCGGCGATCGAAGGCCCCGCCGCCGAGCAGACGTGGGAGAACCTGGGACAAGCGCTGCAGGTCGCGGGCAGCTTCGTCGAGGATGATGGCGCGATCGCCGTCTGTTGCGATTTGTCCACCCGGCCAGGCCCGGCAATGCGGCGTTTGGCGAGCGAGTCGTCGCGAGCCGAGTCCATGCGACACGTCAGCCGTCATCGCCCGATAGACGCCCTGCCCGCCGCCCAACTCGCACACGCGCTGGACCGCAACAAGGTCTACCTGTTGAGCCGGCTTGATCCCTCGATGGTCGAGGATTTGAACATGGTGCCGCTCGAAAAGCCGGAGGAGTTGTCCCGTCTCGCCCGGCAATACTCCTCCTGCACCCTGCTGTCAAACGCACAATACATCACGCCCGTCGTGGAGTAACGGCGAAATGTCATACTGATGCAACTTCAGCGAATCACCGAGAATGTCGCCGACATCCGCGAGCGGATCGCCCGTGCCGCCCAGCGAAGCGGCCGAGCGCCCGAACGGATCGCGCTGGTGGCGGTGACCAAATATGTTTCGGCCGAGATAATCCGCCCGTTGGTCGCGGCCGGCTGTCTGGAACTTGGCGAGAGCCGCCCGCAACAGCTTTGGGAGAAGGCCGCCGTGCTGGCCGATCTGCCGATCCGCTGGCACATGATCGGCCATCTACAACGGAACAAGGTCCGCCGCACGTTGCCGCTGGTGGCGATGATCCAGTCGGTGGACAGCCCGCGGCTGCTCGCGGCGATCGACGAAGAAGCAAGCGGAAAGGGACCGATCCCCATTTTATTGGAAGTGAACGTCTCCGGCGAGTCGGCCAAGCATGGTTTCTCGCCCGAGCAGATCAAGCCGTTTCTGGCGGAGTTGCCGAACTACGCGAACGTGTCGGTTCGCGGTTTGATGTGCATGGCCGCGTTGGAGGGCGGGCCGGAGGAGGCCCACCGCGATTTCGCCGCACTCCGCCGGCTCCGCGACCGCTTGCACCCGCTTTGCCCGCCGGGCGTCACGCTCGACGAGCTTTCGATGGGCATGAGCGGCGACTTCGAGGCGGCGATCGAAGAAGGGGCGACGATCGTGCGCGTCGGCTCCGCGCTGTTCGAGGGAGTGGATTATTAGTGGATAGTGGATAGTGGATAGTGGATAGTGGGTAGTGGATAGTGGGTAGTGGATAGTGGGTAGTGGGTAGTGGATAGTGGGTAGTGGGTAGTGAAATAAGTATTGCTGCCGCTTGCGGCTTCGCAGCCATCGACTCGACAACAACATTGCAATTGATGCTCGCGATCGAACCTCATCCCGACGGCGTTATCCTCTCGGTACACGTCCATCCCGGCGCGCGTCGAAACGAAATCCGCGGCGTGCGGAACGGTCGATTAAAGATCGGCGTAACCCAAGCGCCCGAGAAGGGCAAGGCCAACAAAGCGGTGATCGAATTGCTCTCTAAGTCGCTACGGCTACGGAAATCGCAAATCGAGTTGCTCTCCGGCGAAACCTCTCGCCAGAAGCGCTTCCTGATCCGCGGCATCGGCCCCAATGAACTGGCCGAACGAATTGGCTAGATTAAGCCGGTAATCAACAGTAATCCGCCGACAACGAGTAAGATGGTTGCGACGAAAAAGATAAAATACTTGCCCGTATTGACTCCCGGCTTCAACACTGCATGGCGCGGATTTTCCGGGTCATAATACACCATCACTTCGTGGCCCTTTGGATACCTCTCGATTATTCCTTTCGCCGTTTCTTCGGATCCGTCAAGGGCGTGATATGTCCATTCATCGACTTCGTACTCGTTCCCATCGACTTCAAAGCGGTATTTAACTTGAGGATAATAGCTAGTGCCGCTATCGCCTTCGCTCTCCTCTACATAGCTGTCGATAACGATTCCGCGCGTGCTGGGCCAATTGGAACTCGCCCGCCCCAATCGCAAGCCGCGAACAGCGTAAGCAAATGCCACGGCTCCCAGCCCAATCAAAAACGCTCCCAGCAGGTGGGGTAGTACACCGAAGACTTGATCTATCATGGAATAGTCCGCAACGGAACCGGCAATGTCAAATGTTAGCCGCATCGCGCAAGTGCGTACTCGAACAGCGCCAGATACCGATCCACCACCCGTTGAGAAATCTCACTGACGACCGTCTCTTGATAGAGGTGAGAGGTCATGTTCCGGTCGTGCAGCATATCGAGCCACGCCGTTTCATCGTCGGGGTCGATCAGCTTCAGTTGCATGGCCGCTTCCAAGGATTGGCGGGGACTGACCACTGCGATGCCTTGCGCCGCGGCGTACTGTCGGAACGCCTTCCAGCACTGCTCGAAGGTGAACTCGAACGCCTGGATGATCCCTGCCCGATCGCGGTCGTTCACGACGGGCATGGCGACAAACTCGCGCAGCTTTGCCAACGCCTTGCCGAAGTTTTCAATCGCTCGAGGCTCGCTCATAGAGTATGATCCCTTCCTTGCGGATTTGTTCCCGCAATGGCGCCGAGGCCTCGTTCCAATCGACCAGATCGACCGGCCGCAAGGTCAGCGCGGCGTCGTCCAGATCGGCCAGGAACCTGATCCATCTGCCGCGTTGTGCTTCGGAAAAAACGAAGGCCAGATCGAAGTCCGAGTTATCCAGCGCGTCGCCCCGGGCACGCGAACCGTAGAGGACCACCCGCTTCGGATCGACGGCGCGGACCCCCTGCTCCACCACCCGTCCGACGCTGACGGGAAGGATCGATTCGACAGCCAAGATGTCCGCCCGATTGCTCATGCCGCGCCCCCGCCTTGCCGCCACCCTTACCCTTCTGCAAGTCTATCACATAAATGGTCTTGAAAAAAGCCGGGAGAATCACGACGATCCAGCATCGCTTGCGGCGGTGTCCGGCTGGGTGGCACGGGCATCTTGCCCGTGCTCCAGCCAACATTGGTGAGACGTCGGCGCCACCGCAGCCAGTAGAGCAGGTTGCCAACCTGCCCTACAGAGGTCGGAGTCGATCTGGCATTCTTCGCCGTAGAGGGCTACAATCCACCGTCCCATATCCTTATCTGGAGGCGTATCATGGCCGGCGAAGATATCATGCGACAACCCCACCAGGCCGCCGCGATCGGATACCAACCCGTCAAACGAAAAAAACGCCGAGCGTGGCGGATTCTGGCGATGCTGGCAATGCTGGCGGCGCTGGTCTGGTTGCTGCCGGGCATCGTCGCCCATTCGCCACTGCTCGGCTGGATCGTCCGCAAGGCCACCGCCGACCTGAACGGCACGGTCTCGATCCAGTCGGTCTCGCTCGGTTGGTTCTCGCCCGTCACGGTCTCGGGCGTCGAAGTGAAAGACGCCGAAGGCAAGACTGTCTTTTCTGTGCCCTTTCTCAACAGCGAACGGTCGTTGGCGGCGATACTGCGCGATTCCAAAAACCTCGGCCGGTTCTACGTCCGCGGCCCGAAACTTTCGCTCGTACTCCGCGACGACGGCAGCAACGTCGAGGACCTGCTGGCGAAATACCTGACGCCGAAAGAAGAGGAACCGCCGGACGAAGAATCTTTGGCCGATATCGGCTTCGCGTTGCGGATCGAGGACGCCGGCCTGCTGATTACCGACGAACAAAGCGGCCGGAGTTGGCAGGTGGAAAAGCTATCGCTGGAGATCGACATGTCCGAAGGCCGCTGGGGAGCGATTTCGGCGAAGGTCTCGGCCGAGTTGCCCGACGCCCAGCGTCCCGGGAAGCTCGACTGCGAGGCGCGGATGGCATCCGGCGTGGGCGAGGCAACGCTGAGTGCCGCGGACGTTCCGCTGGCGATGTTCCGCGCGTTGGCGGCCCGGTTCGAGCCGGGAACGACGTTGGCCGGCCGGCTCTCCACATCGGTGCGCGCGTCGTGGGGCAATCAAACGCCCGGCGGCAATCGACTGCAAGCCGACCTCAATATGGAATCATTCTCGCTGACCACGCCCAAGCTACAAACCGATCAGGTGACGCTCGATCGCGCGCACGGCGTCTGCGAGGTCTCGTGGACACCCGAGCTGGTGGAGATCGAGAAGACGACGCTTGACTGCGACGTGGGTAGCTTTCTGTTTTCGGGCACGATCCCGCTTGGCGACGCGGACGGAATCACGTTTAGCTCGCTCATCCGTCGGCGTCAGGAGTTCGACGGCCGGTTGGACCTTGCCCGGCTTGCCCGTTTGTTGCCCGTCACGCTCCGCCTCCGTCAAGGAATGCGGATCGACTCGGGCCAAGTGCGATTGACCGCCAGCAGCCGGCCCGAGGCGCAGGGGATGGTCTGGCATGGACAATTGCA
>JAUWPQ010000399.1 GCA_030611515.1 Planctomycetota bacterium | reverse complement strand
GAAAACCATACACCCTCCAAGCGCCGAGGCAAGCAAAAAAGGCTTTATGATTGACGAAGCGGCGCGAATCTTGAAGGAGCGAAGCGGTTGGGTAAACGGTAGCGGGGGGACTTGAAGCGTCAAGGAGGAATGACAGGCTTTTCATCGGCGGGTTGTTGAGACACTACCAACGGAAAGCAGCGCAGACAGAGTTCCCATTTTGGCAACGGTCGGAGTGGTTGCTGCTGCACCGGTCGAGAAAAATTCCTTCTGCAACGTCTCCAGCCCACATTATCGAGCCGCGCGAACAGGTTCAAACGCCCCTTGACAGGTCGGATACCGCCTGCAGTTTGACAACACCGACCCGATTTTCACTCCCCAAACTCCAACTCACGACTCGATTTATCGTGCGACAACGTTTTTGAACAGGACGGCTCCTGCCTGAACAGCCTGACCGGCCCCAGCAGGCCGGAGTCGTGAAGCGGCCAATTCGAGGCGTCGAAGGGCTTGCCGCTGGCGTGGATGAAATTAACGCCGCGAAAGTTCTTCCAACGGACGCCGCGGAGGTCCAGGTCCGTCTGCAAAGCGCGCCCGGCCGCGGTACGCAAGTCACCATCGCCTTACCTGTCCTGGCCCGGCTCCCCGCCGACGGCAACCCGGCGTAGCGCCGCCGAATAAGCGCCACCCCCGGTGGATGCCGAATCGGGTTGGCAGTGCAACTGCCACCCCAACCAAGCGAAATCGACGTAAGCATGCACGGCGGGTAGCCCGATAGCTGAACTATCGCGGCCACCCGCGACATGGTACTCGTTCCTCGGTCCTCTTTGGGTAAACAACCAGTACAAACACGACTAGCCAATGTTCAGTCAACTCCGAGCAGCGCCGCGATGGCCTTCTTCAGTAGGGTCTCGGACTCGGGTTTTACGTTTGAGGCGGTCGGCTCGTAGGCCCCCTCGGAAAACACCTTCTCGGTGCAGAGATAGCCCGGCCCGCCATCGCCGTATCCGGCCACGGCCACGAATGCTCCCGGCTTGAGACGTTGGGCGAACAACTGAAAGCAGATCATCGGCTCGCCCGGCAGGTGCAGGATGTGTATCTTGCCGATTTCCAGGGAGCTTAGCTCGATCGGTTGCCGGCTCCGTTGTATAAAGGCCGCGCGCACCGCGCCGTAATACAAGCGCGAGGACGGCTGAGTCGTCTTGGCGTCCTTCATGCGGGCAAGACAGTCAGCCAGGGTGAATCCGGGACCGCTCCGCCGGGGCAACATCAATGGATACGTCCGCCAACGGACCGCTCCGACCGGAACCAGCTTGGTCGCGGCGATCGAGGCTTCCATGCCGGCCAACAGCCGTTCGGTCAACTGCTCGCGGCACTTTTTGGAGCCGTCGTTGTACTTGCCCGCCGCAATGTCGCCGGCGCAGCCGGTAAAGTAAATCTGGAAGACGCCTTCCTTCCGTTCGAGCCGCTCTCGGGCGATGCCGGAGAAATCGCTCGTGGCCCGATTG
>JAUWPQ010000149.1 GCA_030611515.1 Planctomycetota bacterium | reverse complement strand
CAAGGAGGAATGACAGGCTTTCCATCGGCGGGTTGGTCGGACAAGTAATCAGCTTGTGCAAGAGGCGACGTTGCACCCGATGGCATGATGTCGGAAGGAACCGCAAGAAGCAAAAAAAGCCCCTGGAAGCAAGGGCTTTTTGCGAAGAAACGCGGCAGGTTGCTTTTCCTTGCAACCTACCCAAGTGGTGCGAACCTAACCCAAACGACCGGGAATTTCCATTTCCAACTGGTTCAAGACACCTTGTGCATACACCCCCTCCGCCAATGTGAGTACCAGTATAGATAGGAGAACAACGCGTCCGAATGGGGCAAGCGGCCTGATCACGGTTCCCTACTGATCGGTTTGGATTGTGTAAGGATTACAAGGGAACAATCCTGCCCTTCGGGCAACATTGGCATGTCGAGTTGTTAAACCACACCTCACTTTCCGGTTTTTCGGTTTCTTCCGGCCAGTCACCCCGGCAACATCTTGCGGGAAATATGCCTGCATTTTCAGCGAAATTGTTTGCGCAGAAGGAAGATTTTCGCCTATCCGTAGAAATGTCGCGTGAATATGAAAAATTGAGCCGAGACCCGCGGAAAAAACTGGCATAGTGAATCGGCAACCGTTAGAATCAGTGAGGGGCAGTGAGTGAAAAAAGGCTTATCTGAATCGCTTTTCCGTCGAGCAAGAACTTGTTAAGGCCCCACCATGAAATCAAAATCGCGACTGTTCGAGGATCACATAATACCCACGGAAGACAACGAGGTGCTGTTTGCGAAGCTGCTGATGCCGAAGCTGCCGATGCAGCCGCAACGCGTCGTGTTTTTTGCGCCCCTGGTAGGCGCCGGGGCAGGACAGCAACTTATGACCTTTCGGAATTTCTCGCGGCGAGGCGCGATCGTTATCAGCTATGAGTACCGCGGCCACCCTAAATCCACCGGAAAATTTGAACTCAACAAGACGGTTGACGACACTCACTATGCATTGATTTGGGCATCGAATTATGCCAATGAACTCGGACTTCCATTGCATGGGTTTGCGACATGCTATGGCGTCGTTCCGTTACTTGCCCAATTCAAAAAAGGAGGTTGCGGCCATCTCCTGCGGTCCATCAGCACAATCTCGGGCCTGTATCATCTGAATCAGATTCTACGGATTGAGGACTTCGCGCCAATTGTTTCTCGCTATCTTGGTCTAGAACTAGACGCTTCCTCGCTATTGGCGGGAATTGCCGAGGAAGTGTTGGATTGCGACGGACATGCGTTTAGACAAGCTCTGCGAGAATACTTGTCTGGGTTGATGCCCGATCTTCGCGTGGGATTAGACTACTTTGAAGAACTCAATTATGAACGCGTCGAGATGCGGCAGACTCTGTTGCAGTTCTCTCGAGGCGACTATCTTGACGGAGTGAATGTTCCGCCGTGGATACCATGTACCGCCTACATCGGACTCCAAGATGAGCTTTTGTTTACTGGTGCGCCCGCAGACCGCGATACATACAAAAACTACGTCTTGTCCGTAGTTCCGCATGCGACGGTTCGCGAATTCAAGGTGGACCATTATGGCCGTGGACCAGATCACGATCTGGTTATTGAATACATTGGCGACGACTTTGAACGGTCCGATACGTCTCCCGTTCCATCCCACCACGTTGATAAAATCCCTCACTACCAGAGTGTGCTACGATGAATCCCGTACTTGAATTCTGGGACAAACGGTATTCTGTTGGTCGGCCGCTGGAGGTTGGCTCGTGGTTAAGTCGCGCCATCAACAGGTACGTTGTCGGCACATTGCTGAATACTTTCCCGCGCGCGGCGACGCGGATATTCGCCATGAGCCGGGGTGAATTGGCGCAAAGGTTGTGCGTCGATATGGAAGGCGGGTCATACCGAGTCCTTCGCGCGATGTACGAATTCAATGATCCCGGGCGCCGCGGCGATGTCCTCAACCGGATGCTCATGCAGTCTCCCGCGGTCAAGGCCGCCAGAAACCGTCGCTTGATCGCCGAACGAATGCTCGACGCGTGCCTGAAAAACCAGCCGGCCGACTTGCCGATCCTCGTGCTGGCCCTCGGCGGCGGAGACGGGAACATCGAAGCGGGCGTCCTCTCTCGCTCGCCGAGGCGCGACGTCTACTATTGCTCGGTGGACAAAGACGAAAAGGCCATCGAAGAGAACCGGCAGGTCATGCAACGGCACGGACTGGCAGAACGGGGCTTTGTCTTCACCGGCGACGTTGCCGAGAAAAACGACTTGCAGGCGGTCCTCGACGCCGCCCGACGTCGGTTCGACGTCCCCTTCGACGGGGTCGGAATCGCCGTCTGCCACGGCATTGCCGAGTACATGGACCTCGGACTGCGCGGCAACGATACCCTTGCGCGGATGTTGGCGGCCGTTCTTGCCTGTACGCGCCCCGAAGGCAATCTCATTATCAGCCACACCGATTTCCACGACCGCGTGAGGTTTGCGGAGCGGGGGCTGCGCTGGGAAATGCGGCTTCGCGGCATGGAAGAATTAGCGGCGGAGATCGAAAAGGCCGGGTGGCAGATTGCCGTCTGCGAACACGAACCGATGAAGTTGATTACCATGTGTCAGGCCGTTAAATCCGACCGGCCGTACATGCGGATCGACAGCCCCAGCCAAGTTCGCCATCCTCGTGTAAAGCAGCGGGTTCGAGTAAATGCCCACGCCGCGGCGGTGGGACGGTAAGGATTGTGCGGATTCCGCCGGAAATAGCGATTCGGCCATGCTCCTACGTCGAAGGGCACATTCACTAATACCGTTGCCGCCGTGGAAACTCCTCATTTCCCCGGCAATTCCCCGGCCTTATCCGCAATGCGCCGGCCCGGTAAAAGCTAGGATTTCCTATAAGGTTTCGACCGACGCCTAAGCTATCCGATCGGGAAAAACGTCCTCTTGCGGGAAGCCCTCCAATCGCTAGGGCTGCGCTCGTTGATCGGGCCGTCCCACGCGCGACAGGTTCGTCGAGACCGCCGATCAGCCATCGCAATCAGATGAACGACACACTCGCCAATAACGCACACGTCGCAAACGAGACGCCGCTTCCGATACCGGTTTCGGAAAGACGCATCGGCGGACGTTACCGGGTCGTTAAACTGCTCAAAAAGGAACGGGCCGCCGAACATTTCCTGGCCGAGGACACACACGGCGCCTCGGTCGTGGTCTGTTGCCGGGACTGGTCCAATCTCACCCCCGACACAAGGCAACGCGTCGAACACGAAGCAGAAATACTGCGCGGCCTCCAGTCTCCCGGGCTGGCCGGGGTCTTGGACATCGGTCAGGATGGCGACAGCCTCTACGTCGTGCGGCCCCACGTCCCCGGCATTACGCTCCGCCGGCGCCTTCGCGACGGGCCTCTCGATCTCCAAGATACCCTCGCCGTGGGGCAATCCTTGTTCTCGGCGCTGGTCGCACTTCATTCACACGGCGTCCTGCACCACGACATTCGGCCGGCCAACTTGATCGTGGACGCGGAATCTCCACTGCGCCGCGCCGTGTTGACCGATTTCAGCGTCAATTGTTGTTTTCGTCCCGAGGAGCTTTCGGCCGAGGAGTTGATCGAGGTAGCGGTTTACCGTTCGCCCGAATACGCCGGATCGCTGAAATACGACGTCGCCGAACCCTCGGACCTGTACTCGGCGGGCATCGTGCTGTTCGAGTGTCTGGCGGGCCATCCGCCGTTCTCGGGCGACAACGTGGGCGACACGTTGCTGCGGCACATGACGGCCCGCGTTCCAGAGCTGCGCAACGTCGGCGAACATGTCCCCCGCGCCATGGACGAGCTGGTGCAGCGGCTGTTGCACAAGGATCCGCGCGACCGCTACCAGAGCGCCGAGGCGGTGCTGATGGATTTGAATTCCATCATGGAGGCGGCGCGGAGCGGCATGGCCGAGCCATCGTGCGTGGTCGGATGTCACGATCACCGGACGACCTTGACCGAGCCCGCTTTCGTCGGTCGCCAGGGCGAGTTGGAGCAAGTCGAGGAGCAGATTCGGCAGGTCGCCGCCCGGCAGACAGGCCTCGTGTTCTTGGAGGCCGAATCAGGCGGAGGCAAAACGCGGTTCCTGGCCGAAGTCGCCTTACGCGGCGTTCAAGCGAACATGTGGGTTTTGCATGGCCGCGGACTCGAAATGGTGGGAGGGCGGCCGTTCCAGGTGCTCCACGGCATCGTCGAAGATGTAGTCGCGGAAGCCCGATCCAATCCCTCCTTCGCCGAAACCTTGCACGAACGCCTGGGCGATCACGCCGATGCCGTTGGCGCCGTGTTGCCCGAATTGGCTCGGTCGTTGGGGTGGAGAGAGTCCGCGCCTGCGGGACCGGAAGGATTTGCCGAGACTTGGAGTATCCAGGCATTGGCCGCCTTCCTCGACGCACTCGGCACCGAGGATCGCCCGGCCATGATCATCCTGGATGACTGCCAGTGGGCCGACGCGACGACCGTCAAACTAATCGCACATTGGCGTCGGGAGCGGGCTAATTCGGCCGGAGAAGGTTCGTCGACGTTGCTGATCGTCGCCTTTCGTTCGGAGGAAGTGGCGGCCGAACACCCGCTTCGCAAGATTCGTCCCACGCTCCATCTGCGGCTGACGCTTTTGGTGGCCGAGGAAATGCAGCACCTCTTGGAGTCCATGGCCGGGCCCTTGCCGGCCGAGGCTGTCGAGGTCGTCTACGGACTTTCCGAGGGTAGTCCGTTCATGGCGTCCGCCGTGTTGCGCGGGATGGTGGAGTCCGGGGCGCTGCTGGCCGAGCCGATGGGCTGGCGCATCGAGCCACTCGCCTTGGCCGACCTGCATTCTTCCAGCCGGGCCGCTGGGTTCTTGTCGCGACGAATTGAGTTGTTGCCACAAGACACGCTGGAATTCTTGACGATCGGCGCCGTGCTGGGCAAGGAGTTCGACCTGAATCTTGCGGCCAAGTTCCTGTCGCTATCCACCTCCCAAGCCGTCACCACGCTGGACACGGCCCGTGAGCGGCATCTTGTCTGGATACGGCCGAATGGAGCGGAATGCATTTTCGTTCACGACAAGATACGCGCCGCCCTGCTGGCTCGAGTCACGCCCAAAACTCGCCAAGACTTGCATCTCCGCGTTGCCCGCCACCTGCAGCAGGAAGATACCGGCCGGATTTTCGACTTGGCCTACCATTTTGACGCTGCCGGCGACTACGAGTCGGCCTTGCCCTATGCGCTTCAGGCTGCGGAGCAGGCCCGAGCCCAGTATGCGTTGGAAATCGCCGAGGGGCAATACCGGATTGCCCAGCGAGGCGCCGATTCGACCGACAGGGCGACACGCTACGAGATCACTAAAGGATTGGGCGACGTGCTGATGTTGAGGGGTCACTATAGCGAGGCAGGGGAAGTGTTCCAGACCGCCTTAGGGCTGGCGGACGGGACGTTTGCCGAGGCGGAGATACGCGGCAAACTCGGCGAGCTGGATTTCAAACGCGGTGACATGGCCAATGCGGCTCTCGCCTACCAAGAGGCATTGCGGCTGCTGGGAAAACCCTTTCCTCAAAAAACCGTCTTGTTTGTTCTCGCGTTTCTGTGGGAGTTGGTGGTCCAGGTAGCTCATACTTTGTTTCCTCGTTTGTTCGTGAGCCAGCACAATCGAACACCGACGAAACCGGAATTGCTGCGTCTTCAACTGCTCACCCGGCTGGCGTATGCCTACTGGTTCACGCGAGGTAAAGTGCAAGCGTTCTCGGCACACTTGGTTGGCATGAACCTCTCCGAACGCTATGTGCCAAGCCTGGAGTTGGCCCATATCTACTCCTCGCACGCCATGGCGATGACGCTGATTGGCTGGTACAGCCGGGGGATCGCCTACGCCCAGAAATCTTTGGACATTCGACGTGCCCTAAAAGACCTCTGGGGCGAGGGGCAATCGCTGAGTTTCTACGGCTGTGTGCTGTATGCGGCCTCGCGGTTCAATGAGTGCATGGAGAAATGCCGCGAGGCAATGCGCCTGCTCGAAAGTACGGGCGACCGCTGGGAGTTGCACATAGCGATGTACCAGATCGCTGCCTCGTTGTACCGCCTGGGCGACATGCGGGGGGCCATACAAGTAGCCCAACGCTTGCACAAGTCCGGGCTAGAACTGGGAGACGAGCAGGCATCCAGCATTAGTCTCGACGTTTGGGCGCGGGCCACCAGAGGCATGGTGCCGGAGGATATCCTCGCGCAAGAGGTCGATCGTAAACGCCCCGATGGCCAATCCAAGGCCCAAATCCTGCTGGCTCAAGGAGTCCAGTTGACGGAATCCGGCCTGCACGAGCAGGCAGTGGCCGTGTTCGAGCAGGGGGTGGCTAATGGCAAGCCGATCATGCTGATCAGCGCCTATGCGGCACCCAACCTTGCATGGCTGGCCACGGCCCTGCGCCGACAGGCGGAGAGCGAGACCCGGCTGACGCCCGACAAACGCACCAAGTTGCTGGAACGTGCCCAGAAGGCCGCCCGTCGGGCTATACGCATCGGTCGTCGCCTCCAGAATGACCTTCCACACGCGTTGCGCGAACTGGCCTTGATTCGGGCAATGCAAGGCAAAACCCGCCGAGTTCGACAATTGTTGGACGAAAGCCTGACCGTCGCAGATCGCCAACACGCACGGTTTGAGTACGCACAAACCCTCTTGGTCCGCGGGAAATTGGGCCGGGAACTCGGTTGGGCGAAGGCCGACGAACAGGTCCGCGAGGCTGAAGCGATGCTTCAAGAGATGACCATTCCCGCGGAAATTACAACCCCCGGCAAGTCAGGCCCGTCCGAACCGGCTACCCTTTCCCTGGCCGACCGGTTCGACACAGTGTTGGACGCGGGCCGCACGATCGCTTCCGCTCTCTCCCCGGACGCCATCTACAAGGAAGCCGCCGCCGCCGCGATACGTCTGCTCCGCGTGGAGCACTGTTCGGTGCTGGAGATCGTCCGGGAAAACGGCGAGGAGAAGTTTCGGCCTATTTCCGGGACGGCCGTGGAAGGGTTCCGCGTCGCGCGGCTACGCGAGGCGTTGGAAGCGGGCAGAGCCATTACCTACGCCGAGCCGGCCGGCAAGGAAGACACCAGCGCTACGACCGCACAAGAAGACCGTTCCGCTCTGTGCGTACCGGTGCTCGTCCGCGGCCGCGCCGTCGCTTGTCTGTACGTCGCCCACGAACAAGTTCACGGCTTGTTCGGCCCCGATGAGGAACGGCTGGCCGATTTCATTGCGACCATCGCCGGTGCCGCGCTGGAAAACGCCGAAGGCTTCCAACAACTCCAAGATCTAAACGAAACCTTGGAAGCAAGGGTCGCCGAACGCACCGCCGCCGCGGAGGCCCGTGCCCGCGAGTTGGCGACGTCAAACCGGGAACTGGAACTGCTGACGACCGACCTGCAACGGACCGAAGAACAATTACGAGTGGCCAAGGAGGCGGCGGAAGCGGCCAACAAGGCCAAGAGCAAGTTCCTCGCCATGATGAGCCATGAGATTCGTACCCCCATGAACGGCATCGTGGGAATGACGGAACTGGCAATGGCAACCTCTCTTACCCCCGAACAGCAACGCTATCTCAACGTCGTCAAGCTTTCGGCCGATTGCCTGCTGAACCTGATTAACGACATTCTCGACTTCTCCAAGATCGAGGCGGAAAAGATGGAGCTGGAAAACATCTCCTTCGACGTTCGGGAAGTCGTGGGAGATTCGGCCCAGTTGCTTACCATCCGCGCCGCCGAAAAAGGCGTCGATCTCTTCTTCCGCGTGGCGCCCGATGTGCCCGAGACTTTGGCCGGAGACCCAGGCCGAGTACGACAAATCCTGGTCAATCTGCTCGGAAACGCCATCAAGTTCACCGAGTACGGCGAGGTTTACGCAAACGTCTGGCTGAAAGAGCGGACCGAGCAATCCGTGCGTCTACATTGCACGGTTCAGGACACGGGAATCGGCATCCCGGCCGACAAACTGGATTGCCTGTTCGAGTCGTTCAGCCAGGTCGACCGCTCGACCACGCGGCGCTTCGGCGGCACCGGGTTGGGACTGGCGATCTCCGCAAAGCTGGTCGACTTGATGCACGGGAAAATCTGGGCGGAAAGCGAACCGGGTAAAGGAAGTACGTTCCATTTCACGGCCGAGTTCGACGCGGCCGGCGACGAGGAGTCCGCCGTGCCCGTGCTGCCTCCCAAGCTCGAAGCGTTGCCCGTCTTGCTCGTCGCCGATCATCCGCGGCGCCGGTCGATATATGAAGAATCGTTGACCCGGCACGGAATGCGTCCGACCGTCGTTGCCGACGCGAACGCGGCCTTGGAGGAATTGGACCACGCCGCGGCGGCGGGTACGCCCTACCGTCTGGCGGTCATCGACGCCGACGCGCACGGAGGGAATTGTTGGCCGCTGATCGACCGAATCCACGACGAACATTCCCAAGCCGAGTGTGCGGTCATTGCCCTGGTGTCCGCCGGTCAAGCCGGAATACCGAATCATTACCGCCACTTGTCGGGGATACAGTTCCTGACGAAACCGGCCAAGTATTCGGAATTGATCGACGCCGCGGCGTCGCTTCTCGGCGGCGGCCGCCAAAAAGCGTCCACCGGCGACGAGGCCGCACGGAACGTCCGCTGTCTACATATCCTGCTGGCGGAAGATGGATTGGTGAATCAAGAGGTCGCGGTCGGACTGCTCGAAATGCAAGGGCACAACGTCGAGATCGCCAACAACGGCCGAGAAGCGCTCGACGCGCTGGAGCGACAAAACTTCGACGTCGTGCTCATGGACCTGGAGATGCCGGAAATGGACGGTATGGAAGCCACCGTGGCGATCCGCGAGAGGGAACTAACCAGCGGCGGACACGTCCCAATCATCGCCATGACCGCTCACGCCATGAAGGGGTTCCGTGAGCGCTGCCTACAATCGGGCATGGACGACTTCATCACGAAGCCGATCAAGCCCGAGGAATTGTATAAAGTCGTACAGGACGCCGCGGCGAGGCAGCCGGCACAAGGATGATATCTCGGGAAGGTGGCCGGCGGTTTCCTGGTTCCCACGCTCTGCGTGGGAACCCACTCGTTCCGACGCTCCGCGTCGGTGGCGGGGGGCGACGCAAAGCGTCGCGGGCGGTGCGTTCCCACGGGGACCGTGGGAACCAGGAAAAAGTATGATGTCTAGGGAAGGCGATCGGTAGTTCGGCTTTTCAATCTTTTTCGGGGGTAGACCAGTTGCCGTCTGGACACAAGTTTGTCATATTTATCTTGGCGGCGAAAAGAAATTACATGCGAGAGTGGCGGAATTGGCAGACACGCTGGATTTAGGATTCGAGATATACAGTCTTACACTATGCCGACAATGTGCCGATGGTGGTTTTTCCCGAGGAAAACGGGGTTCCGATAATCGGCCTATGGTGTGCCGAGGGCGTCCTGAGGGTGAAAAAAGTAACATTTTAGGTAACAGTTTACCGGGTTTGCGGGGTAGCGCCCCGCGTAGGCCAGCGAGTGGCGGCGGGAACCTCTATCGCCCGACGCGCTCGCCCGGCCGATCCGGCCGACGCAAAGGATCGGCGGGCGGGTAGCGGCGACGCTGAGCCGAGATTTAAGACAATCTCTTTCGCCGAAATCGACAAGGAAGATTATACACCAACGCCAATTGTCACCGAGGCCCTCTTTGCGGGCGTCCCCGCCGTTATCGGCGCTCCGTTCAAGACCCGTAAATCCCTAATTGTTATCGACACGGCAATCTCAATTGCAACCGGCCTCCCGTTTCTTGGAAGCTGGACGGTCCCCGAGCCGATGGGCGTTGTCTATTTCTCAGGAGAGGGTGGGCCTGGCGTAAGCCAAGACTACGGCCGTCGCATAGCCGCATCAAAAGGTATCGCTCTTGGCGATGCCACACAACTCCGCTGGTGCTTCATTGTGCCGCGTCTCGAAAGTGCCGACGACTTAGATGAGTTCTGCCGAGAGATAGACGACACGGCCGCCGAAGTCGTCTTTCTTGACAACTTGATGTTGTGTCTATCGGGCGACGATGCCGGGAACGTCTACAAGATGGGAAGCGTTCTTGGGAACGTCATTCGGCTATGTTCCGAGCGGAACGTGACGCCGGTTTTTATTCACCATTTTAAGCAAGTTCGCTCGACGGCCGATCCGTTCGCCCCAGGAGAGCTTGCCGACCTCACGCAAGCCGGGGCGGCGGAGATAGCGGGCCAGTGGTGGCTTTTGACTCGCCGCAAACCATACGATCCCGAGACGCCGGGGACGCACAAATTATGGTCTAGCATCGCGCCGTAAGACAGGAGAAACAAGACGCCAAACGGCAGGCCGAACTGGAGAATAACCGTCGGGAGATTGTCCAAGCGGCCGTCAAGCTGACCAACGGGGACACCAAAAGCGGACTACGCGACCGTGTGGGTTGCGGGTATCGGCGGTTTGATCGGGCCTTCGCCTCACTGGTTGACGACAGCACTTTGGTGACAGGCTCCCCGATTCTTGGTCCATGCGGAAGGTGAGATTTATGACTATCTTACACCTTTCAAAGGAGGACCAGAAGCATGAAACGGAAGCGATTTACGGAGGAGCAGATTGCCTTTGCCCTGCGGCAGGCGGAATCAG
>JAUWPQ010000325.1 GCA_030611515.1 Planctomycetota bacterium | reverse complement strand
TGAAATGTTGTTTTGGCGACCATCTGAAAAACCGTGAAATTCCAAACCAACAAACTGAAACGCGGCTACGAAGTAAAATCCTCAACAAGTTCACTCGCCTTGGACTCCCCGAGTTCGAGTGGAATTAGTCAACAAGGCCTTTCTGATTTATGATTGCTTCGGCACATCGTTCACCTCATGGCTAAATGGAAAAACGCTCAAACATACCCCGAAAACCTCACGCCAAGGCGCAACAACAAAGAATCCGTTCCCTTTGCGTCTCAGCGCCTTTGCGTGAGTTTTTGCGCTTCCGAAAATGGCCGGCGCTCCGAGCGTCGTCACGAAAGCCGTTCGTGACGACGCCGGAGTTCGCCAGTCAAATCAAAAATCATACATCCTGAATCTTGTTGGGGTGGCAGTTAAACTGCCACCCCAACGACATGCGTTATTTCCGCTTCCTCCATGCGTAGCAGAGCAGACCGAACAGGCCGGTGGCCAACAGCGCAAGCGATGACGGCTCCGGTACCGGTATCGCATCCCAGTAGCCACCGCCGTAGTATGCATTTGCCGCGACGAATTGTAGCCTCGAAACAACGTTGGTCTCCCCGGCCGCAAACGAAGTCATGGTTTCAGCCGTCTGGCCATTAATGGAAACGGTCCAATCGGCGGTAGAATTTGTGTGCGTAATAACCAGGGTGTTCCACTGGCCAGCCGTCCATTTCTGGACGAAAGGTTGCCAAGCATTGTTGGCGGCGTTCCTGACAACAAACACTCCATTTGGAGCTACTACAAACCCGGCGAGGTCAGTACTCCCAGAGAAGAAGGCGAGTTTATTATCGTCTTTTGAATATACGCCGCCGTAGAAAGCGGCCTGAAACATGATCGTGTCGCTCGCTCCACTGGCGGCACCAGCAGCAGCATAAACCACACCTGCACTAGAGCCTCTATAGACATCCAAGTACTGGCTGCCTTCGTAAGCGGCGACGCCGGTTGTTGTCTCGTTGGTGACCCATACGTGCCCCCCCGACGCCGGCTCCAAGAAATCCACCCACTCCCCGACTGTTGGGTCGTACTGGCCCGGGTAACTTCCCACCGTTCCCGACTCGAAACCGTCCTGGAACATCACGTCGCCTGTCGTGACGTTTTTGAGAAGAGGGATCGACTCGGCCTGGGCGACCGCACACGTCCCGAACAGAACAACGGCAACCAGCATAAATTGAATAGCGCGAAACATTGTACTCTCCCTTTTCGATAGGCGACTCAAACGGTGACGTCAAAGTCGCTACCACGCTTTCCGCCCGCGGGCCGACAGCAACATGCCGCCAAAGTTAATCCCGCGTAACGGTTCTCATTCCCTTCTCTCTGTTGCATCCTCCAAGAGGCCCTTGCGATGCCGGCCAACTTGGCGATGCGAAACTCCGCAAACGCGAAGCAAACATGTAGGGTGGGACAAGCGCAGCGCAGTCCCACCAATCGTATCAAAGGGCCTAAAATGGTGGGACCGCGCTGCGCTTGTCCCACCCTACCCAACTATGGATCATTCATGGTGTCACCCCCCTTTCTGTTGAGGCGGCGGCTGATCCGGTATGCCCAGGAGAAAAAGGGGACAGGTCCAATTTGCCGGAACGGCCCGGAGGGTGCTTTGCACAAATTGGACCTGTCCCCTTTTTCTCCGCGGCCGGCCCCTCGTGCAACCGCTTTACTTCCTCTGGGTTCAAAGCGCGGTGAAAAATGGCCGCCTCGTCGATCCGCCCATCCCAGAATGACACGGGCAGCAGCCCCGTCGGATCGGCCGCCATGTTGTCGCAGCCGAGCAACAGATGTTTTCCCGGCGGATTGGCAATGACGCCCTCGCACGGCGCGGAATGCATCTCGACGCCGTTGCGGTACAGATGAATGACCGATCCGTCGGCCACCACGGCCACGTGCTGCCACTGGCCGGTGGGAAACGGACCCGATTCGCCTTCCAGTTCTATCGCTGAACTATACGCGCCATCCTTGCCATTAAGTGGAGCGACCCGCGCCCGCAAGCAGCCATCTATTAGATTGAACTTGAGTCGGAACCAGTAGCGGCTGCCGCCTTCGCCTACGATCGAAGCCCCCGATATCCTGCTGTCGGCAAGGATCCAGGCGGTAAAGGAATACTGGTTCGAGTCGCAGTCGGGCGTTCTGGGGGCGATTACGTAGTCGCCGAAGAACTCGCCGCGCAACTCCAACCCGCCGCCGAACCGGCCGGCGCACCACAACCGTTCGAGACCGCCGGCGCGGCCGACGCCGCTCAGTTTTCCGTGACGCCCGCCCGGTGCCGAATCGAATACCGTAAGCAGGTCTTTTTCATCGTTCGGACGCTCCATGCGGTAATAAGCGACCGGACCGAGCGACATCACAAGATCGGCGTAGGCATCGGCGCTGGCCTTTTGCACGTCTTTTGGCGACGGCATGACGCGGGCGAATGTTTTTTCTCCGCCGGCGTCGGCGACAACGATCGCCGCATTGCCCGACTGCACGACTCCGGTCTGGCCGGTCGATAGCACCCGTCCACCGTCCGCTTCTTCACCGTCGGAATCAATTGCCGCCAAACGCACCGAGCCGACAAACACTTGCGTCTTGGTCAGCCCCCGCTCGCTCACCTCGACGCCGAACTCGGTGCCCAGGTCGGTGATGACGGCGGTGGGAGTACGGACGAAGAATAAGGATGAAGGATGAAGGATGAAGGATGAAGGAGATTTCTGATTTGCCGCTTGCGGTTTTGCACTGGCCACTGGCCACTGACCACTGACCACTTTTGCAGTGAGTTTGCCCAGCGCGAGGTAGCCGCCGGCGGTGGATTCCACTTCGTAAGAGCAAGGCCCCTGGAGTATGACCTTCGCGCCGGAGTCGTAGGTGATTTCCAACAGCCCGGAGTCGAGGATGTATTTTCTGTCTAAGGGAACGTGGGCGAAGTCCGGCGGCGGCAGATAGCGGGGATCGTCGGACCATTTCACATCGACCATGCCGGTGATCCGGCCGACAAACACCATCTCCGGCATGGCTTCCGACGGGGCCAACTGCGACGGCGCCTCGGCGATATGTTGGTGGTGGGTGACTTTCATCGCCCAGAACACCAGCAGCATCACGCCCATGATCACCGTGGCGACCATACAGGAGAACGCCCAACTCTCGACGAAGGGAGTAGTGGGTAGTGGATAGTTGGTAGTGGATAAAACGGGGAATGGGGGTTCGGGACTCGGGGTTCGGGGCCATTGGCCTGACGG
>JAUWPQ010000303.1 GCA_030611515.1 Planctomycetota bacterium | reverse complement strand
GGCCCGTTTTTCCCCTGCGGAACTACCCAAAGGTGTGGCTTCGGTCCTGATTCCCGCAAAACTACCGGTACATTTCTCCCCAGAAAAGTATGGTGGGTAAAGCGAAGCGCAGCCCCACCACGATTTTTCCCGCTGTTGGTGGGGCTGCGCTTCGCTTGACCCACCCTACACAGGCCCGACCGGGGCGCAAATCGTAACCTAGAGTAGTAAAACGCCAGATTGGGGGGCGGCAGGGACGTGTCATCAACAAGCACAACCGCCTACGACCAGGGAGTGAATGTTGTGTTACCACCGACGGACCAAGCGCAGCGACAACCAGAGGCTTCCGCCGACGGTTTGTCCCAGGAAGAGGCACGGCAGCGTCTCGCCCGGTACGGTTATAACGAACTTACGGAAGAAAAAGTCCACCCGCTGCGAAAATTCCTCTCGTATTTCTGGGGGCCGATCCCCTGGATGATCGAGGCCGCGGCGGTCCTCTCGTTGATCGTGCGGCATTGGGTCGACTTCGGCGTCATCTTCGCGCTGTTGGTGTTCAACGCGATCATTGGTTTTTGGGAGGAATATCAGGCCGGCAACGCCATCGCCGCGCTGAAACGGAAGCTGGCGCTAAAGGCCCGAGTCAAGCGGAACGGCGGTTGGACCGCGATTGCCGCGCGGGAACTTGTGCCCGGCGATCTGATTCGGCTGCGGCTGGGCGACATCGTGCCCGCCGACGCCAAGCTGACCGAGGGAGATTATCTGACCGTCGATCAATCGGCGTTGACGGGCGAGTCGCTGCCGGTGGAAAAGAAGCCGGGAGAGGTGGCCTATTCCGGCTCGGTGATCCGGCAAGGCGAGATGGAGGCCCTGGTCACGGCCACCGCGGCCAACACCTTTTTCGGACGGACCGCCAAACTGGTCGAGAAGGCGGGCGCCGTCTCGCACTTCCAGAAGGCGCTGCTGACGATCGGCGATTACCTGATCTACATGAGCCTGGGCCTGGCGGCGGTGTTGATACTGACCCTGTTGTTCCGCGGCCAGGACCCCTTGGAGGTCTTCCAGTTCGTGCTGATTCTGGTCGTGGCGGCCATCCCGGTGGCCATGCCCGCCGTGCTTTCGGTGACTATGGCCGTCGGTGCGCTGGCCCTATCGAAGATGAAGGCGATCGTCTCGCGGCTTCAGTCGATCGAGGAGATAGCGGGTATCGATATCCTCTGTTCCGACAAGACCGGAACTCTTACGCAGAACAAGCTCACCCTGGGAGAGCCGGTCCCCTTCGGCAACGTCGATGCCCAGGAACTGGTGCTCGCCGGTGCGCTGGCGTCGAAGGAAGAAGACGCCGACGCCATCGACTCGGCGATCATAGACGGCTTGGCCGACCGCAAGTCCCTCGAAACATACACCCAGGTGAAGTTCACTCCTTTCGATCCGGTGCATAAGCGCACCGAGGCCGAGATCAAGGGGTCGGACGGTAAGAGTTTCAAGGTAACGAAGGGTGCGCCGCAGGTGATATTGGACCTTTGCCGGCCCGAGGCGGAACTGGCCCGGCGGGTCGACGCCAAGGTGGAGGAGTTTGCCGAACGAGGTTACCGCACCTTGGGCATTGCCCGGTGTGAGGACGGCAATTCTTGGCGGTTCTTGGGCGTGGCGCCCTTGTTTGATCCGCCGCGGGAGGACTCGGCCGAGACGATCAAAAGCGCCGTCGAACACGGGATCGCGGTGAAGATGATAACGGGCGACAATCTGGCCATCGCCAAACAGGTCTCCCGCCAATTGAATCTCGGCACGGACATTCACGTGGCGGAGGAGTTTTTCCAACGGGATTTCAAGCCGGAGTCGATCTCCGCGAGCATGTCCGCCCAGGTCGAGGCGGCGGACGGTTTCGCCCAGGTCTTTCCCGAACACAAATTCGATATCGTCGAGGTGCTGCAACGTCGCGGCCACATCGTGGGTATGACCGGCGACGGTGTGAACGACGCCCCGGCCCTGAAGCAGGCCGACGTGGGTATCGCCGTCTCGGGTGCCACGGACGCCGCCCGCGCCGCCGCCGCGTTGGTGCTGACCGCGCCGGGACTGTCGGTCATTGTCGAAGCCGTGGAAGAAGCCCGAAAGATATTCGAGCGGATGAACAGCTACGCCATCTATCGCATTACCGAGACCATCCGCATCATGTTTTTCGTGGTGCTGGCGATGCTGGCGTTCAATTTCTATCCGATCACGGCGATCATGATTATCCTGCTGGCCTTCTTCAACGATCTGCCGATCATGGCGATCGCCTTCGACAACACCTGGCTGGAGCGGAAGCCGGTCCGCTGGGATATGCGTCGCGTGCTTTCGGTTTCCACCGTGTTGGGATTGATCGGCGTGATCGAGACGTTCGGAATCCTGCTGATCGCCATGCGGTGGATGGATCTGAGCATGGCGCAGCTACAGACGTTCATTTTCCTGAAGCTGGCCGTGGCGGGACACCTGACGCTGTTCGTCGCGCGGACGAAGCGTCCCTTCCTCACCAAGCCCTATCCCGCTCCTCTGGTGCTGTGGTCGGCGATCGTCACGAAACTTGCGGCCACGCTGTTGGTGGCCTACGGCTTTGGCTTCGTCACTCCGATCCCCTGGTCCGCCATCGGCTTTGTTTGGGGATACTGTATCGTTTGGATTTTCATCGAGGATTGGGCCAAGCTGGACGTGTACCGCCATCTGCAATCCAGCGGACCGAGGCATCGGCGGCTTCTGGACCGCTGGCACGGATCGGGTCGTCCGTTTCAGGCAAAGGGGGTTTCCAGTGAGTAACGTAGGCCGGGTCGAGACCCGGCAGAATTTTCTTCCCATCCCGGGAAGCAATAAACTTTTGTTGTGTTCCTTGGTCGAATAGACCTTAACTTTACCACGATTGGAGATAGAGATGATCGAAGTGCTTCCGCAAAGCAATGGAAACTTGTTGGTCGTCAAGGCCACCGGCAAACTGACCAACCAGGACTACAAGGAAGTGTTGGTTCCCCGTTTGGAATCGATCGTCCACGAGTACGGTCGGGCACGGTTCATCATGGACCTGAGCACCGACTTCCACGGTTGGCACGTGGCCGCCATGTGGGACGACGTACGTTTTGGGGTTGCCCACCGCAACAGCTTCGAGAAGATGGCTGTGGTCGGCGGACCGAAATGCGTCGAGTGGGGTACCAAGCTCGCCAAGCTGATTATGAACGGCGAGATCAAGTGCTATCCCGCAAACGCCTACGACGAAGCCTACGAGTGGGTGAATGAATATTCAACCACCGAGACCAACACCGCCACGACGAACCAGACCGAGCACGAGCACGAGTTCGTCGAGAGCAACACGGGTAACTAAGGGAACGGCCAATTCCGGATCCGGCTCGTTCAACGCGACCAACACGGGTCGCACCGCCTTGAATGCCTTCCGTCTACCGAGATTGTGGCAAACGTGGTGGGCACCGTCGCGGAGCGTGACCGAGCCGGGCCGGTTGGCCAATGCCTCGAGCAACGGCCGCAGTCCGTCCCATCCCAGCGCGATCAGTCCCTCGGCCGCCAGCCAGCGGACGTCGCCGTCCTCGTCCTCTTCCAGCGCCAGGACCAGATCGGCCGCCGTGCGGGGGTCGCCGATGCCGCCCAGGGCCTTGGCCGCCTCCCAACGCAGGTGGGCCTTGTGGTGACCGAGCAGTTCGATTAGAAAACCGACCGCCGGACCCCCCAAGGCCACCAGCCGTTCGCGAGCGCGACGCCGCGCGGCGCCGTTCTTATCGGCCAACTTCGCGATCAGCGCGGGGATGTCGGCCTCCTGCCGAGTGCTGTTCTCGCGGGGCACTTTCGCCATCTTTTCACCGCTCCCTTCCGATCGTGGTCCGTGGTCCATGGTCTAAGAATACCCCGCTGATTTTATGCTTATCTCCGGAAACGCTCAATGCCACCACCGGCCCGTCCCTGGATGGGACCACCAAGGGTGCATTCCACACTTTGGGTTGTTTGATTCGTCGCTTAGCCCGAAGGGCTTTAATATGATAGCCCAGGGTTGCCGCGCAGCGGCTACCCTGGGGTCAAAAGGGGGAAATACGGAAAACCCCAACGGGGTTTCGTAGTAGTGGGAACGCCGACCGACGCAACCCTTTCAGGGTTGATGCGGGGATACGACCACCGCCTCCCAGGGTAGCCGCTGCGCGGCAACCCTGGGCTATCTTCTGAAAAG
>JAUWPQ010000111.1 GCA_030611515.1 Planctomycetota bacterium | reverse complement strand
GTTTCGGCCGGGCGGCACGGCTCATCGGCCACAGCCGCGTCCCCGATCCGCCGGCTAGTATCACTGCGTATCGCATGGAATTGGTTCTTTCGGAAACAATACAATTCGTTTAGCAGCCGCCGGCACGGCGGCTTGCAGCGGAACAGAGGCCGCCGTGCCGGCGGCCGCTAAACAGAATAAACATTCATTATCTGAGAATCAACTAACACGATTTTCGTCCCGCCGTACGCGGCGATAGAGCGAATCTCGCTCGATCGGCTCGCGGCCGGCCTCGACGATCAACTCCCGGAGCCGATCGACTGAAATCGTCTCGGGCGCGTCCGCGCCGGCGTCGTGATGAATCCGCTCGTAGCGGACCGTGCCGTCCAGGTCGTCGGCGCCGTAGGCCAACGCCGTTTGCGCCGTGCCCACCCCCAACGAAATCCAGTATGCTTTGATATGGTCGAAATTGTCCAGCATCAGCCGGCTGACCGCCACGACGCGCAGGTCGTCCAGAGCGGAAGCCGGCCGCAAGCTGCTCATGGCGGTATTGGCCGGATGAAACTTCAGCGGCACGAAAACCTGGAAACCGCCGGTCTCGTCCTGCAAGTCGCGCAGCCGAATGAGGTGGTCGATCCGATGGGCGGCGGTTTCCAGGTGGCCGTAGAGCATCGTGGCATTGGTCCGCAGTCCGAGCCGATGGGCGGTGCGGTGCACGTCGAGCCAGGCGTCGGCGTCGGCCTTGCGGGGACAGATTTTCCGGCGGAGTTGGGCGTCGAAGATTTCAGCCCCGCCGCCCGGCATACTACCCAGGCCCGCGGCGATAAGTGCTTCCAGGATCGCACGGACCGAGCGGCCGCTTATGCGGGCGAAATGGTCGATCTCCACGGCGGTCCACGCCTTCAGATGCAGATCGGGGAACGATTCGTGCAGGCGGCGAATAATGCCCAAATACCACTCGAACGGCTTCTCCGTGTGCGCCCCGCCGACGATGTGCAACTCGGTGCAACCGGCACGGGCCGCCTCGCGCCCCCTGGCAAGGATGTCGGCGTCGCTCATCGTGTAGCCGCGCGGGTCGCCAACGTCGCAACTATAGGCACAAAACGCACAGCGGAAAACGCAAACGTTCGTCGGGTTTAGATGCAGGTTGAGGTTATAGAAGACCGCCTCTCCGTTCTTTCTCCGGCGGAGCAGGTCGGCCAGTTCGCCCACCGCGTGCGGATCGACCTCGGGCGAGAAGAGATATTCCCCGTCGGCCGCCGAGAGACGTTGGCCGGATTCGACTTTTTCGTGAATTTCCGAGAACGTCGGCATGGGAAGTGGGTGAGTTTTTCAGTTCTAATCTGCGCCGCCCCTGGTCCCCCTGCACCACCTGACCGTCCTGTGCCAGGCCAAAACACCAGCATTAGACTCCAAACACCCTATTTCTCCAACGCCAGTTGAGATTTTGCAAGAGTCCGGGTGCATTCCTGTGTGTTTCGCACAACATCTTGGTCGTTCATCGTCTGGACAACCAGCCCGCCCACGAATACCTCCAAGGTGGCATTCGATCGGGCCATTACTTGTCGCGGTTGCCGATCGCCTGCAAAGTCAGTTTGTAACCTAGACTTTACATAAGCAAGGTGCGCGATACCGCGGGCAAACAGGAGTTGCGACAACTCCGGTTTTCTCCGCGATATTTGTTAAGGGCGTGGGGCTTGTCGGTTGCCGCTGATCATATCATGGACCATTTCTACCATGTAGTTATGCGTTTCCTCGATCGCATGGGCCCACAAGAGTGGCTCATGGTGCTGGCCGCCATGATCGTCGTGGGCTTGTATTGCATGCGCGGTTTCGGATCTCGATCGCAGTATTAACTTTGGCCCTAACGGGCCTTTTTGGGGAGAAATACTCGCTGATGGATTTATGGAGTTTTCAGATACCCGTTCCGGTGGCTTTGGCCTCTATTGCCACCATCGGTTACTTAGTCAGCTTGTGGAATCGGCCGGTGACGAACGACATGGTGATCCGCTCGCGGCGCGAGTTGAAACGTGCCCGGGTGGTGGCGTTGGAGTTGGAAAAGATCGCCTGGACGGTCCGTCAAAGCCTGGCCAAGCACCATGCCAGCGTGTCGCGGTTTAAGGAGCGGGTAGGGAGGCTGAGCGATCGACAGCAAGAAGCCGCTTGGAGAGAGCTTTGCCGGGAGGCGGAGAACATTCTCAAACCCACCTTGCAACTGGCAACGCAGATTGCCAGCGCCTACGATGCAATCCGCCAGCAGAGCGCCAACTTGATGACCTTCACCGAGGTGCGGACCGATCCGCTGACGGGTGTGAACAACCGTCGCGGACTGGACGACTCGCTGGGTACCCAGTTGGCGTTGATGGCCCGTTACCATTCCGTCTTTTCGCTGGTGATGTTCGACATCGACCATTTCAAGCAAATCAACGACCAGGAGGGGCATCTGAACGGCGACCGCGTCCTCCAAGAGCTTGCCCGGCTGCTCGACGAGAGCATCCGCGAAACCGACGTCATCGCCCGATACGGGGGCGAGGAGTTCGTCATCGTCATGCCGCAAACGGACCTGGACGGGGCTGCGCTGTTCGCCGAGCGTTTGAGGGCGAGAGTGGCCAAGCAAATGGCGATCACCGTCAGCGGCGGCGTGACCGCGGCACGGGAGAGCGACGATCAGGAATCGTTGATCGCCAGGGCGGACACCGCGTTGTACAGCGCGAAAACCGCCGGCCGAAACCGCGTTTTCCGCCATACGGGCGACGATACCGAGCCGGTCGCCGCCGAAGAGGCCCCCGATTGTTTAGTTTCGTCGGCGTGAAACGCACCAGTCACGGCGGGTAGGGGTGCGTTTCACGCACTCTACGAATACAGTTCACACCACCGCCAACTGCACCCGAGCGCCTTCCAGACGATTGGCCAGCAGTTTGGCCACTTGGGTCATCAGACGATATCCGAGCATCGGCTCCTCTTCGCAAAAGGCGCGGAGCTTGGCGGCGTCGATCTTCGCAAGCTGCGTCTCCTTGGTCGCGGTGCCGACCGCGGTGGCCTTGTATGGCTCGACCAGTGCCGACCACAACAGCAAATCGCCCTCGGTCAGCGTATCCACGGTGCGCAGCTCGCCGTTGCCGAGCGTATATTGAATGTTCACCTCACCCTTGAGAATGATGGCGAAATAGTCGGCCGGGTCGCCTTCGCGGAACATCACCGTGTCGGCCGGGACCGTCCTCTCCTCGGCGATCATGGCCAGTTGCTTGAGGCTCTCGTCTCCGATGCCGACGAAATGCGAGTGGCGTCGCAACACTTCGGGAGAAATCATGCCGGTTCTCCTATTGAAAAGGCGTCTAGTGCGTCCAGCACGGCTTCCACCGCTCGGGGAACGGCCGCTTGGACCGCGGGCGTAAACTGTTGACCGAAGTTCAGTATATCCTCGGCCTCGATTCCGACAAGCCGGATGCAATCGTTTTCCGGCAAACTCGCCTCCGCGAGACGGCCAAACTCCAAGGCGGTCGAAAGGTTTACGTCATGGGCCGAGGCGCTGCGCTGCGTGGGTATGCCGTCGGGCGTGAGCAGGTGGATCGTCCCCGGCGGGGCCCCGGTCTGGATCGCATCGACCACGATCGCCCGATCGTAGCCGATCATCCGCTCCATCAGCCGCAGCCCGCCCCAGTAGTCCTCGGAAATCTCGACGTCCGGCCGATCGGCCAACAGCGGCTTCAACTCCTCGATCACCCGCAGACCGACGCCGTCGTCGCCGACCAGCGGATTGCCGAGACCGATAACGAGGGTGCGCACCGCATTACTCCTCTACCGCGGGCAACGGACTGCGACGAACCGCCGTATCCGTGATTACGTGAAAGTGTCCAAAGGCGTTTTCCTCAACCAGTGGCCAGAGACGCCTAAAAACGTCACATCGTTCGGTTTCCGTGGGCGCGCTCAAACGCAGCAGAACGACGCCGGCGCATGAAATAAGCCTGCGGAAGCACAACTCTCCGAAATCCTTGTCCGCCGTGAGCACAATGCGACCCTCCGTGGCGGCGAACTTCAAGACGGCGCTGTCCGACATCCTCGGCGAAACCGCCGCGACATGGACAACGTCGTGTCCCAGTTCATCCAGGTAGGCGATCATCTCGCGGCTGATGTGGGCATCGGCCAGCAGTCTCATGTCTGGTACACCAACTCGTCATGCCGCAACACCGAAGCGGCATATGCCTGCGCCGCGCGGATGTGCTCGGGACGCAACCCGACGTACTCCTTCAGCAATTCCTCCAGCGCGGCGCCTTGTCCGAGCCGCTCCAAAACGAATTCAACGGTGAGCCGAGTTCCCTTGAACACCGGCTTGCCCAACATCACCTCGGGATTGCGTTCTATGTGTTCTTGCCAATTCATAACTTCATTATATTGCTAAATCGGCGCCACTTCAATCCCGGCCGGCCGGCGGATCGCCCGAAACAGCGATCGGCAAGACTTTAATCCCGGCCAACTGGCAGTACGCCCGGAACAACAGGTCGTGCTTGCCGAGGATGAACAGTTGGTGGAACCCCTTGCAGTCGAGGTGGTCGTCGACGCCGTCCAGTTTCAACTCGACCGAGGTGCGGCAGCCGCCGCAAGGGGGCGTGTCGATGTTGGCCACCACGTGTCCAGTACTCAGGAGAAGGTTGCACGATCCGTCGAAACCGACCACCGTTGCTGTCTCGCCGACCGGCCAGATGACCTGCGGGGCCACGCCGATCTCCGACTCGCTGTGGCTGCGGAGGATACAGGGTACGGCCGGCTGGTCGAAGCCGCGGAGTTTCTTGGGCGCCGAGCAATGGGCGCCCATCAACGTGTTGTTGACCGTGTTTGGCGCGGGGTCTTGCATGAAGCCCGGCCGGCCGGTCAACAGCGAACACAGCCGCAACGAGACCGCCGCGTTTATGTCGCACTCACAGCAGCCGACGAGCCCCTCGTCGTTGAGTTTCTGCCAGGCCATGCACGGCGGACAGGGAATCTTCCGATCCCCGACCAGACTCAAACAGTTCAGCGAAATCCCCTGGCAGTTCTCCGCCTCCATGATCCGCTTGGCGACGAAGTAGTTCTTCGCCGCGTTGAGAATGTCTTGCCGGTTCGGCTCGACGATCTTCTGCGCCGTCTTGGCAAACTCGTCGGCCACCGCCCTGACCTCGGCGGTCACTTCCTGCTTGGCCAACTCGTCGGTCCAGCGGCTCAGCGGGACGTGATGCAACGTGACGCCGAACGCCGGCAGCAGTTCGTCCTTGGTCTCCTCGCCGTTGACGATGCACAGCCGGGTGGTCTTCATACCCCAGACCGTCCGAAGCATATTCATGCCGGTGGCCAGCCAACCGTGGTCTTGCGTGGCGGCCGTGAAACACCTCTTCGCATTCCGCGCGGGCTGGAGACGGCTGGTGAACGAGGTGCCCATCGGGCTGAAGATGATCAGCGGAATGTCTCCCTTCTCGGCGGCCAGCTTGTTGGCGTGCGGCCAATACCGCGGATGCAAGGCCCCGACGACGGCGATCAGGCCGTCCGGCGGCGACTGCTTGCATTCGGCCAGCAGCTTGTCGACCGCGCCGAGGTCCGCGAGCGGCTCCGCTTCGACCTCTAGATCGACGCCGAGTTCGGCGGCGGCGGCGCTCATGACCTTAGTGAACTCGGCGTCGCGTGCCTTGATGTCGTAGCTAGCGCCCGGCCAGCCCATCCAGTAGCGGTCGATCTTTGGGTGCAAGAACACGGCACGGACCCGAGGTTTGGCCGGGGGGACCGAAGCGTCGCCGGCCAGCGCCGACGTGGTCGCTCCGAAAATACCGGGCGCGGCCAGCGCCGACAGCCCGACCGTGGTCATAAAGTCCCGCCGGTCCAGAGGCCCGCAGCAGCCGCGACATTGGGAATGATCGTGCTCGTGCTTTATCGCCATGATGAAGACTCCTGATTGGGGATTGAATTCGGTCGACCGCGCAGGGTAAAAATCACGATCTGGCAGGAATGGGCATTATATCATAGAGGATCGAACGTGGCCATCATTCGTTTTTCGAGGGAGCGTAAATTGGAACAATCGCATTTAGCCCCGGTGAATACGGATATATCATCGCGGCCACCCACGGCCGTCGGCACGACGGCCCCTGTTTTGCCGCAAACCGCCGTGCCGGCGGCTGCTAAACGGTATGGCACCCCAACTTGACGGATTGGGCCGCTTTGCCGTAGCATAATGGGTCGGAACATACCCTTACCCTTCTGTGGCGGCAGAGGCATGATCGACCAGCGGATCGGATTCATCGGCGCCGGACGAATGGCCGCGGCACTGGCTAGGGGATTTTTGCGGGCCGAACTTACCACGGCCGACCGCCTGCTGGCCTCGGACGTCGACGGGCAGGCACGCCGGCAGTTCGCCCAAACCACCTCCGCGCCGACGACCGAAGACAACGCCCTGGTCGCCGACCGGTCGGACGTGATCTTTCTGGCGGTCAAACCGCAGCGGATGGCGGAAGTGGCCGAGGGGCTTCGCGGAAAAATCGCCGACGACCGTCTGCTCGTTTCCATCGCGGCGGGCATCCGGCTGACGTCGCTGGCACGGTGGTTCGGCGACCAGTCGCGGCTGGTCCGCGTGATGCCGAACAACCCATGCCTGGTAGGACACGGGGCCTCGGCCTATTGCCTCGGCCGGCGCGCCACGGCCGGGGACGGCGCGTTGGTCGGCCGGCTGTTGGGCGCGTTGGGTTCGGCCTGGCTGTTGGAGGAAAAACTGATGGACGCCGCGACCGGTTTGTCCGGTTCCGGGCCGGCGTTTGTATACCGGATGATCGAGACGCTCGGCGCCGCCGGCTCGCGGTTGGGGCTGCCTCCGGACGTTGCCGCGTCAATGGCCGCGCAAACCGTCCGCGGCGCGGCCGAGATGGTATTGGCCACGGGCCTACCCCCCGCCGAACTGGTCGATAACGTGGCAAGCCCCGGCGGAACCACCGTCGCCGGATTGCAGGCGTTGGAATCGGGCGGCTTTCGGGCGACGCTGATCTCCGCCGTCGAAGCCGCCGCGCGGCGGTCGATGGAATTGGGGGCAAGCGATTAGTTTTATTATAATGTCGAGAAGCAATAAATCGGAGCATAGCAACCATGTCGGTATTCTGTTTGGTGGACGAAAAACACGTGCCCGTGTATCGCATCCTCTGGGTGTCGGACCTGCCGCACTTCTGTGGCGAAGCCGAATGCCATCGGGAAGGAGATTATGAAGTCCGTTTGGACGACGGCGAATCGGTCTGGGGAAACCGCGAGGAGCGGGACGCCGTGTTGGAGGCAATCGAATCCTGGCAAGGAGGATCGGCCCTTTGAACCGTGGGCGGCAGTGCAACTGCCTCGCTAACACCACCCGGCGTGGACGCCGGGGCTAAACATCGCCACTACCCACTATCCACTACCCACTATCCACTACCCACTACCCACTACCCGGTCCGCCAGCCATGTCGATGTTCGAGGACAACAATTACCGTTGGCGCGAAACTTTTTTCGTGCTCTTCGACGCGAAGAAGCGGCCGACGCTCGACGGCGTCGCCAAGACCATCGCGGCGTTGAACGAGCGGTTCGAGTTGACCAACCGCAGCAACGACGACCGCGGAATGATCGACTCGCTGACGGTCGTCTCGGCCGACGATTTCGCCGCCTTGGATATCTGCTACATCGGCGGCGAGGAAGTGCTCGAACAAGGGGCGACACTGGTCGAAGACATGAAAAAACTAGACGCCGGATGCAAACCCCCAGTCCCTTGGGAGCGAATCCGGCGCTACGACGGCCGCTTCGACGTGCTACACTTTGAACGGGTTTCCGAGGACGCCGACGACGACTCGGAAGATGAGATGCTCGATCCCAGCACGCTGCTGGTGGTGCTGGATGCGCTGGCCCGGCTCACCGGCGGAGTGGCCATCGACCCTCAGGCGGGAACTTTTTTGACGGATTGATAATGTGTGGCACGGCCGCCCTCGGCCGTGGCGAATCGAATGAAGAACACACGGCCGAGGGCGGCCGTGCCACATTTATTGGAACATTCCGCATTCGCGGCAACAACAGATGATTGCAAAAGACGTTAAACGAGGCCGCATCGTAAACTTCAACGGGACGCCTTGCATTATCGAGACGATCAACGTGCAAAGCCCCTCGGCCCGCGGCGCGGCCACCTTATACAAATATCGGGCAAGAAACCTGATCACCAAACAGAAGGTGGACATCTCGCTCCGCGGCGGCGAGTCGATCGACGAGGCCGATTTCCAGCGGCGGCCGGTGAAGTTCATGTACTCCGATCCAGAAGCGATGCACTTCCTCGACGACGGGAACTACGAACAATACTCGCTCCCCCGCGACGAACTGGCCGAAGAGATGAAATACCTCACCGAGGATCTCGAAGGCGTGCAGGCGCTGATCTACAACGACCAGTGCGTGGGCATCCAGTTGCCGCTTACCGTGGAGTTGATGGTGGTCGGGTGCGATCCGAGCATCAAGGGCGCGTCGGCCACCTCGCGGTCCAAGCCCGCCACGCTGCAAACCGGCCTGGTCGTGCAAGTGCCCGAGTATCTCGCCGAGGGCGAACGGATAAAGGTCGATACCCGCACCGGCGAGTATCTGTCGAGAGCGTAAAGTCATTAGTGGTTAGTGGCTAGTACGTCATTGAATAAATAATTGGGGGTGGTTTTTCTTTGCAAAGCCGCAAGCGGCTTGTTTTTGCCGGCAGAAACTTCTGGGATGACGTGTTATATCAGCCACTAACCACTAACCACTAGCCACTGACCACTAGCCACTGACAACTAGCCACTGACCACTTATCTCCGTAAGTGTCGATGCCTCGTCGCAATTTCCACCTGCTGCTGGTCTTCGCCGCTCTGTCGCTGGTTTGCTATCTGAACGCGGACCGCTACGGGCAGATACTCGTCTACGCAATGGACCAGATCGACGATCGCTACTTGGAAAAGATCGATCGATCCGAACTGTTCCAGGGCGCCATGCAGGGCATGGTGAGCCGCCTGGACGAATACTCCGCCTACATCAGCCCGGCCGCGGTTGAGCAGTTTCAGGAGTCGCTCGATCAGAAGTTCGGCGGGCTGGGTATGCAGGTCTCGTTGGATCCGCAGACGAAACAACTCACCGTGATGAGCCCAATGGTGGGAACGCCCGCCTACGAGGCCGGAATTCGCGCCGGAGACAAAATCCTCCGAATCGACAATCAAAGCACACAAGGACTGTCGCTTCGAGATGCAGTCGATCGGATGCGCGGCAAGCCGGGTGAGCCGATTCTCCTGTCTATCCTGCACGTCGGCGACGATAAACCGATCGACGTCAAAATCGTCCGCGACGTAATCCAGGTCGACACCGTGCTGGGTGATACCAGAGAGCCCGACGGGGCCTGGAACTACTTCCTCGAAGGACACGACCGCATCGGCTACCTCCGCGTCAACACCTTCGCCGAAAAAACGCCCGAGGAACTCGAGCACGCGCTCAAGTGGCTCACCAAACACCGGATGCGCGGGCTGATCCTCGACTTGCGGAACGATCCGGGCGGACTGCTCACGGCGGCCATCGACGTTTGCGATCTGTTCGTCGACAGCGGCGTGATCGTCACCACCCGACGACGCGACGGACGCATCCGCGAGACCTTCACGGCCGGCAAGCGACACACCTACACCGGATTTCCCATGGCAGTGCTGATCAACCAGTATAGTGCCAGCGCCAGCGAGATCGTTGCCGCCTGTCTCCAGGACCACAATCGGGCGGTAGTGGTTGGGCAGCGCAGTTGGGGCAAGGGAACCGTCCAGGAAGTAATCGACCTGGAATCGGGGCAAGGCGTGCTGAAGCTGACCACCGCCAGCTATTGGCGACCCAACGGCCGGAACATCCATCGCACCTCCGACGCCGAAGACAACGGCCACTGGGGCGTTAGCCCCAACAAGGGGTACGAGGTGAAAGTCGAGGGCGAAGAACTTACCAAGCTGCTGGGCGACCGCCTCCATCGCGACGTCTACCGCCCGAACGATTCGCCACCCGAAGACGCCCCCGAACCCTTCACCGACCCCCAGTTGGAAAAGGCCGTCGAGTACATTGAAAAGAAGGGACCAGGGTTCAGGGTTCAGGGTTCAGGGTTCAGGACTTGCAGTTCCACGTTTGCTCACAAATCCTGAACCCTGAATCCTGAACCCCTTGCTCTACTGCCGGCTGGGTTTGGCCTCTTTGTTGAGGTGCTCGGCAATCCACTGGTTTAGCTCGTCCCAATCGACGGGCGGTATTTTGCAGATGTCGGGGCGGAGCCGGGCGGCGTCTTTGATATAGACGTGGGTAATCTGGCCGGCAGGCTTGTCGGTGTTCCAGTGCAGCAGGACACGAATGCAGCGGCGCATCGACTTGGGTACGTCCAATTCGTGCGTACACATCAAGGCCACGTCGAGCCAGCCCAACTGCCGGGCGGCCAGAGCGGGAAACTCGGCGTCCAAGTCGTCGGTGGTCGAGAAGATCGCGCTGGCCACGTCGGCCGCTTCGATGCCGTTTTGGCGGATAATCAGCGCCAACAGTTGCCGAGTTGCCTTGAGAATCTCTTCGCTAGTGTTGGCATCGGCCGTTGTTGCTCCACGAACTCCCCGCCATGCCCTCAGGAAACCTCCGAAAAGAAAATTGAAGAGCTCCACGTCCCCACTTTAGTTTACTCGTCCAGGCCAGAAATTTCCAGCCCAGGAGGAATTCGAGAGGTGAGGGGCTGGGTTTACTGCCCGATCAGTGTAACCGATCCCAGCCTGTAAGCAATCCGCAACCACATGCAAGAAGAGCCGACAACCCCCACGAAGTGTAACCGATCCCAGCCTGTAGGAGCCAAAAAACGGGACAGGTCCGGTATTGGCAGGCTGGGCAAGGCATCGCCTTTCCTCGTTCCCGTGATCGCGTGCAAGAACGCAAGAGGAAGCAGGCCAAGAAGTCTCCGTATCTTGCCAATATCGGACCTGTCCCGTTTTTTATCCCCCGTTTTTCATCCCAAATGGTTGCGTTATTGACATCCCGCCCGGGGCCGGGACACAATCGGGCAGTGCAGCCATTTGTCACGGGGCAAGCCCTGAGTTGCTTGCCTTTGCTACGCCACTCCCAGAGAACGAAGGAACTGATGAGGAATGCCCACATGCGGAAGAAGGTCTCGCCGGCGATTGGATGTGTCTTGTGCCTGCTCGCGAGCACCTGCCTGGCCGCGCCGAATGCGGGGCTCGTGGGGCACTGGAAGCTGACGGGCGACTGCCGCGACTCGTCCGGCAACGGAAACCACGGCACCAACCACGGCGTCAAGTTGGAGCAATCCGACGGGGCAACGTTCGACGGTATCGACGACTACATCGAGGTACCCGATGCCGAATCGCTCCGGCCGGGCAAGGGTGATTTCTCGGTCGCCGTGTGGCTGCACACCGAGGCCGAGTTGGACGACGTGCTGGGCGATATCCTCGACAAGTACGATCCGGCCACGCGGACCGGAGCCACGCTGGGCATTATGAACTACGCCGGCGTAACGTCGGCCCAATCGAACTGGCGGAACCTGGCGTTCGGTATCGACGCCGCCCGGATCGAGCCCGCCTGGACCGACTGCGGCCGGCCGGGGAATTGCCACTTCGTGTTTGCCTTGGCCGTTTATGACGGCAAGCTCTATGCGGCCACCTGGGAGCCCGGCCAGGACGAATCGGGCCACGTCTATCGATACGAAGGCGGGAGCAAGTGGACCGACTGCGGAAGCCCCGACCCGTGCAACTCGGTCACCTCGCTGGCCGTGTATAACGGAAAACTGTACGCCGGCGTCGCGTACTACGGCGGCGGCGGGTCCGCCCTGCCGGAGTCGCCAAACAAGATCTTCGGCGGTACCGTCTATCGATACGAAGGTGGAACCGGCTGGACCAACTGCGGCAAGGTGGCCGACGTGCGGGCCATCGGTGGGCTGGCCGTCTTCCGCGGAAAGCTCTACGCCGGCACGGGCATCTCGGGCGCGTGGAGAGACAGGCCCCGCACCCGCGGCATGTACCGCTACGATGGCGGGCGGAAATGGACCTCGTGCGGCTGTCCCGGCTTGCGGGTGGTCCACCTGGCAGTCCACAACGGTCAGTTGTACGGAATGAGCTACGACGGCGGCGGGTTCTTCCGCTACGACGGCGGCACCGATTGGACCCGGCTCGGGCCCGTCCCCGAAACCAGCCAGGTCTACACCAATGCCGTTTACCAGGGTCGAATCCACGTCGGCACCTGGCCGACCGGCTCGGTCTTTCGATTCGACGGGCCGCGGAACTGGACGCACCGCGGCCGGCTGGGCAAGGAAAAGGAAGTCATGGCCATGGCCGTCTACAATGGGAAACTCTACGCCGGGACGCTCCCGCTGGCGGAAGTCCATCGCTACGACGGCGGCACCCGCTGGACCTCGACCGGCCGGCTCGATACCACGCCCGACGTAAAGTACCGCCGCGCCTGGTCGATGGCCGTGTTCAACGGGCGGCTCTATTGCGGCACGCTTCCCTCCGGGCACGTCTACTCGCTGGAGGCCGGCAAGTGTGCGACGTACGATCGGGCTTTGGCCCCGGGTTGGCGGCACGTGGCGGCCGTCAAGTCGGGCGATCGGCTCAAGCTCTACGTCGACGGCCGATGCGTGGCCGGCTCGTCACGGTTCGATCCGGCAGACTACGACCTTTCCAACAACGTGCCGCTAAAGATCGGCTTCGGCCAGCACGACTACCTAAACGGCCGTCTTCGCGACCTGCGCATCTACGGCCGGGCCCTAAACGAGACCGACATCCGCGAGTTGTCCGGCGGGCAGTGAGTCGGGGCCGTGGTCGCCGAAGCCCTCACTCGCGCACGCGAACCGATGACTCACCGACGATCCAGAGTCTGCCTGTGAGCGCCTCTTGACTGACAAGAGGTATAAGTCGCCGCATGACCGACAGAACGCGTTGTTTGTCGAGCCGGGCAAGTCGCAGGACGATAATGCCGGGATAGTCGGCCGGCGGATAAGCGCGAATGTCGGCGAAGTCCAGATCAAGCGTCACCACCACCCGGCCTTCCTGTCGGCAGACGGTCGCCACGCTTTCGTCGGCTTGGCCACCCAACTGCTGATCCATGATGGACACGGCGTCATGGCCCGCCTCGCGAAGCACGGCGGTTGCTTCGTTCGGCATGTTCTCGTCCAGCTTGAACTTGCCCATCAAGCAGGTCCTGTTGGGAGTGGGACAGTGCGTTCGCGGGCCAACTGGGCCGCGTAGGCGATGGCTGCCTGAACGTCTTCTTCGCTGAGAGACGGATAGCTGGCGAGCAGACCTTTCATGTCGACGCCGGCCGCCAGATTATCCAACACAACGGAAACCATGATCCGGGTGCCCTTGATGCATGCCTGCCCATGGCAGACGGCCGGGTCGACGGAGATTCGCTCTTGCCAGGTCATCTGATTTGCTCCGCGGTGGTTGGTGGTCACGTACCCAACCC